>CAZEZR010000143.1:0-1654 GCA_964516465.1 uncultured Thiopseudomonas sp. | reverse complement strand
AACAAAGCGCTCAAGCTTTGGACGCAGCAAGCTGCGCCGCTTAGCTTAGCGTTAGACCCTTCATTAAAAATCACATATCCATAACGCCATTGGAGGCAAAATGAGAAAAGTAACCGCAGTATTAATTGCAACGCTATCAGCAATCATCATTTCCGGCTGTTCAAGCAGAGCCGGTCCTTTTGTCACCAGTATCAGTAGCGACGGCAGAGGCGGGTTAATTGTAGAAAAGTGCATGGCGAAATTTGATCCATGGATGTCTACAGTGAATAACGATAACTGCACATCAACAACAATGCAGGTTAGGTAGTAAAGCGTCTAACTAGAGGTTCAAGTCACTCGCTTCGCTCGCTCGGGACCGGCTAAAGCCGGCCCCTTAACCAAACGTTATATTTCACTCCAATAAAACTGAGGACACTTATGAAGAACGCACTAATGATTCTTTGCTCAACTCTCATTCTGTCAGCGTGCTCAAGCATGCAAGGCGTTGTGCGCGACAAAGAAACAGGCACACCTATCCCATCGGCACACGTTGTAATTAATAGGGATAGCGCAACAACCAATGCCCTTGGCAGTTACCGCGTAACCGGAGCCTTTGTCCCTGGAGACACAATGTTGGTCAATGCCCCTGGCTACAACATCTACACAAGAACAGTAAAAACCGTGAATGAAATAGTTGATGTTGAACTATCAAAAAAATAGGGAAAGCTAATTACCCTTAAAAATATACAGATGCGGTTCTGAATTAATAATCCAGGCTTCTTCTCCTGCAATCAATTACTGCCGCATTTAGCCTGCACACAGAGAAACAAATATAACAATTGGTTCAATGCCGCTCGCTTCGCTCACTCGGGACCGGCTAAAGCCGGCCCCTTAACCAAACGTTAGGCGTGTGGTATGACATACGACTACGAAAAGAGGGCAGGATTCATTTACTTTATTCAGGAATCCATCTTGAAGAATATCAAGATCGGGTTCACGAGCTCTCATCCGAAAAAGCGCCTGCACACACTCGCCTTAGCAAACAGCCAAGAATTACATTTTCTGGGTTTCATGCTGGGCGATAAGCCGGACGAAAAGCGGCTTCATTATAAGTTTAAGCACCTTCATGTGCGGAATGAATGGTTCGAGCCGGGTGATGACCTCCTGCAGTTTATTGACAAAATGAATTATGGTAACGAGTTTGAGAAGGCGTTATCGCAATATATTAAAGCGCCGTGACAGCTCGCCTAATCGGGTAGCCGAGGGTTTCTAGCCCTCAGCCCCCACAACACCCTGCATGCGGCTCCGCACAGGGCGTTTCACTGAGAATGATGAAGCTTAATCCAACCATCGCGTAATTCGTACAGACCCTGAGATTTTAAATAAGCATTTGATAATGCCTGATTAATTCCCGGAGTTTTAGAGCTGCGCCATGGGCCTTTGCTGGTGATACCGCATGCAACTGCAGCTTGCACATGAACGCCCAACCGCATTAAGTTTCTTACTTTAGTGCGCGGCTTACGCCACTGTCGCCAATAGGCCATTCGTACCCTGCGTCGGATCCAATGATCCAGCTCAACGCAGTGCTGATAGCCACTGGCGATACCAAAGTAGTTTATTCAGCCACGTAAATACTGGCTAATCCTAAACAGCTGATAGCACTTTTTTGTACTGA
>CAZEZR010000142.1:0-1679 GCA_964516465.1 uncultured Thiopseudomonas sp. | reverse complement strand
GATCGGGTTTTGAGAAAACCCTAAACTTGGCTCAGCAATCGCAAATATCTTTTATAAAAAAAGACAAAAATAACTCTATGAATTCACAGAGTAACTTGTGTTGCTGATAATCATTTGACTATCAATCATCTAACACAAGCACCCACACGAATTGCTTGATTCAAATTGTTAAAGAACGTTTCGTTGAAGCTGTCCGCTTCAGCGAGGAGGCGTATATTACGCTTCCTAAATAATCTGTCAAGGTTTATTTTCTGGAGGCTTTTAAATGCTTCCGTGTAACACCTTGGTGCCGCTGAGTGGCTTGCGCTCCTCGTTGGCAGGCTGCGTATTCTACATGAGAACCTTAGCCTGTCAAGTTTTAATTTATAAGGATTTTTCCTTAGGAATCAAACTCTTACGTTAAGCGGTTGTTGCTGTGTTTGCCTAACGAGGTGCGCATTCTACATGCTTTAAAGAAGCTGTCAACAGCATTTCAACAGAAAGCAGAAAAGATCTTGAAACGGCCACTTTACAGCTTATTTTTGGATGATTGCCGCTTGCGCAGACGCAAAACATACTGCACTGGACCAGAGGCTGCATAGACTAAAAAAATCATCAGCAAAATCCTAGGCGGATCGCTTAACACCACAGCAAAGGCTAAGACCACAACCAATATAACGACAAATGGCACACGACCTTTAAGGTCTAAATCCTTAAAGCTGTAGTATTTAATATTACTCACCATTAACAAGCCTGATACTGCAACCAGTACAGCAAACAGCATGGTAACTGCAAAAGGTAAGTCGCCTCCAGCAACACCAGCATCGCTGATTGTCCAAACCGCCCAAACCATACCGGCCACTACACCAGCTGCAGCAGGACTTGCTAAGCCAATAAACCAACGCTTATCGACCACATCTATTTGTGTATTAAAACGCGCTAAACGTAACGCTGCGCAAGCCACATAAATAAATGAAATTGTCAGACCAACATTGCCCATCTCGATAAGCGCCCACTGAAAAGCCAATATGGCCGGCGCCAAACCAAACGCCACCATATCTGACAAGGAATCATATTCAGCACCAAAAGCACTTTGCGTATTGGTCATTCGCGCTACGCGCCCATCCAGCCCATCCAGCACCATCGCAACAAAAATGGTTGCCGCAGCAACATTAAAGTTGCCGCTCACCGAACACATAATTGAATAAAACCCAGCAAATAGATTTGCCGTGGTAAATAAATTCGGCAGCAAGTAAACGCCTTTATGCCGCACCTTACGGCCTTCACTGTCGTGACCTTCCTCAATATGCTCATCTATAGGCAATAAACTCTCAATAGATGATGCTCTATCGTTTTCCTCAGGACGCTGGCTCATAAACTTCCTTAAGCTTCTCTATGTAACAAACCAATCTATCTGGCAATACTGGCATTTTATACTAAACAAACACTAAAAAACGAAAAACGCGGCCTTAGCCGCGTTTTTCAAACTGCCGAATAAATCAGTTCTTTGATTTATCAACAATTTTATTAGCTGTAATCCATGGCATCATCGAGCGCAGCTTTTCACCAACTACCTCAATACCGTGCACAGCGTTGTTACGACGGTAAGCAGTCATTGAAGGATAGTTCGCCGCACCTTCAGTGATAAACATTTTCGCATACTCGCCATTCTGAATACGCTTCAGCGCATTACGCATTGC
>CAZEZR010000141.1:0-1723 GCA_964516465.1 uncultured Thiopseudomonas sp. | reverse complement strand
GGTGAAGCATGTCACCTTGCTTGAGTTTGCTGATACCTTACGCGCTGATGAAGTGTTGCAGAAAAAACTCAAAAGCTTGCCAAACGTTACAGTGATCAAGAGCGCTATGACCACTGAAGTGGTAGGTGACGGCAGTAAAGTAACAGGCTTGATCTACCAAGATCGCAACACTGAAGAAAGCCATACGGTGAATCTGGATGGTATCTTTGTGCAGATTGGTTTGTTGCCGAATACTGAGTGGCTGAAAGACTCGGTTGCCTTGTCTAAGCACGGCGAAATCGAAATCGACGCCCGCTGCGCAACTAACATCCCCGGCGTGTTTGCTGCAGGTGACGTCACAACTGTACCTTACAAGCAAATCGTCATTGCCATGGGCGAAGGCTCAAAAGCGTCATTGAGTGCTTTTGATCACATTATTCGCTCGTAAGCGCAACAGATGACAAGGCCTAAATAAACCTTAGGCCGCTGTAAAACAAAACGCCCACTGCAATTGAATGCAGCGGGCGTTTTTTATTGGCTCATTAGCTGAGTATTAAAATATTGTTTAGCTTTTGGTTCTAGCTTCAGTCAATCATGCTGCTTGCCGCGAGCTGTCGTTTTTAATCAACAGCTACTTGAGCTACTGTGATTCGGAGTTCGTGGCTCAAGTTGCGTTTTGCTCTGACTTTTCTACACATATTTAATTACGTGTTGGTGCATGGTCGCACCGCTCATTAGGCGGTCAAATCCACTACGCCACTACAAATTGCTAAAGGGTTCGTGGCCGCTTATATTGTCAGGAGTTAAGGACTACGACCTAGATAGTGGTATTCCTGCCTATAAATCGATACCGATCACGTTGTGTGAGGCGGTTCATGTTGCTATAGGAGGCTAGCATGGAGCTAGACCCAGTCATTCTTTCGCGGCTTCAGTTCGCATTTACGATTTCTTTTCATATCGTTTTTCCTGCTTTTACTATAGGACTAGCCGCTTGGATTACCACTTTACAAGGTATGTGGTTATACACCGATAATGAAAAATATCATGACTTAGTAAAGTTCTGGATAAAGGTATTTGCCGTTTCTTTCGGTGTGGGAGTGGTAACGGGCATTATTATGACTTTCCAGTTTGGTACGAACTGGAGTAATTATGCCGAAGGGGTGGGTAATGTCGTTGCTCCACTCATTGGTTATGAGGTGCTCACCGCATTTTTCTTAGAGGCCACCTTCTTAGGGTTGATGCTCTTTGGCGCCGGTAGAGTGCCGCGCTGGCTACACTTTGTGGCCTGTGTGATCGTGGTACTCGGCACGACATTGTCAGCGTTTTGGATTTTATCCGCTAACAGCTGGATGCAGTTTCCGGCGGGTCATGAGGTTCGTGACGGCATCGCCTATCCAGTGGATTGGTTAAAAATTATTTTTAACCCCACCTTTCCCACACGTTTAGCGCACATGCTCCTGGCAGCCTATATAACCACGGCGTTTGTCGTATTGGCGGTAGGGGCGCGTTGGTTACTTAAAGGCATGGCAATAGAAAACGCTAAAACCATGATACGGATGGCACTGGGCATTTTAATTGTTCTTGTGCCCATTCAAGCTTTTGTAGGTGATGCGAGTGGTTTAAATACCTTGAAATATCAACCGGTAAAACTAGCCGCGATGGAGGCGCATTGGGGGGAGAAAGATGGTACTAAAGGTCCAATTCCTTGGGTGTTATTTGCTTGGCCTAATGAGGAGCAAGAGCG
>CAZEZR010000140.1:0-2038 GCA_964516465.1 uncultured Thiopseudomonas sp. | reverse complement strand
CACCTTGACATGGTGGGGGTCGTTGGTTCGAATCCAATTGTGCCTACCAAATTTATCGAAAGGTCGCCTAGTGCGGCCTTTTGTGTTTTAGCGCAAGTTTTATTGATACGCTTGCATTTTTTACCAGTGAATCCGATTGGTTTGGATGGGTAAAGCCCTCTGCCGCAGTATGGCAGATATACCTTACATTGATCGCTCTTACTGGCTCATCCCCACCCACGTGGCCTTTTGTAGGGGTCACCACTAGGCAGAGGAGGCGCCATGCCCGTAATTACTCTTCCTGACGGCAGTCAGCGTACATTTGAACATCCAGTTACTATTCTTGAAGTCGCGCAATCGATCGGCGCTGGCCTTGCTAAAGCAACGGTAGCAGGTCGCGTCAATGGCCGCTTGCTGGATGCCACAGACTTAATTACTAGCGATGCCACACTGTCGATCATTACCCCTAAAGACCCTGAAGGCGTTGAGATTATCCGCCACTCCTGTGCGCACTTAGTGGGTCATGCGGTCAAACAGCTGTTTCCGGAAGCGAAAATGGTGATTGGTCCGGTGATTGAAGATGGCTTTTATTATGACGTTGCTATTGATCGTCCTTTTACCCCAGATGATATGCAAGCCATTGAAAAGCGTATGACTGAGTTGATCAATCAAGATTACGATGTGATCAAAAAGCTGACGCCGCGTGCCGAAGTGATTGATATTTTCACTGAGCGTGGCGAGGACTATAAATTACGCCTAATTGAAGACATGCCCGAAGAAACAGAAATGGGCATGTACTTTCACCAAGAATATGTGGATATGTGCCGTGGCCCGCACGTGCCCAATACCCGCTTCTTAAAATCCTTTAAGCTGACGCGCTTTTCCGGTGCCTATTGGCGCGGCGATTCTAAAAATGAGCAACTGCAGCGCATCTACGGTACTGCTTGGGCCGATAAGAAACAGCTCAATGCTTACCTTAAGCGCCTTGAAGAAGCAGAAAAGCGTGATCACCGTAAGCTGGGTAAGCGTTTAGATCTGTTTCATATGCAAGAAGAAGCGCCCGGTATGGTGTTTTGGCACCCCAATGGCTGGAGCGTGTATCAGGTGCTTGAGCAGTACATGCGTCAAGTCCAGCGTGAGAATGGTTATTTAGAAATTAAAACCCCGCAAATACTGGATAGTCATCTTTGGGAGAAATCCGGTCACTGGGACAATTACGCTGAGAATATGTTTGTTACCCATTCTGAGTCCCGTGATTACGCGATTAAACCGATGAACTGCCCAGGTCACGTGCAGGTCTATAACCAGGGGTTAAAAAGCTATCGCGAGCTGCCCTTGCGCCTTGCTGAGTTTGGTGCCTGTCACCGTAATGAGCCTTCAGGTGCCCTGCATGGTATAATGCGTGTGCGTGGCTTTACTCAAGATGACGCGCATATTTTCTGTACTGAAGAGCAGATGCAGTCAGAATCTGTAGACTTTATCCGTTTAACGCAAAAAGTGTATGCAGATTTTGGTTTTACTGATATCGAGTTAAAGCTATCTACACGCCCTGAACAGCGCGTTGGTACAGATGATCAGTGGGATCGTGCTGAAAAAGCATTGGCACAAGCATTGGATACGGCTGGTTTAGAATATGAACTGCAGCCCGGTGAAGGTGCTTTCTATGGTCCTAAAATTGAATTTTCATTACGCGACTGCTTAGGTCGAGTGTGGCAGTGTGGTACGCTACAGCTGGATTTTAATCTACCTGTACGTTTGGATGCAGAGTATGTCAGCGAAGAGAACGATCGTCGACATCCGGTGATGTTGCACCGTGCTATTTTAGGTTCGTTTGAGCGCTTTATTGGTATTTTGATTGAGCATTATGAAGGTGCCTTTCCAGCTTGGTTAGCACCGACCCAAGCGACAATTATGAATATCAGCGAGAAACAGAGCCAGTTTGCCCAAGAAGTAGAAGAAAAACTGCTTAAAAGTGGATTTAGAGTCACAAGTGACTTGAGAAACGAGAAGATCGGCTTTAAAATCCGCGAGCACACTTTGCTCAAAGTTCCTTATTTGC
>CAZEZR010000139.1:0-2134 GCA_964516465.1 uncultured Thiopseudomonas sp. | reverse complement strand
CCCCCAGTTCCTATATCAGCCCAGAGACCTACGATAAGTTGACGGTGATTAAAGGTCCGCAAACGGTGCTATGGGGGCCGGGTGCTTCGGCAGCAACAGTGTTGTTTGAGCGTGAGCCAGAGAATTTTACTGAGCCAGATTATCGATTAAACAGTAATGTGTTGGTGGGTTCTAATCGCCGTTTTGATCGCAGTATCGATGCTGCCGCAGGCAGTCGTGAAGGCTATGCGCGCTTTATTGCCAATGGCTCGAAAGCCCATGACTACAATGATGGCGCTGGCCATCGTGTTCCTTCACGCTGGAACAAGTGGAACAGCGATTTGATTCTAGGCTGGACCCCCACTGACGACACTTTGCTGGAGTTAACCGCAGGTAAAGGCGATGGTGAGTCGCGTTATGCGGGACGCGGCATGGACGGCACTCAGTTTGATCGGGAAAGTTTAGGTTTGCGCTTTAAACAGAGCAACTTAACCGATACTTGGGCAGCTTTGGAAGCGCAGGTGTACTACAACTATGCAGATCATGTGATGGATAATTTTCGTTTACGTGATTTTAAACCGAGCGGCATGATGAAAATGCCGATGTCCAGTAATGTTGATCGTCGTACACTAGGTGCGCGTATCAGCAGTACATGGCAGTGGGATAGTTTGGAAATCATTGCGGGTGTTGATGCGCAGAAAAACGAGCATCGTAAGCGAATGAGCCATGGCTTTAATTCTGATTACAAGCACAAAGCATGGAGTAAAGATGCTGACTTTCATCAGTATGGCTTATTCAGTGAGTTGAGTTGGCAGCTGGCAGGCGGAGAGCGTTTGATCAGCGGTTTGCGTGTTGATCGGGTTGAGTCGCAGGATTTTCGTAATAAGTCCGACACAGAAAAGCGCAGTACTACATTGCCGAGCGGTTTCGTGCGTTATGAGCAGGACCTGCAAGCTATTGCGGCCACCACGTATATTGGTTTAGGCCATAGTCAGCGTTTTCCTGATTATTGGGAGCTTTTTTCAGGCGGGCCCGGTGCATTTAAAGGGACTCATCCAGAAAAAACCACTCAAGTCGATTTTGGCCTGCAATACAGTGAGGGGCCAATAGATGCTTGGCTTTCAGGTTACGCTGGGCAGGTGCGGGACTACATCATGTTTAACTATAGCGGTATGGGTAAAGCGTCTTCTAATATTGACGCGCGCATTATGGGTGCTGAGTTAGGTGCCAGCTATGCGTTCACCGCTAACATCAAGGGCAATGCGAGTCTTGCCTATGCCTACGGTAAAAACAGCTCGGATGGTCGTGCGATGCCGCAAATACCGCCACTGGAAGCGCGCTTTGGTTTGGGTTATGAGCAGGATAACTTCAGCTCTTCTGTTTTATGGCGTGTTGTCGCGGCACAAAATCGCATTGATGAGGGCCGTGGTAATGTCGTCGGCAAAGATTTTGGCCCCAGCGTCGGTTTTGGTGTGTTCTCAATTAACAGTGCTTATCGCTTAAGTAAAAATTGGAAGGTCAGTGCCGGTCTCGACAATCTATTTGATAAAAATTACAGCGAACACTTAAACCTTGCCGGTAATGCTGGCTTTGGCTATGTGGATAACAGCATACGGGTTAATGAGGCGGGGCGTACCTGGTGGACGCGGGTTGATATGAGCTTCTGAGGGTACTGTTAGTGGTTAACCTTTAGCGTGAATCACCGCTGTCATCGACTCTGGCTCGGTGACTGTTGTGCACGCAGTGGCACAGGGATGTGCAGACAGCATTGCTTGCGCTTGAGTTACTGACGGGTTGTGCTTGCAGAAATCTAATATAAAGAGGGTTTGAAAGCGGCGCTGGACACGTCAGCTTCAAGCCCTTTTTAGGTATCAGCAGTTAGATGTTGGCAGCGAATATAAAACGCTAGGCAACAAAAAAACGGTACAAGCTCTGTGCTTGTACCGTGATTTGAAAGACTGTAACGCTGCAGTAATGAATCAGCGGGCGCGGTAAGTGATGCGGCCTTTGCTGAGGTCATAGGGCGTGATTTCAACACGAACTTTATCGCCGGTTAAAATGCGAATATAGTTTTTACGCATTTTCCCGGAAATATGCGCAGTAACGACGTGCCCATTTTCTAACTCCACACGGAACATGGTGTTAGGCAGGGTGT
>CAZEZR010000138.1:0-2162 GCA_964516465.1 uncultured Thiopseudomonas sp. | reverse complement strand
AAGTCAGTTGCGTCATGTCGTTTGAGCCAATGGAGAAACCATCAAAGTGCTCAAGGAACTCATCAGCCAGTAGGGCGTTGGACGGCAGCTCACACATCATAATCAGACGCAAACCATTTTCGCCACGCTTCAGGCCGTACTCACCCAGCAGTTCAACAACCTGCGCGGCTTCATTAACGGTGCGCACAAAAGGTATCATCAGCTCAACGTTGGTTAAGCCCATAACATCACGCACGTGCTTCATGGCCCGGCATTCCAACTCAAAGCAATCACGGAATGACTTACTGATATAACGCGAGGCACCACGGAAGCCCAGCATTGGATTTTCTTCGGTTGGCTCGTACAGTTTGCCACCAATTAAGTTGGCATACTCGTTGGACTTAAAGTCAGACAAACGCACAATGACTTTTTTCGGCCAGAATGCAGCGGCGAGGGTACTGACACCTTCGACCAGTTTGTCGACATAAAAATCAACAGGGCTGGCGTAGCCGGCAGTACGCTTATCAACGCTCTCTTTTAGCTCCGCTGGTAAGCTGTCGTAGTTGAGCAGTGCCTTAGGGTGGACACCAATCATGCGGTTGATAATAAACTCAAGGCGGGCCAAACCAATGCCTTCGTTAGGCAGTTGAGCAAAATCAAAGGCGCGATCAGGGTTACCCACGTTCATCATAATATCGAACGGGATCTCTGGCATGGCTTCAACAGAGTTGGTGCGAATGTCAAAGTTCAGCTCACCTTCAAAAACAAAGCCGGTATCACCTTCAGCGCAGGAAACCGTCACACCTTGACCGTCTTTGAGTAATGCTGTGGCATTACCGCAACCAACCACCGCAGGGATACCCAGTTCACGGGCAATAATGGCTGCGTGGCAGGTACGGCCACCACGGTTAGTGACAATGGCACTGGCGCGCTTCATCACCGGCTCCCAGTCTGGGTCAGTCATATCAGAGACCAACACATCACCAGGCTGCACCTTGTCCATTTCGGCAATATCGCTGATCACTCGCACTGGACCGGCGCCAATGCGCTGGCCAATGGCACGGCCTTCAACTAAAACGTTACCTTCTTCGTTGAGCAAGTAGCGTTCCATCACATTTAGATTGCTACGGCTTTTAACGGTTTCTGGACGCGCTTGCACAATATAGAGCTTGCCATCATCACCGTCTTTGGCCCACTCAATGTCCATCGGGCAGCCATAGTGCTGCTCAATGATCACTGCTTGTTGAGCTAAGTTGGTCACTTCTTCATCAGTTAAGGCAAAGCGCATACGATCAGCAGGGTCAACATCGATGGTTTCAATGGATTTACCTGCGCTGGCATCGGCGCCGTAGATCATTTTCAGCGCTTTACTGCCTAAGTTACGGCGTAAAATTGCTGGACGGCCGCCAGCTAAGGTGGGTTTGTGCACATAAAATTCATCAGGGTTTACTGCACCTTGTACCACTGTTTCACCAAGGCCATAGGCGCCCGTAATAAACACTACATCACGGAAGCCGGACTCAGTGTCGAGACTGAACATCACCCCGGCAGCGGCCGTCTCTGAGCGCACCATGCGCTGCACACCCACTGAGAGGGCTACATCGCGGTGCTCAAAACCTTGGTGCACACGGTATGAGATCGCACGGTCATTAAACAGTGAAGCAAACACTTCTTTAGCTGCGTAAATAACGTTATCGACACCACGAATATTTAAAAATGTTTCTTGCTGACCCGCAAAAGATGCATCGGGCAAGTCTTCTGCAGTGGCTGAAGAACGCACTGCAACCGCCATATTGTCATTACCATCGGCCATTGCAGCAAAAGCTGTGCGAATATCGGCGTCAAGCTGTGCAGGGAAGTCAGCATCTAAAATCCATTGACGAATCTGCGTTCCTGCTTTAGCTAAAGCACTCACATCGTCAATGTCCAAGCCATCCAGCAAGTCATGGATCCGTGCATCTAAATTGTTCGTATCGATAAAGTCACGATAGGCTTGGGCGGTGGTGGCAAAGCCTCCGGGAACGGAAACGCCAGCGCCTGCAAGGTTGCTAATCATCTCGCCTAGGGAGGCGTTTTTGCCCCCTACACGCTCAACATCATGGTTACCGAGCTTATCGAGGGAAACTACGTACTCAACCAAGGTGATCTCTCCACGTCTGTATTGAAAGGGCCAGTGTAATCTA
>CAZEZR010000137.1:0-2223 GCA_964516465.1 uncultured Thiopseudomonas sp. | reverse complement strand
AGCATGATTTAACCGAAAACATCATCCACTTAGTTTTAGCTAAGTTGCCTGATGCACCCGCTGGCGCTAAAGGTATTTCGTTATTTTTAGTGCCTAAAATCATGGTTAATGATGACGGCTCTCTCGGTAAAAAAAACAACGTCGCTTGTGGCTCCATTGAACACAAAATGGGCATCAACGGTTCTGCCACCTGTGTCATGAACTTTGATAATGCCACCGGTTACATCATTGATGCGCCGAATAAAGGCTTGGCTGCTATGTTCACCATGATGAACTACGAGCGTCTGGGTGTAGGCATTCAAGGTTTATCCTTGGGTGAGCGCTCCTACCAGAGTGCTATTGAGTACGCTAAAGAGCGTATTCAGAGCCGTGCGCCAAGTGGTGTGGTTGCGCCCGAGCAGCAAGCTGATCCAATTATTGTGCACCCGGATGTGCGCCGTATGCTGCTCACCATGAAAGCTTTAAACGAAGGTGGCCGTGCCTTCTCCAGTTATGTCGCCATGCAACTGGATATTGCTAAGTACAGCGATGATATTGAAGCACAAAAGCGTGGTGCTGAGCTGGTAGCCTTACTCACGCCAATCGCTAAAGCCTTCTTAACCGATGTGGGCTTAGAGTCCACCATTCATGGCCAGCAAGTTTTTGGTGGCCACGGTTATATTCGTGAGTGGGGTCAAGAGCAGTTAATTCGTGATTGCCGGATCACCCAAATTTACGAAGGCACCAATGGCATCCAGTCGTTAGACTTAGCCGGGCGTAAAATTGTTGCCAATGACGGAGTGTTCTACCAGCATTTCTCTGATGAAGTTAAAGCGTTTGTTGCTGCAAACGAAGCAGATTTAGCTGAGTTCACCGCACCACTGAAAGCAGCCATTGAAAATCTGGATGATTTAACCACTTGGTTACTGGCTGAAGCAAAAAACAATGCCAACGAGATTGGTGCAGCTTCAGTGGAATACCTGCATGTATTTGGTTACACCGCTTACGCTTATATGTGGGCCATGATGGCTCGAGCCGCACAGGGTAAAGAGCAAGAAGATTTTTATGCCAGTAAAATGGGCACAGCACGCTTTTTCTTTGCCCGTTTACTGCCACGTATTCAATCCTTAAGCAGTTCCGTTAAAGCTGGAAGCGAGTCCTTGTACTTACTGGATACTGAACAGTTTTAGTACTGCAGGCTGTGCTTACTCGAGTCTCAGGTTGTATCAGTAAAAATAATACAACCGATTATTCACTGGCTTTTGATATACAAACAAGTATAGTATCAGTAAGGATGAGCCAAGGAAGGCATTAAATTATTTTGGATAAGTAATTAATGCCAAGATGGCAAATAGCAAGGATGTTAGGACACAGTCTGCAAACTGCAAACCCCGCTAAGGCGGGGTTTTTGCTTTTCGCCCTACTAAAATCAGTACAGCACCTCAGTCCCACGCAAACCACAATAGCCATGAGGGTTGTGCACTAAGTACTGCTGATGCATGGCTTCTGCATAATAAAAAACCGGTGCCAAAGCAATCTCTGTAGTGATTTCAGCTCGACCTGCTGCAGCTAAACGTGCTTGATAATGTTCACAACTGGTCTGTGCTTGTTGCAACTGTTGTTGATCCATACAATAAATTGCTGAGCGATACTGACTACCAATATCATTGCCTTGACGCATCCCTTGAGTTGGATCATGGGATTGCCAAAAAACCTCTAATAAATCAGCAAAACTAATCTGCGCAGGATCAAATACCACTAATACTGCCTCAGTGTGTCCGCTCAAACCACTGCAGACCTCCTCATAGCTGGGCTTTACCGTATTACCACCGGCGTAACCGACTGCCGTAACATACACCCCAGGTTGTTGCCAAAAACGCCGCTCCGCTCCCCAAAAGCAACCCATAGCAAATAATGCATATTCACACGCCGCTGGAAAGGGCGGGTAGATAGAGTGCTGGGTTAACGGATGTTGAGCAGTGGCATTATTATCTGCTGCAGTAACAAATAGTTTATGATCAATCACAAGATTTTCCATACTTAGCCCTCGCACTAATATGTTTAAAATACGTCATGCGTTAAACTAACACCTTAAACAAATCTATTGTCATAACCGATGTAAATGAGGCGTGCTCCACACAGCCTATCCTCTGTTTCGTGCCTTTTGTGGGCAAATTTGCGATAATAGTTTATTAATTTCTAATGGACGCTAATATGACTGCTCTGAAAAATGATCGTTTTCTC
>CAZEZR010000136.1:0-2495 GCA_964516465.1 uncultured Thiopseudomonas sp. | reverse complement strand
GCCAAGAACTTTACCGACAATATTTTTAGCTGCACGCGTCAGCTCTGTTACTCGCAGGCAAACCCACTGCAAGAAATTGATATGGTGCTGTTTATCAATGGTATACCGCTGATCACCATGGAGCTGAAAAACGCTTGGACTGGGCAAAATGCAAAATACCACGGCCAAAAACAATACCGTGAAGACCGTGACACTGAACAGCCACTGCTGAACTTTGCGCGCTGCTTAGTGCATATGGCGGTGGATACTGATGAAGTCTATATGACCACTAAACTGGCAGGAAAAAGCACTGTTTTCCTGCCTTTTAATAAAGGCCATAACCACGGAAAAGGTAATCCACCCAGCAGCACCGGCCATAAAACCGCTTATTTATGGCAAGAAATTTTCACCAAAGAGAGCCTCGCAAACATTATCCAGCACTTTGTGCGCTTGGATGGCAACAGTAAAGTGCCGTTCCACAAAAAAACACTGTTTTTTCCGCGTTATCATCAGCTTGATGTAGTGCGTAAGCTGGTCAATCATGCGGCAAATCAAGGTGTAGGCCACACCTATTTGATTCAGCATTCTGCAGGTTCAGGCAAATCAAACTCCATTACTTGGGCTGCTTACCAACTGATTGAAACCTATCCTGCGACAGAAGCTGTGGCTGGCGGATACAGCATGGAGCAACCCCTGTTTGATTCGGTCATTGTAGTCACTGACCGACGCTTGCTGGACAAACAACTGCGCGACAATATCAAAGAATTTTCCGAAGTTAAAAATATTGTTGCGCCTGCGCTAACCTCTGCTGAGTTAAAGACAGCACTGGAAACCGGCAAGAAAATTATTATCACTACCATTCAAAAATTCCCGTTTATTATCGATGGCATTAGCGATCTGAGCGATAAACGCTTTGCGGTAATTATTGATGAGGCACACAGCTCACAGTCTGGCTCTGCCCATGACAATATGAACCGTGCGATGGGCAAGGCTGATGTAGAAGAAGTTGAAGATGCTCAAGATAAGATTCTGCAGGCCATGCAATCACGCAAGATGCGCGGTAACGCTTCGTACCTAGCTTTTACGGCAACGCCTAAAAACAGCACCTTAGAAAAATTCGGCGAGCAACAACCCGATGGCACCTTTAAGCCGTTTCATCTGTACTCAATGAAGCAAGCAATTGAGGAAGGCTTTATTCTAGATGTGTTAGCTAACTACACCACCTACAAAAGCTATTACGAAATCGAAAAATCGATTGCTGAAAACCCAGAATTTGAAACTAAAAAAGCACAAAAAAAGCTTCGCGCCTATGTCGAGCACAGTCAGCACACCATAGATACTAAAGCTGAGATCATGCTTGAGCACTTCGTTACTAATGTGGTCAATGCCAAGAAGTTGAAAGGCAAAGCTAAGGGCATGGTGGTTACGCAAAATATAGAAACAGCCATACGCTATTACAAAGCTATTACTCGCAAGCTACAGGAACAGGGTAATCCTTTTAAAATTCTAATCGCCTTTTCCGGAAAGAAAGAAGTCGACGGTATCGAGTACACCGAAGCAGATATCAATGGTTTTAATGAGACAAAGACTGCAGAGAACTTTGATACCGATGACTACCGTTTACTGGTAGTAGCCAACAAATACTTGACTGGTTTTGACCAACCAAAGCTGTGCACCATGTACGTTGATAAGAAGCTGGCTGGCGTGATGTGTGTACAAGCACTCTCGCGTTTAAACCGTAGCGCTGCCAGCCTGGGTAAAAAGACAGAAGATTTATTTGTATTGGATTTCTTCAATAGCGTTGAAGATATCCAAGCGGCTTTTGATCCGTTTTATACTGCCACGTCGTTATCTAAAGCGACGGATATCAACGTGCTGCATGAGCTTAAAGATGCGTTAGATGATGTAGGCGTATACGAGTGGCACGAGGTTGAACAGTTCGTTACGCATTATTTCAATGGTGAAGATGCAGAGGTATTAAGCCCAATTATTGATACCGCTGCTGCCCGTTTTGAGCATGAACTAGAGCTTGAGCACGAAGATAAAGTCGACTTTAAAGTGAAGGCTAAGCAGTTTGTGAAAATTTACGGACAAATGGCGTCCATCATGCCGTATGAGATTTTGGTATGGGAAAAGTTATTTTGGTTCTTAAAGTTCCTTGTGCCTAAGCTAGTAGTGAACGATCCAGAATCTGATGCGATTGATGCTCTGCTTGAATCCGTTGACCTCAGCTCCTATGGCTTACAACGAGTGAAGCTCAATAATGCGATTAGCTTAAACGCTGATGAGTCAGAACTTGATCCACAGAACCCCAATCCTCGTGGTGCTCATGGTGATGAGAAAGAAAAAAATCCGCTCGATGAGATCATTACTACGTTTAACGAGCGCTGGTTCCAAGGCTGGAGCGCTACGCCTGAAGAGCAACGTGTAAAGCTGATTAATATTTCTGACAGCATCAAGCAGCATCCAGATTTTGAAACTAAATATGCCAAGAACCCAGATCCACATAACAAGGA
>CAZEZR010000135.1:0-2699 GCA_964516465.1 uncultured Thiopseudomonas sp. | reverse complement strand
TACCGGCGAATACATCGCTGTAATCTAAGATACCGCGGACACGGTAGCCCCAAGAGTTTTTAGTGGTAAAGCCATGCCAGCCATTTTTAGCGACCGCTGTCGGGCTGTCAGGAATAACACTGGTTGGTGAACCATAAATAGGGTCGCGACCATAAAGGGTTTTACCCAAACCACCTACGTGAGTCCAACCAACCTCACCAATCACAGTGGCACGGCTAGCACCAAACACTTGATCAAAGAAGTGGGTAAAGGTGGTTTGAATCTGGGTAATTTCTTTACGGTCATAACCGCGATGAATTCTACCGCCCTGAGCTAAACCATCGGCTAAGTTCCCATCAGACAATGCTTTCAAACCAGCTGCTTGTGCTCCTAGCTGCTGAGCTAGCGCTGAATCTCCGCCAGCCTGCGCCGCTGCTGCACCAGCAGCAGCTTTCTGAGCTGCTGCACCATAAGCCTGAGCCGCACCTACACTGCCACCGATACCAGTCACTAACTTAAGAGTCATGTCCTGAGTGTTAATTTGTACTGGCGCATTTGGACGGTAGCTGATTTCCCCCTGCCAAGCAGTACCTGTAGGTAGAGTTGTAGAGAAGCTCAAACCGTATAAGCGTATGTCTTCTGGGTAATCCATAAAGTAATTACCATTACCCGCTAGAACAGCAGCACCACCCAATGAAGCAGCATCTGGTCCTAAAAGACTGCCAACTATATTGCTAGCAACTCCCATATTATTTAGCATATTGGCATCCATTTGAGCGTTTTGCATGCTCAAAAAAGGCGTACGGCTATGGTAGTTCATAACATAAGCCCCGTACTCGGTATTATCACCGAGCCAACGGAAAGCCGTACCCCACTGTCCGCTATTACGTGCAGTTTGGTTTTGGCCACGTGGCACCATCAGTCCTTCACGTGGTGAGTAACCAATACCTAAGCTTTCTAAGCCGCCGCCACCTGGGACAAGATTGTTTGCATCAATAGCAATCAGCATGTCCGTCAACTGACGATTAAGAATATTGTAGTTATCGTTACAACCATTGGCAGCAACGTCTGCAGTGGAAAAGAACGTACCGCAGTTATCGACAACGGTCTGCTCCCAAGCAATCTGATAGAAAGCTTCCATCGATAGTCGGTCAGTTAAGTTCTGCGAAACAAAGAGCATATTAACTGGGATCAAGCCTTCTTTAACTTCAGCACCCGGACGACGGAACGCTGCTACATCAATAGGGTTAACCGCGTTAATACCGTTTAAGATAAAGGTACTTTCACCCCAACTCACAACTTGGTTACCTAAACGTACGGTACCTGGCTGATCGGCAATGGAATAGTTGTGATAAACAAAGGCGTCGAGCAGCTCGATACCGCGGTTTTTCGCCGCTTCTTTACGGCCTTTATTGCTGATTTTTTTCAGATGATGCACATCTTCTAACTCAGCGTCATACCAGTACTTACCGCGAACAAATAGACCAGAGTCTTTGTAACGCAACTCCAGGTCATGAATCCCTTTAAAAATCTGTGAAAAAGTTTTACCGCGTTGGAAGTTCAAACGGCCATCATCACCGGTTTGGGTGTAACCGGTTCCGCCATTGGCGTTACCAATAAAACGCTTGTCACGCTTTGCTGTGGACCAGCTCGCGCCCACTGACAGTGCGCTATCAAAAGAGCCTTCAATCTCCCCCAGATCAAAAGTAATTGCAGAGACTGGTGCTGCTAATACTGATGCTAAGCCTACGGCCAATGGCAATTTTGCCAAACGCCAGACGTTTTTTTGTTTTGTTGTCATGGATGCAACTCCGATTGTTATTTTGGCTGTTGGCAGTATAACCAACCATTTTTTTAGACCAATCAACCAAAAGACTGATTAATCACACCAACCGCTCTAAATTGGCGGCTTTAAACGCGATAACACCTTCTATCTATACTCTACACTGCAGCAAACGTGCCAACTAAAAACCTGACCCTCAAGTCATTTTGATAGCCTGCACAGCTATCACCTACAGAGTGGATAAAAATACCGAGCTATCCGCTTGCAACTGCTCGATCTCCACGCGAATACGCTTCTTATCCAACTTGCCCACGCTGGTTTTGGGTATTTCAGTAACAACTGCTACCTGATTCGGTACCGCCCACTTACTGAGCAATCCTTGCTCAACGAAAGGCTTAAGGTGCTCCTTAATAGCGCGCGCATCGAACTGCTGCTCCGGCTGTAAAGTCACCATCACAAAAGGGCGCTCACCCCACTGCGGATCTGGTACGCCAACCACTGCAGCTTCACGCACTGCTGGGTGACGACTGATTAAGTCCTCTAACTCCAGCGATGACACCCACTCACCACCGGTTTTAATCACGTCTTTAATGCGATCGCGAATTTCAATAAAACCCATCGCACAAATGGTGGCCACATCACCGGTATGCATCCAGCCATGCGCCCACAACTCCTCCCCTTTTTCTGGCTCGCGCAAGTAGTTTTGGGTGAGCCATGGTGCGCGCAAAACCAACTCACCTTGCTGCTTACCGTCATGGACTAAGAACTGACCATCGGCATCCATCAAAGCCGCCTCAACCATGGGCACAGGAATACCAGCTTTAATTCGATAGGTAATTTGCTCATCTTCACTGGCAGCTTGCAGCTGCTCATTGAGCATTGCGGCAGAAATTAACGGGCAGGTTTCTGACATACCGTAAGCTGCAGTCAACTGAAT
>CAZEZR010000134.1:0-2796 GCA_964516465.1 uncultured Thiopseudomonas sp. | reverse complement strand
CCTTGATAAGGGGGACGCTACCGGCATGGAAACTTAACGGCCTTAAGTCACAAAACAGCGACTTGGATAAAGCCACTACAGATTCCCCGCAGATAGTCCGGGCACCAGCCCGGATGCCCCTGCTGGTCTTTAATTGCGTTCTAAAAAGCAGTTTTGTTAACTGCTTTTTGCTTAAAGTCACTTATATGAAGGTTCTCAGTATAAGTGACTAAACAGTCTACAACATTAACTGTTGTAAATTAAGTACCGCTCTGCAACAACATGCTACGAATATGACCAATTGCCCGAGTGGGGTTCAGGCCTTTCGGACACACATTGACACAGTTCATAATATTGTGACAACGGAACACGCTGAATGGATCATCCAAGCGTGCCAAACGCTCTTGCGTCTGCGTGTCACGTGAATCCGCCAAGAATCGATAAGCTTGCAACAAAGCTGCTGGGCCTAAGAACTTATCAGGATTCCACCAGAATGATGGACAGCTAGTTGAGCAGCATGCGCATAAAATGCACTCATACAACCCATCAAGCTTTTCACGATCTTCTGGTGTCTGCAAACGTTCAATACCCGGTGCAGGGGTATTGTTTTGCAAATACGGCTGAACTTTTTCGTACTGCTTATAGAAGATCGCTAAATCCACCACAAGGTCACGAATAATTGGCAAGCCTGGCAAGGGTCGAATAACCAACTTGCCATCTTTGACCACAGTCGATAATGCTGTAATACAGGCTAAACCGTTTTTACCAGCCATATTCATACCGTCAGAGCCACATACGCCCTCACGGCACGCTCGACGATAAGATATACTCTCATCTTGCTCTTTAATTAGAGCAAGAACATCCAGTACCATCATGTCTCTGCCATCAATGTCGACATTGAAGTCCTGCATAAAAGGTGCAGAATTGACATCTGGATTATAGCGATAAACGCTAACTTGCAATATTTTAGGCAACGCCATCGTGATAACCCTTAATATTTACGTTCTTGGGGTTTAAAGTGTTCAGCATCTTTTTCTACTGCTGATGAAAGCGAGAAATTAACTGCTCGCTTACCTACGCGCTTCTCACCAGGGAAGTACATGCTGTGGCATAACCAGTTCTCATCATCACGATCTTCAAAGTCTTCACGAGCGTGCGCTCCGCGCGACTCAGTACGAGCTTCTGCTGCAATCGCTGTTGCTTCAGCAACCTCAAACAAGTTCTGCAACTCCAGCGCTTCAATACGCGCAGTGTTAAAGGCATTACTCTTGTCGGTGATTTTTACGTTTTCAATGCGCTCACGCAGTTGCTCAAGCTCTGCAATACCCTTCTTCATGTATTCGCCAGTACGGAATACACCAAAATTGTTCTGCATGCAGTTTTGCAGCTCTTTACGCAGCGGCGCAACGTCTTCACCTGTGGTGCGCTCATTAAGAGCAGACAGACGTGACAATGACTTTTCAATATCGCTTTCGCTTGCACTGCGGGCATCAACACCTTCGCGCAAACTTTTTTCCAGATAGATACCTGCAGCACGACCAAATACCACCAAGTCAAGCAGCGAGTTGCCACCCAGGCGGTTAGCACCGTGCACCGATACCGAGGTCACTTCACCTACCGCAAATAAACCGTCAACAATCTGATCATTACCCTGCGCATCTTGGGCAATCGCTTGTCCGTGAATGTTAGTCGCGATGCCGCCCATCATATAGTGACAGGTTGGCACAACAGGAATCGGCGCAACCACAGGGTCAACATGAGCAAAAGTAATTGACAACTCACAAATACCTGGCAAACGACTGTGCAGAACTTCCTCACCCAAGTGATCAAGCTTCAGCAGCACGTGATCACCATCTGGTCCACAACCGTTACCGGCTAAAATCTCTTTAACCATGGAGCGTGCCACAACGTCACGTCCTGCAAGGTCTTTAGCATTCGGAGCATAACGCTCCATAAAACGCTCACCGTGCTTATTGATTAAGTAACCACCTTCACCACGGCAACCTTCAGTGACTAGAGTACCCGCGCCATAAATACCGGTCGGGTGAAACTGCCACATTTCCATATCTTGCACTGGAACACCAGCGCGCAACGCCATGCCAACGCCGTCACCCGTGTTAATCAAGGCGTTGGTAGTGGAAGCAAAGATACGGCCTGCACCACCGGTTGCCAAGACAACGGCTTTCGAGCGGATATGCACCACTTCACCGGTCTCAATACAAATTGCCACAACACCGACCACTGCACCGTCTTGGTTTTTAACCAAATCAACTGCATACCATTCGTTTAAGAATGAAGTGCCATGCTTTAAGTTTGCTTGGTACAAGGTGTGTAATAGCGCGTGACCTGTACGGTCAGCAGCAGCGCAAGTACGTGCCGCTTGGCCACCACGGCCATAGTCTTTCGACTGCCCACCAAATGGACGCTGATAGATACGGCCTTTCTCAGTGCGCGAGAAAGGTAAGCCCATATGCTCAAGCTCATATACAGCTTCCGGACCCACTGAACACATATATTCGATAGCGTCTTGGTCACCGATATAGTCGGAACCTTTAACGGTATCGTACATATGCCAGCGCCAATCGTCATTAGGGTCATCTGACGCAATTGCACAGGTAATACCGCCCTGCGCTGATACGGTGTGCGAACGGGTAGGAAACACTTTGGTAACTACCGCTGTTTTATGCCCACCTTGTGCCAACTGCAGCGACGCACGCATACCTGCGCCACCGCCGCCAACAATAATGGCATCATAAGAAATCGTACGAATACTGGCCATGAATCAAATTCCCCACAAAATCTGTACGCCCCAGACGA
>CAZEZR010000133.1:0-2796 GCA_964516465.1 uncultured Thiopseudomonas sp. | reverse complement strand
CAAACATCTTAATCAGGTATTCGTAAGCGGTGCCTAATAAATCAGGGCGCTCAAAGTCTTTATTGCGCAGACGGTGACGGCTGAAGTGGCTGAGCAAATCCCGCAGCTTTTTATCCGACAGTTTGTTTTTGATATTGAAGTCGATCGACACGAGCACGCCTTCCAGCGAATTGTTGTGCTCTTCGATGGCTTCCATGGCTTTGTTCAGCTCAGCGCCTATGTCGTGCTTAAGATCTTTAAGCGCATCCCAACGCGAAATCGGTGGGATGTAAAACGTAGTGTCGTATTCGTCCTCATCATCAGCCAGCTCAAGCGCCTGGGATTCGGTTTTACCGGTGCTGATGTAATAGGCGACCACACCCTCCTTGGCTTCATCAAAGGCATCGGATAGACGCTTTAAGAACATCATGCCGAAGATGTAATCTTTAAATTCAGAGGCATCCATGTTGCCGCGCAAAATATCAGCGGCTTCCCATAAAAAGGACTCAAGTTGTTGCAGGGTAACTTTCTGGCTCATTAACGGAGTTCCATGAAGGGTCATAATTGCAGAGCAAGCAGCTTGTACTCGATCACTCATTGGCGAGTAAAGCTAACTGCTTGCAAATAAAGGAGAAATATACAAATGAGCATAGCGTTAAAGCATGGGCTGGGGAAGCCATACATGCTGTGGCTCATCAGCCTTACCTCTAACCAAGAAGTCATTGCGTGACAGGCCACGCAATGTCAGCGAAACTTGTGCAGGCTTGATGAATCGTGATTTTGAACGCTCTCGCACCTTAAAACTATTGCAATAATTCTTCTAATGTTTCGCTAAATCCCCCATCATCTGTATTCAAGATGATATTAAAGACGACGTGACTCAGCATAGACTGGGGCAGATTATAATTTCTTTTGAACGCTTTCACCTCCCATTCATTAGCTAACGCTTGCTCCATATACCGTGAGATAGCTCCCACAACTGAGTTTGCAGCCTGTCTTCTTGGAATGTTACTTCGCATGTAATACGCCGCTGCATTCGTGACGGCACGCCAAATAAAGTTGTAGATTTGAGCAACACTAAATCTCTCAAGACACGTCGATAATACTTGTTTAGTTTTTTCACCAGGAACTAAGCTTAACTGATGCTCTGCAAGCTTATCTGTTAAAAAACCTAGGCACTCACTTAGCTGAATTTGTCTACACAGATCAATAAAGTCTTTGCTTTGCTTAATGCTGGATGTCGTTAATTCACCACCAAAATTGCTGATGAGCTTTTTTACTTGCTCCTTCGTCAAGGTAATTTCAAATGTAAGCTTCCGCAAATCAATAACGAGGCCCTCACCATCAAGCTCTATAGCATCTAAGGAGGTATCTAGACTCATCGCTAACAAGTTTTGGCCGATCAAATAGCGAAGAACCTTCAGATCATGGGCGGCATCAGGCGATAAAGTGCAGGCTGGGTAATCTCCAAGCGGCTCAATCTTACTAAAGTGTTCATCACCTAACGCTAGGATTATGGCTATCAAATAAATCTTACTCTTTAGCCCTAAGGTTGATGGATCGGCCTTAATAGCATTTGTTAGCTCTCGCCTCTCGGCAAGCCAAATCCTCTTTATATCTGCAATAGTTTGGTACCCGGTTTCAAGGCAATCGCTGCATATACGTCCTTTATACCTGTCACGCTCTTGATACTGACCTCGGGTTCTAAACCAATAATGTTGTTTACAATGCGTACAAAAAATTTCAGGTAGCCAAACGTAAGAATACTGCTCAACCAGCTTACTTACGAGATGTGACTTCATACCGTATCGGCTGGCAATTTCTTGAACGTTGCGCGCAAACTTACCCGCATCATCTATTAGCCAGTACTCTTCGCAGATATCAGCGAACTGCTCATCCTCGGTTAATATTTCAAGCTTCACCTAATCACCTAAGAGCACAAAATACGGATTATAGTCCGTGGCTGATTTGACCGCAAACACAGAGCATTACGATATAAATCATATCGGGACGCTCATGGACAGACTGGCAAAAGCTTTAGGAATAAAAATTCGTGAGCAGAGAAAAACTTGTAACTTATCTCAAGAAGCTCTAGCCCACTCATGCAGCATTGATCGCAGCTATATGGGCCGTATTGAACGCGGTGAGGTAAATATTACGGTAGAAAAATTATACGTTATTGCGGGGGTACTTGAGTGTGATCCGTCTACGCTTCTGCCCAACCTTGCTGGTGTTGAGCTTAATCAGCCTTAGCTCATTAATACGAACAAGCTATATCCAGCGGACTCTTTTACCAGGTTTGAGCCATGGTAAAAGGCTGGAGTTTATTAACGGTGTAGAAACAGTGATAGTAATATTCTTTATGGCAGTAACTGGATATTACTGCTGAGGTATAAAACGCTTAGTGCTGGCTCTTTCAATGGCGTGCAAGGCCTTGTAAAAGCCAGAAAAAATTGAGATTTTACTGCCATCACTTCGGCTCGATCGAAAGCATTTTTTCAATTGCAGTGACATAGCCAGGGCCATAAATTCTGTTTCCTCTATCATCGGTCACCCTTCCCCGCGAGTCTGACTGCCACTCCATTTTCTCGAAGAACTCCTTACTGACTGCTTTTTTCAGGGCTTCAATCTCTGAGTCAATAAACTCAGGGAAATTATTCGTTCCAGCTGTTTCACGCAAGTCAATCGTAAACTCTGCCTTCCTCAAAATGGCTATCTGCTGCTCAAGTTTGCGATTTTTGGCAACAAGATCTTCAACTAGAAAGCGAATACGGGGATCGTTGATGTCCGTAACCCAATCATCCCGCTTTCGACTGG
>CAZEZR010000132.1:0-2879 GCA_964516465.1 uncultured Thiopseudomonas sp. | reverse complement strand
AACCGTCGATGGGCGACTATCCGTGAGTTCGAATCTCACCTCCTCCGCCAAATTTAAAACTAAACCCTTGATTTTCAAGGGTTTTTTTTCGCCTGCAGTTTGCGGTATACAAATCGGCGCGCTCATTAAATTTACAACTCTCCACCACTAAGCTTCAATTGCGCCTAACCCTTATCTATAGCTAGGTCGTCAGCATATTGAAACCACCACGCTTGACGCTAACGGGTCAAGCCACCATGCAGTTTACTTTCGCCGGCCAAAGCGACCTGCCCGTATGCTTGGAAAAGCCAGAGCGGAAAATTTTCTTGATGAGTTACTACTGCACAATTGGACCGCTGAGGTTTAGCATGGATAAAGAAAGTCTGATTATTAAGGCGGTTCTAGCGTTTTCACTGTATTGCTAGTCGATAGTATTACGGACCAGACACCACAGGAGTTTGCGTACTCCACAGCAAAATCTGTATTTCTTAGCCCTACACCGATAGAGGCCATAGCAACTGTCACAGTTTATGGATATGGATTTAGCGGTATCAGCTTGTCCATATCTGCTAAAGCTTGACGCACCTGCCCGGAAGATCGCAGTTGCTGTGAATATTGAGCGGGTAACCCCCCTTCTTTGCTCAACTGCGAAATCTTGTATAAATCCAACATAACTCCAAGTTCACTGGTGATGATGCCACTTCAAGACTATGTGTCAAGAGACCCATGCCCTCAGCATGGTGATGTGATTCTGTAGCCGGAAGTATATGCATGTGTCGGACTACAGCTCTGATTATTGGCATAATCAGACTATTAAAGTCGGGGGCTTGCAGCGGATACATACCTCGTATCAAGATGATTTTTTTCTTGATACGCTCGTGTTGAAAAATCAACTCAGCAGGAAATGCTGGAATACCCTCAGGTAAGTCTGCTGCTAGTAGGTATAGTTGCCCGCGATAGTAAAATTGGCCTTTTTTGAGTTTGAAAGTCGATTTTTTGAACATTTTCTAAGTCCTCAATTAAATTTGAGGATGTAGATTCGCTCATCTTTGGCATATTACAGGCATCGTTAAGTTACATAAAAAGGCAAATAGCTTACCAAGAGTCGCATAGAAGTCGCATAGAGTTATTTCTATGCGCAGATCGATGCTTATCCTCATTAAAATACTCATAGCGTGTCCAGCGTCAGTAAATACTCTAGCTTTGCACTTTCAAAGCCATGTGCACGCCACCACTATAGACCTAACACTCTCCTTAACGCTTGTTGTGACGCTTCGCGTTTTTCTTTGGGCATCTTAGCTATATTGAGTAGCTTCCAATTTACAGCGGGTAAATGCTGGATGTGTCCAATGGGTGAGTTCTCCCACTCTGGTTCACCGCTATAAACACTAATGACAAGCTCTTTCTCGCTATCTGTGAGTCCGTTTAAGATTAATCGGTGCGCTGTAACTGCGGCTTGTTCTAACTCTTCAATCGTGACACTTCGTCTGGTCATGCCAGAAAACTCACCTAGATATTGGTTTTGAATATCTTTCCATCTTGGGGCAAGTAATTCTTCCAAGGGCCGTGGGTGGCTAAACAAGTACGCAAGAAAAGCCTGACGAACCTGTTCAGTAATCCCTTCATTTTCAAGTAGTAACAGAACGTCAAAAAAATCACGGGGATGCTGTCGATCAAATGCTGCACACAGCTTCCCTGCGTATAAATCGGCAAGAGAAACAACCTGTATTTCAGCAAAACCAAACTCATCTTCAACAGACTCACAAACACTTAACGTCTGTACAGGGAACACAGTGCCGCGCAAAACAGGTGACAGCTCTATTTGAATAGAAACACCGCTTTGCTGCACCGTTAGCCTTAATGCGTCAGCTTTGTCTTGATAGCTTTTAGTTACCCGCGCTCCTGCAAGGCTTTGCGATAGGTTTAAACTGATTCTATCCAGCGCTTGCTTAATACTTTCAAGCGCTTGCTGCCTGGTTGTACTGGGCAAGAAAACCAAATCGATGTCTACAGATAGGCGTGGAAAATCACGTACAAATAAATTGATTGCCGTACCACCTTTAAGGGCAAAGCAAGGCTCTTGAGCGACGAACGGAAGCACACGAAGCAACAGCTGCACTTGCGCATAAAACAAACTATTTCTATCCACTAAAAGCCTCTGGTACAGTTATTTGATACGCTTTATTAAAACTTCCACCTTTTATGACTGAGCGTTTTCCTGCACCCAGATCATAGCTTTCGGGTTCGAGTTTATTCCGCCAAGCATGCTGATAACGGTCAGCAAAGAAGAAAAACAACCGCTTAGCCAGTACATGCTTGCAGGCATGCAATAGTACATCCAGTCGTCGTGGTGACAGATTGACCAAGCTTTGCATGATATTGTCTGCTTGCTCAAAACTGATCACGCTCGGCACCTTAGTTAATAGCTCTAGGTAGGCTTGCTCTGGCGAGGCCAGTAGCCAGCAGCCCTGATGCAGCGGCACTGGTTTTAAGCTATTGGCGGCAAGCAGTTTCTCTGCATCCCATATTTGTACTGTCGTATGCCAGCGAAACTCTAGACTGCAAGAAAGCTTGTTTAGCCAACTCGGTGCAGGTTGCGACGCATATATATCGATCACGGTTTGCAACTGTATATAATGTGCCAAGCCATGCTGAGCTAAAGCACTAGCACCACCCACATAGACAGGGCATTCAAACATACGATAAAGCGAGGCCAGCACGCCCTGCCATTCCACAGGCACGCCGGGCCTTGCCACTACGCCACGCGCCAAGCTTTCGAACTTTTTGCTTTTCAACGCATTGTCGATTTGATAAACCTCAACCCCCTGCGCAAGCAACCACTGCCGGGTTGCCAGCTGACCATAGGGTAAAAGCTCTGTATTTTCAGTGAGAGGAAGCAT
>CAZEZR010000131.1:0-2953 GCA_964516465.1 uncultured Thiopseudomonas sp. | reverse complement strand
TGTTAAATTGCATCCGGCTCAACCTTGAAGTGGATGAGAGCGACTTGATCTCCATTGTAATCTACTCGCGACTCAGTTTCGTAAGGACGAAAACCAAGTTTTGGGTAAAAAAGAAGCCCCGCCACATTTCGGTTAAAACATGACACCGTTACAGTTTCTGCATGGTACTTTTCAAATGCTAGCTTGGTCATATGCGAGATTAAATAACGGCCTACACCGGTGCCCCTGCAGTCAGATGAAACAATGACATTGCCAATCGAGCATACGCCTTCTTCCCAGCGATAAAAATTTGCAAAGGCAACAACATGCCCTTTTTTTTCCACCACAGTTGCACTTGCACGCGTTTGAATACTATGGCGCACATCAGCCACGGATAACGGAAAGGTTGCTCTAGGAAAGCAGTAAAAAAGCTCTTCTCGTGTTTCTGCTAATTTGCAGATTTGTTCAATATCATCTTCTGTTACTTCTCGAGTAAGCATAGATTCCATCCTTGCTATTTAACGCCCGCAACACCGGACAATTTGGAGCGTAGCGGAAAATTGTTCCGAGTGCTTGCGCTTGTTATGTGTATGACTGATGAATACTACTTTAATACTTTATTGACAGTATCAAATAGCTTCTCCCACTGAGAAATCTCCTCATCGCTTAAATTGTCCGCTGTATGATTTTGTGTCCATCGAATGTAGGCCTTTGCAAGTTTGTACTTTGAAAAACCATCTATTTCCTTAGAAAACAGTTCAACAATAGGTCTATTGGATTGAGTAGTCACTTTCTCTGTAAGGTCCACTCCATGTTCTGATTTGACAATCGATGCTAATGTAATCCTAAGTAAATCTTCTATTTCCGCTTTACCTACATCACAATAATCTTTTGTTCGCAAAATATTTTTGTTTCCGAGAGCGTGAACAAGGTTTTCCTGTTGCGCAGCTTGATCTCCCGCACTATCAGCATCCAGCAATGCGGCAACTTTCAATTTATGGGCGTGAAGTATTGTTGCGTAGTAAACAACTTTTCCCGCGGTATTAGCAAATACAAGAGCAATTTTATCATTCACAGATGGTCTTCCAGCATCTTTGAATAGTGCAGATGTTGCCTCGATATACCAATAATCTGTTATTCCCTCTAAGATCAAATTTCGTTGTTGTGAAAATAGGCTATTGGCGAGGTCATAGCCGAGAGCCTCTTGAAGAGGAAGCATTCCAGCAGGGTCTTCTGATGACAAAGTGGTGTGAACTGTTGTTCCTGCCTCTCGACTCTTCATTTCCACAACACGAACAATGTCTAGTTCGTCAGGCCCAACGAGAAAAGGAGAGTGTGTTGAGAATATGGTCTGATTACCTTTAGATAATCGAGATATTGTCTCCCTAAAATCTCTCTGTTTAAGCGCATGAAGACTCATGCCAGGTTCATCGAGAAGTAAAATTGCATTCTTATGCTTATCCATTGCTTCCGAGAAAAATACTACAAAGAATGACACCAGCCACTGAAACCCTTCTGATCTTTGATCAAGCTCTACATCTACTCCAAGATCATCTTCAACAACTACCTTTAAGTATTGCCCGTCAGCAGTAACCTTTAATTTGTCCGCTTCTGGTCGATCAGGGTTCGGCATCCATACCGATCTGATTTCTTTTGTAAGTCTTACGCTCGCTGCATTTAATTGATATGTCCTAGAATCTAGCTTATCACGATAATTTTTCAGAGCTTCGGTATCATTTATGTTTGGGCTCGGAGTTGAGCCTAATGTTGCTAACTCTCGCGGCGTGAAACCAAGTAGTTTGAGCAAGCATAAATTTCCATAATCATAATACTTGTCGTCTAATAATTTACCTTCAACTCGTTGCGCAAGATGCTCTAAATGAATAGAAGGTTTTACATTAAAATAGTTGTTAAACAGAATAAATACTGGCGTTCTTTTATCAAGCGTTTTAAGAACTGCATCGTACCCGTCATTGAACTTGGTAAGTGAAACAAGTTCATCATATCTTTTTTCTTCTGTTTCGTTATCTTCGTCTACAAAGTCAAAATTATCATCCAGCCAACGGGATAGTAATTTCGAGTTTTCACCTGAAACAAGTGTATTCTCGCTCCAACTAGAAGTTATCTCCTCTAAAGAGATTGATGGCTTAACTCCGGATCCCTCGTCTGAGATTTTTGCATGTTGTTTGTCCATGTGGGACGCCATGCGTTTTAGACTTTTACTAAGATCACTATACTTCTTTTTGGCAGGAGCGTTGACTAAGGAGTGAAAGGCTTTGTTATTCAGATTTCGATAAAGTTTGTATTCACACTGGTGATATTCAGCTGGAATCAGCGCCTTATCATCATCTTCAAGTTCAAAATACCCTGTAACTACTGTAACGTCTTCCGGACTAACTTGTTTGGTTGTAATTTCATTATATTTAGAGCGAGGGTAGTCCCTAAGAGCATCAAATCCATCTACACCGTCAGGTTTATTCAGTTGCTGCAGAGCTCGAAGGAGAACCGTTTTACCAGCTTCATTGGGACCAACTAATATAGTTTTCAGAGACTCAACATCAAACTCCCCTGAATCTATCACACTACGATAGTTTTCTACTCTAGCTCTTATTAGTCTCATATTCCTTCCTGATTTTATTAATTAGTTCTAAATGAATGAAGCAGCCATTTCAAGCACATAACGCCGCATTCAGCGGCTTGTCCGCTGCAATTTCTTGTTATAAAGCTCTAAATCAAGCCCGAGAAATTGAGTACCGGCAACTGGATTATTCGTCACTGGGGGATGATTAACGAATCCGTATGACTTATATAAATTCAAAGCTGCTTTGAACTCAGGTAAGACATCAAGGCATATTTTTTTATAGCCACTCTCTATTGCTTCTTCCAATATGATGTCAACCAGCTTTGCTCCCAACTTACTTCCACGAGCGGCTGGACGAACATATACCCGCTTCATTTCACAGGTGTGATTGTC
>CAZEZR010000130.1:0-3047 GCA_964516465.1 uncultured Thiopseudomonas sp. | reverse complement strand
ACTGCTCAGCAACGATTTTTTTAACGCGTTCTTCAATAGTGCTCATACCGTGTATCACTCCTAAATGGAAAACTGGACAGCCCAAGCTGTCACTTGTGTAGAAAAGGGTTGTACGCATATTAAGCCAACTGCTTGCCCTTTGCGAACCTCTTGTCAGATTTGTTTATATAAATGACAGTCGTTGTATAAACAAATCTTAATCTTACAAACTGCAATTATGACTCAAAACCTCAAGCTTCGGTCACAATTTCAGTTATTTTAACTCATATACATGCCACCATTCACTGGAATTGTTGCTCCAGTGACATAAGCAGCCTGTTCTGACGCAAGAAAAGTCACCACATTGGCAATTTCTTCTGCTTGCCCCAAACGCCCGGCGGGAATTTGCGTTAATAATGCTTCACGTTGCGCTTCAGGTAATTCGCGGGTCATATCCGTATCAATAAAGCCCGGCGCCACTGCGTTAACCGTGATTGCGCGCGAACCCACTTCACGGGCTAAAGCACGGCCAAAACCTTCCAGGCCAGCTTTTGCTGCGGCATAGTTTACTTGACCTGCGTTACCCATTGCACCTACCACTGAGCCGATACTTATAATACGTCCCCAGCGCGCTTTAGTCATGCCGCGCAAAACAGCTTTCGACATGCGATACAAGCTGTTTAGGTTGGTATCGATCACATCGAACCACTCATCATCTTTCATCCGCATCATCAAGTTATCGCGCGTAATACCGGCATTGTTGACCAGAATCAATGGCGCACCGAACTCATCTTGAATGCGCTTAAGTGTCGCAGCGACTGATTCAGCATCGCAGACGTTCAGCAGCATACCTGTGCCTTTAACACCATTGTCGTGCAATGCTTGAGCAATATTTTGCGCACCATTTTCAGAGGTTGCAGTACCTATTACAGTAGCTCCTTGCGCACCTAACTGCAGGGCAATGGCACGACCAATTCCACGGCTGGCACCGGTGACCAACGCCACCTTTCCTTCTAAGCTCATTTTAATCTCCATCTTAAAGCTGTGCAGCTACAGCTGCTGCAAATGCTTCTGGACTATCCAAGTTATAGGTATTTACACCTTTAATGCAGCGCTTGTTCAGTCCCGACAATACTTTACCTGGACCGCACTCAACCACGTCGGTGACCCCTTGCGCAGCTAAACACACCATTGATTCTACCCAGCGCACTGGGCTATAGAGTTGCGCTAAAAGATTTTTTTCTAACACCGCCAAGTCAGTAACAATCTCTGCGCTGACATTTTGCACTAAGGCAATACTGGGCTGCTGCCACTCAATAGCTGCCAAGGACTCAGCAAACTGTTCTGCCGCGGGCTGCATCAACGCACAGTGCGAAGGAACGCTGACTGGCAAGGCCATAGCACGCCTTGCGCCACGGGCCTTGCATGCTTCAATCGCACGCTCCACCGCAGCGGCAGCACCGGCAATCACCACCTGGCCGGGCGAGTTAAAGTTCACCGCACTGACCACTTCACCTTCTGCAGCCTCGGCACACGCCGCCTGCACATCAGCATCATCTAAGCCTAAAATCGCGGCCATACCACCCGTACCTGCTGGCACTGCTGCTTGCATCAACTGGCCGCGGCGCTCAACCAAACGCACCGCGTCAGCCAAGGATACGCTGTTGGCCGCAACCAGCGCCGAATACTCACCTAAACTGTGCCCAGCAAGATACGCAGGTTGCACTGCGGACTGCTCTGCCCACAACCGCCACAACGCAATAGAAGCGGTCAATATAGCCGGCTGGGTTTTATCAGTTTGGCTTAACACATCCGCTGGGCCCTGTTGGGTTAACGCCCATAAGTCGTAACCTAAAGCGTCAGATGCCTCAGTAAAGGTGTCTACTACAATGGATTGCGCAGCGCCAATCTCAGCCAACATACCAACGGCTTGTGAGCCTTGACCGGGAAATACAAACGCAAGAGAAGCCTTCATAAAATTAACTACCTGTCATTCAATTAAGGAAGTTTGCCATGCCTAAGGCGCAAATAACAAACCTACCATTGGATGATAAGTTTTACTCATCCGTCACACTTTAGCTGTTTGATCCAATGGCAGTGTTCATTAAAGCCTTACCCACAGTCCTGCAAGTGATGAGCTGAGGCTTTCTGTAACGCAGCATAAGCCACGCTAATAGCCGCCTGAAAGGCCGTCTCAGAAGCATTACCATGGCTTTTTACCACCACACCATCCACACCTAATAAGCACGCGCCGTTATAACGCTCGGGAGCAAGCTCTGATCGCAACACCTTCAATAACGGTGCCGCCAACCAAGCCAATAACCATGCACGGGGTCCACGCCCTAAGCGCTGCTTGACCCGCGCAGTTATCATCTGCGCCAAGCCTTCGCTGGATTTAAGCAGCACGTTACCGACAAAACCATCACAGACCACCACATCGGCATCACCGCGAAATACACCGTCGCCTTCGATATAACCAATATAATTAATCTGCGGCATGGCTTTGAGTTCTGCTGCTGCCAGCTTAACTTGCTGGCTGCCCTTGCTCGCCTCACTGCCCACATTCAATAGTGCAACACGGGGTCGATCGAGCCCCCGAGCCTTTACCGTAGCTGAACCCATCACGGCAAACTGCACCAACTGCTGTGCACTGACATCCACATTGGCACCAAGATCAAGCAAGTGCGTCTCACCCTTTAAGGTCGGCAATGCCGTCATAATGGCCGGCCGGTCGATACCCGGTAAAGGTTTTAACACATGCTTGGCCAAAGCCATTAGCGCACCGGTATTACCGGCACTGACACAGGCCTGCACCTGCTTATCGCGCAACAATTGCAAAGCGATACGCATGGATGAGTCGGGTTTTTGGCGCAAAGCTTGGGCGGGAATATCGTCCATGGAGATGCTTTCACTGGCGTGCTGCACACTAAGCCGTGAACGATCAACTTGAGGGGTTTGAGCCAGAATAGACTCAATACTGCTAGCATCACCGACCAGCACTATATGTAACTGCGGATGCTCTGCTAAACTTTTCACACAGGCAGAAACAACAAGACGGGGACCAAAGT
>CAZEZR010000129.1:0-3123 GCA_964516465.1 uncultured Thiopseudomonas sp. | reverse complement strand
TAGCTTTATAAAACACAAGTGAACCGGTGGCCAGTGTGGCCACCGCAAGTTCCAAACCATTCCTGACGGTGCCGTCAGCAAGTCGTGAAAGCACCAGTCCACCATAATCCCTAATTTGGTATTGGCTGCCACGCTCAGCAAGGTGCACAGTAAATCCGTCAAGCTTAGTTTTAGCCTCTGCTTCATACTGGGGTGAAAATCCCTCGCTCTGCAGTCGCTGCATAGCAGTAATACTGCCACCTTTTACAACCACTCGATAAGCTGACTCTGGGATCTGAAACAGCTCCAACGTGTGCTGTATGAGTTTTATGTGCCCGGGTTGCTCCATCAGGACCTGTCGATTCTGGCTGATCAAATAAGGCAGTTCCTGCAAATGCCTAAGCTCATCCTCTTCCAGTGCAAGGTCAGCGCTACCAGTATTTTCGTTTGCACAATGCAGTAGCCGCTGCCAGGCCTGATCAGGTATAGATTCCAGTAAGGCGTTAGGACAAAGCTCACCCGGCAGTTTCACTCTTTTATCACTACTCGCACTAAATCTCATTCGCGCGTTAGTTGTCTCGAAAACAGTCTGCAGTAGCATTAGGTATTTAGGTTCGAGGCGCATCAGTTTACCTGCTCTGCTGTATCCCATGCCGAGTGAAACCAGACGCAGACATTGCAGAGTTTTGCCCAGAGTAGGTGCGGCGTAGAGCAGGTCTTCATTTATGCTGCCTACAGCTTTTACTTTTTTGATTGGTAGTTCTGTTAACTGCACAGCTTCAGCAATGCTATGTGTGCGCTGTTGACTAATCGGGGTTAGCTCATCTGCCCACTGAGTAGCTAGGTGAAAATAATTTTTTAATCCCGTACTTGGAAACTTGTGCCCCATCAGACGTGCTAGTGCCATTGCTCCGCGTCTAGAAACCCCATTTATCGGGCCTAGCACGATCCGGCGTATGCGATCGTGCTCTGTAGGATCGATGAGTTTTTTAGCTAAAGGTGTTTCAATACTTAATAGTGCTGGAGCCACACGGTTGTAAAAACTGTGGCGACAATGGTGCAAAACTAATTCCGGATTACCCGTTACATTGCGCAGTAGCTGAATCAGAGTTTCAGAAATACGCGGAGCAATGTTAGTTAATACAGGCTGATAACCATCACTACTAGGCTCGCACAGAATGGGTCGGTTGGTCGCGGTGCCCGATATGCTTTGGTATCGGGCCAGCGTTCGGTCAATGATGTCCTGCTCGGTATCAGAGAGCTTGAATAACAGAGGGATTGCTCTGCGACTAGATGCGCTTTTGAGGGTTCGATACTGACTGTTTTGCACAAGCACCCATGTGTAATCGTCTGACTGGCACCAGTCGCGCCGCAGCAAGCCAATTGCCTCTTGCGCTCGTAGGCCAAAACGGTAAGCAGCGAGTAGCACAAATCCCAATATCAGCTGCTCGTCGTGTTCCAAACACGCATCCGTCATGAGTACCTGCAGGCAGTTTTGGTATTCTTGTTCTGATATAAGCCCTGAACTGACTGTGCGTTGCTCACTTTCAATCGCTAACTCTGTCCACTCTGGAGACGCTACACCAAACCGAGCTGCCCAGCGGAAAAAGTCTTGTAGTCGCTTACCAAAAAAATCAGCGTGGGTTGAGGTGATTTGTTTGTAATCGAGCATTTGGCTACAGAGCTCGGTCAGCTCATCACTTTCTAGTGCTACAAGATCTGTTTCATACAGTAACCCTCTGAAAGCAGGTGCAAGTGAGCTCCAGTAAGTCGTCAAACTGTTGCGTGCGTAGGGTTGCAGATTTTTACGCCAACCTGCTTTACCTGTACTGACTAGATCTGCTATCCAGTATCCAAGCATAAGCATGGCGGGGCTCACGTTCCCTTGGAAACTGCTACATATCGAACTTATGTTCTTTGCATGGTCGCGGGCTTTGCTGGGTATATAGCCCTGCAGTTCAGCCATAACTGTTCTTGTGAACTCTTTTGCAGACTCTTGCAGTGCTGTCTTGTCATTTTCTTGGCCACGGGTTCGTGCTAATTGATTATCAGGCAGCTCTACAACGAAGTCCTGTGTTGGCAAGTCCAAAACCTTGCCGTGCAACAGACGCATATGATCACGCACTGATTCACTGGTAGGAGGTAAACGCTCACTCAATGCTGCGGCCACGATTCCTGGTAATTGAACTAGGTTGGCTAGGCTGATGACTCTACATATCCAACCTAGTAAATCCTGAAACGTTGGGCTTTGTTGTTGCTGGTTATGTTGTTGGTAGAGAGTCAGTAGAGGCTCTAACTCAGGCAGCTCAGCCGGCTCAGGTGTCTCAACAACTTTTCTAAAATGTTGGCCATACGCTAGCAAACTCGCTGTTTTATAGCTGATTCTGTGTCTTTGAATGGCTGCTGAATAGTCATCGTTCTGCAAACTCTCGCTATACTCTAGATGCAACCGGCTCTTGTTCTGAACGATTCTGAAATTCTGACCTTGCACTAGGTCTTGCAGCATACGCTGATAGCTGATGCGTTTTTCTATAGATATCAGTAAAGTGCCAACACAAAGCGCGCGTGCTTTTTTGATTTTTCCTGCAAAGGCTTGTTTGCTAGTGTTGTCCGCCCAGCTTTTTAGCTGCTGATACTGCTCCATTGCTTGCGCAACATCAGCAGTTACCAGAGAGCGCTCTTCGCTTTGCTGCACCAGTCGTTGCCTAAGTAGAGCTTGGCGGACTGAGCCGGTATCTTTATCAGCACCATTAGTGCCATGATTGACGATACCAGCAGTTTCTTTATCGCTCTGCGCTTGCTGCAGTTTCTTTAAAAACAAGCGGTATCGCAATGCAGCTTGAGGATGTGGGAGGCGGTTTTCCCGCAGCAGCATTCGGCTGCCCAGAGCGTATAATTGCTCATCACTCAATTCATCTGTTGAGCGACCATTGAGAAACAGCTCGATATCACTGCGCGCCTCTTTAATAGCAGCCCTAATGCGGTATCTGCGGTTTTTCTCTCTAGCTTGGCTACCGAACTCACGCGGCTCTGTGTAATTTTCATTCTGAATAGGCGTGCAAAGAAGTGTTGGTAACCCCTGAGGAAGCGTGGGCAACTCAAAAGCTAAGACTTCAAAAGAGCGGTGTAAATGCTCGTTATAGT
>CAZEZR010000128.1:2755-3259 GCA_964516465.1 uncultured Thiopseudomonas sp. | reverse complement strand
AGCCAAGGGTTCCCCGAGGTCGTAGACTGTTACCCAGGAACTATAAATATGGAGCTCGAATGTCCTCTCGAAGTTACGCAGCCTGATCATCGCACTGCTCCGCTCGCTTGGACTCCGAGCGGACGAACGACTGAAGTATTCGATTTAGTACGTATTGAGCTCGAGTTCGGCTCACTACCGACGCGCGTGCCCGCATGGTTGTACATTGCCCACGCATCCCCTCACCGTAGAACTCCGACCATTCATGAGGTAATAACTCAGCAATTAAACCTGAGTGATGTCAGTGAGTGCAAAATTCATCTGCGCGCAAGCGCAGTAATACTGCCCCCTACACATTAACTAACGGTGCCAATCAGCCGCTCGCTCTCTCCCAGCCAACAGCCACAATCAGCCTCTATGTGTAGGAACAATTTGATCAATAAGCCTCAAGGCAGCTGTTCACGGGTAAATCGCCCTTCCATTGACACTTAACAACCCGCCATTTGTCAGGTACTCCCTCAGTAA
>CAZEZR010000128.1:440-2745 GCA_964516465.1 uncultured Thiopseudomonas sp. | reverse complement strand
ACCCAAGGCTGACTTGTAAAGACGCAGCCAGGTCGGCGCAGGCACCTTCGGCAGGAATGCTGCAAGCGACTCGCGGTTTTCCTCCCCGAATAACAGGCGCAATGTGCGCAGGATTGGTTGGTAGTCCCGCGCAGACAACAGTTCCGCTACGGTTTCATCCAGCCGCTGCTTGACCGCTACACCATTCAGTCGATCCTCAACTGAAGCATCGCCGAGCGCCACACGGGGATTAATCGCTACTGGATAGATTGCGCGAAACGACTTTGCACCGTTACGCATAGATTCATAAAGCACTTTGTCGGCGGTAGATCCAGTGACCAACACATCGTCGCCGAAGATCACATGCACACCACTCCAGCGATAGAAATTTTCAGCCGGAATGACGTGGTCTTGGACCAGATTGACTCTCTCCCGCTCCTCAGTGCTAAGGCTGGCGTAGTCCTCGCAGGGCGGCGCAATCCTGGGTAGCTTGACGTTGATGATGGTCGGCAACCCCATATGCGCCAGTTTGATGTTGACCTCCTCGACCACGAACTCATAGAGCACGTTCGCCGTGGACGGCACGTTGCGCCAACCAGTGGTCATCATCACTACGTTGTCACCACAGACCTTGGCGTTCTGGAACAGGTATGACCATTGCGAGTCAGGCCTATCCAGCTCGCCACAGAGGTAGTCGATAAGTTGTCTTGCGAGATACCGGATGTCATGCACACCGCCGTATTTAGCACGGCTGTAGATTCCAGCCAGTGCTGTGGCATCGCTGCCCGTGGCCATATCGCGGAACACTCCCGACTCGGCAGGTGTAAGGCAGTGCAGGGCCGTACCACCAAAAATCGATACATACTCGGTCATGCTGATCAGGTCACGTGCAAACAGCTCGGCAGCGAACGCGCGGAATCCAGTTTTCACATCATTCGCACGGAGCTGAGCGGAAGCCTGACGAAACATCGCCAACTGGACATCAACTGGGCTCTTAAGTACATCGGACCATAGCGCAGAATTTTGGGGGGGAATCATGTTCAAGGCTGTTCAAGTCCTGCTGTCAAAGTTGCTGGTGTGCCCGTTAACGTCAGGCTATCGAGGGAGACATCGATTCGTCGGCGCCTCTCGTAGTAACTAATGCTCTTCAGCCCCAAAGGCCTCAGGGCCTCTAGCAGTTCAGCAATGCCCGCCCCAGCGTCGTTCGGGTCATGGGTATCAGACCCAACCGTGAAAGGCACCTCGTGCGAGATAAGCTGTGCCACCAATTCCCGAGACGGATGAGACCAAAAGCCCTGGACCTCCCTGCCCGTTATAGGGTCCAGGCTCGACTTTCGAAGACCTGAGGCATTGAGCTCAAATGCGATACCGCTTCTGGCGAGCTGCGTTAGCAAGGGTTCGAAACGGCGCAGGAAAATATCTTCCGGCACGCCACGCAGCAAGGTGTCAGCGTGCCCGACAGCATCGAACAATCCACTGTCTAGCAGACCTTCGAGATTGGCGAAGTAACGATCTAGAAATGCCTGTCCGGCAAGGCGTGGCAGCTCCCAGACCTTCACCATCGCCTCATCTGGAACTTCCACGTAATGAATTGAGCCGATAACAAAGTCCATCGGGTAACGAGCAAGCAGCTCGCGATTGAAAGCATCGGTGCCCGGCATGTAATCGAGCTCAAGGCCACACAGGATAGTGATATGTCCCTGATAAATCGCCCTCGCCCGTTCGATGTCAGCGAAGTAGCTATCAAGTTCGGATGCGAGCAGACGATTGTTCATATCCACGGGGAACGGCGCGTGGTCGGTGATTGTTAGGACGGTCACGCCTGCGGCGATCGAGGCACGAACTAACTCGTCGACAGTGCCGACCGCATGTTTCGAATAAAAGGTGTGGGTGTGTGAGTCGATCATGCAGCGTCCCACTGTTCAAGCAACCTAGCATGACCAGCCAGTTCCTTAACCAGCCAGTAGGGGTTGTTCGCCTTGGCGATGATCGAACGAAGCAGCTCTGTGTCATCAAGGCGCGCCAGTAACTCGGTCAAGGGTTGCGTATAAAGTGCTCGGGTTAACGGTGTTTCCCGCACGTGCTCGGCCAACTTATGCCAGTCGACCCGGTCAAAGTGAATATTGCCCAAGCGCTGATTCTCGATGCCATACAGGTATATATCGCCACGGGGCTTTACCGTGACATCCAAACCGTTGGCCTGCGGAGATTTATTCAGGCTGCCGAAGGTGAAAGGCTTGTTAACCTTTGACTCGATCGCCTCGATGTAGCCCAGCATATCCAGATAGCCTGGGGCAGTTCCTGGAGCAGGGTGAACGAGGTTCTT
>CAZEZR010000128.1:0-430 GCA_964516465.1 uncultured Thiopseudomonas sp. | reverse complement strand
CTTGGCTCAATGATTGCTTCAACTCCCCAGTGGGCCAGTTCGGACTTCAAGTACGCGCGAGTGAAGTCGCGATCGGTGTCGATAGATCGGAACGAGAAACTCAGCCCAGACGGTCGCCGACGCCGCAGGTAGTCCAGACTAAAACCATGGGCCCGCCATTTAACCTTCTCGATATGATGGCTGTCTGCACTGAGGCGGATGTTGCAGGTGTCGCCATTGTCCAAGACAATCTGGTTTGTAGTGTCGTAGAACTCTTCCATCCTGTCATGCCGATAGAACCCACTGGTAATGAATTCGAATTTCTTGCCACCTTCAGACAACCCGAGAATCTCGTGGAACACTTTGGCATTGTTGAGTGGCTCGCCTTCACCACTGATGGAGATGCGTTTGACCTCCGGTGCATTGATCAACCTGGCGAGGTTTTCCCGTG
>CAZEZR010000127.1:0-3461 GCA_964516465.1 uncultured Thiopseudomonas sp. | reverse complement strand
TGCTTAAACAGCCGGTTGATGTTACCCCTGTATGGATGATGCGTCAGGCGGGTCGCTACTTACCTGAGTATAGAGCCAGCCGCGCACGTGCAGGTGGTTTTATGGATTTATGCATGAACGCTGAGATGGCTTGTGAAGTGACTTTGCAGCCGCTGGAACGTTACCCATTGGATGCTGCGATTCTTTTTTCAGATATTTTGACTATTCCCGATGCCATGGGTTTAGGTTTGTATTTTGAAACCGGTGAAGGCCCACGCTTTAGAAAAGTTGTCGATACTGCAGAGGCCATTGATGCGTTGCCCATTCCTGATCCTGAAAAAGATCTTGGTTATGTAATGAATGCTGTGCGCACCATTCGCAAAGAATTAAACGGTCGCGTACCTTTGATTGGTTTTGCTGGCAGCCCTTGGACCTTAGCCACTTACATGGTTGAAGGGGGGTCTTCCAAAGACTTCCGAAAAAGCAAAGCGTTACTCTACGATGATCCACAAGCCATGCACGTATTGCTGGATAAACTTGCCCAATCAGTTACCAGTTACCTTAATGCGCAAATTCTAGCAGGTGCTCAGGCAGTACAGATTTTTGATAGCTGGGGCGGTAGCTTATCCACAGCCGCTTACCACGAGTTCTCGTTGTCTTATATGCAAAAAATTGTTGACGGTTTAATCCGTGAACATGAAGGACGCCGAGTTCCAGTGATTCTTTTCACTAAAGGCGGCGGCTTATGGCTTGAATCCATGGCTGACACTGGTGTTGAAGGCCTAGGTTTAGACTGGACCTGTGAAATGGGTGTTGCCCGCCAACGTGTGGGTGACAAAGTTGCCTTACAAGGCAATATGGATCCAACAGTTCTTTACGCCAACCCTGCTGCGATTGAAACAGAAGTGGGTCGCATCTTAGAAAGCTACGGTAAAGGCTCAGGTCATATCTTTAACCTCGGTCACGGCATCACCCCTGAGGTGAAGCCTGAGAATGCTGGCGCATTTATCAATGCGGTACATGATCTCTCAGCAAAATATCACCAAGGTTAATGCCATAACCTGCATGTCATTAAGGCCGCTTTTGCGGCCTTAATTATATCTGACCGGCACTGCTTAGCCGAAACAGCTTGCCAATACCCCCCTTAACACCACCCCAACCATACCCTCCCTCAGATTGCCCGTTACAAAACCGCTGCCACAGTAAAAACTGCAATATAACTGCTACTGTCTATGCTATTACTCACTTGTATGGCACAACATATGGCTTACTGCATGGTCTTATAAATACGCAGCAGCACACATGTATGACAGGATATTTTATGCAATTGACTCAGTCTTTGATTTTGGATCCTCTAACCGGGTGGCTTAACGGCGCAAAGCATCTACCATCGCAAAACTTCAATGCCCGACCCTCTACTGAAATCTCCTTGTTGGTTATCCACAATATCAGTTTACCGCCAGGCCAATTTGGCACAGGAATGGTTGAAGCATTATTCACCAACCAACTGCCAGTGGCTGCACACCCTTACTTTGCTGGTATCGCCCAGCTAAAAGTTTCCGCGCATTTTTTTATCCAGCGTGATGGGGCTATAACTCAGTTTGTCAGTTGCTTAGATCGAGCTTGGCATGCCGGTGTGTCGAACTTTGAAGGTCGGGAAGCCTGCAATGATTATTCCCTAGGGATCGAACTGGAAGGAGAAGATAACTTGGCTTATAGCGAAGCGCAGTACCGAAGTCTCAACCAGTTGGTCAATGAGCTGATTAAGCACTACCCAATGATTACTGCCGAGCGCATTTGTGGGCACAGTGATATTGCCCCTGAGCGTAAAACCGACCCTGGCCCAGCATTTAACTGGCAGCGTTTACAGGCTAAACACCCTGGAGAAATAGCATGAGCTTTCTGGTTCTGATTTTAACCATACTCTTTGAAAAACTATCCAACTGGCGCCAAGCAATCCAGAAGGATCAGTGGTGGTATAAGCAGCTGAAGCGCTGTAGCAGGCTATTACCTCGCCAACCCACTCTGGCATTTATCTTCGCCATCGGCTTACCTCTCTTAGGCTTAGCATTGCTGTTGGCTGCTTTAAAATCAGTTGTATATGGCCTGTTATTGATTCCAGTCCACCTACTGATCCTAATCTACAGTCTGGGTCGGGGCGATCTGCGCGCCGCTCTAGGGCCATTTAGGGACGCCTGGCGCAGGCAAGACACCCATGCGGCAAATCTGGCAGCGCAGCGTGACTTACTGATCCAATCTGAAGAACCTGTGGGTCTATTACAAGCGGTACAAGGTCATTTACTTTGGCAAGGCTTCCAAGGTTTTTTCGCCGTGATCTTTTTCTACATTATTGCTGGCCCGCTGGCTGCACTGAGTTATCGCTTACTGGTCCTAACCTCTGAACAAGTTCAATGGCCGCAAGCGGCTGGATTAACCACCCGTTTGCTGCATATTTTAGACTGGCTACCAGTGCGTTTACTGAGCATTAGCTTTGCCTTAATCGGTAATTTCATCACCGTCAATAGAGCCTTAATGTCGGACTTATTGTGCATCACCGAACCTGCTAACAACCTGATCAGCAAAACAGGACGTGCTGCGGTAGAGGCTGAAAATGACGCTTTAGGTGAAAAGGGCACCGCAACTTTAGACAATATCTGGCTGCTTTTAGTCCGTTCGGCTGTACTTTGGTTTGCTGGTATTGCGCTTTGGACCTTGTTTTTATAGGTGTTATTGAGCGTTTTATTGCTGTTAAACCCTGTGGAGAACTCAAGCTGGACTCGGTGCAACAAGCTGTGGATAACTCTGTTGAAAAGCCAGCTGTGGATAACTGAGCTACTTATCCACAGCTTACCGACTTCAAGTGCACACCTAGAGCACCTCTTCAACACAACCTACAAAACCGTATAACTAATTGATTTTAAAGAAATTAATCTGGTTATCAACAGAAAATTAGCGCAGTAGTAATAACAACAGTAATAAGCTTTATATATTCATTCTTAATTTATATTATCTCTCACCAGCCAATAAAAAATTCTAAAAAAAGAGCGGTTAAACAGAAACTAATAAACAAATGCGCTAGATAATTGACCAAAGGCTCAGCATTCACTAGAATTGTCGGTCTATTTAACGGGGACCACTTCGGGGCCCCATTCGCCCAAGAAGTCACCAGGTAAAGAATTATGAAACGTACTTTTCAACCCAGCACACTCAAACGCGCTCGTAACCACGGTTTCCGTGCACGTATGGCAACCAAAGGCGGTCGCGCTGTCATTCAGCGTCGTCGTGCCAAAGGCCGTAAGCGTCTGAGCGCATAATCCAAGCGAGCACAGCATGAATCTGGGCTTTGGCCGAGAAAAGCGTCTGCTGACACCTCAGCAGTTTAAAGCTGTCTTTGATTCTGCAAGCTACAAAGTACCAAGCAAAAATGTCTTGTTACTTGCTCGTGATAACCAACTCGAACATCCACGTCTCGGGTTGGTTAT
>CAZEZR010000126.1:0-3537 GCA_964516465.1 uncultured Thiopseudomonas sp. | reverse complement strand
CCATATCTGCAACAAATCGCTCAGAGTGCAAGTAAATCACTTTAGTGTTTGGGTTATCAGCAACTTGCCATGCGGCAGCGCGAGCCAGTTGGTTGGATTTACCTTCAACAAAACTATCAAAGGTAAAAGAACGGTTTAAGGCGCTGACATGCTTAATAGTGCCTTTTGCTGGGGCACCACGACTCAGAGGCGAGTGGTGGCTGCGCTGTGCGGGCTCGGTAGCACTCTGCATGGTCGGTGGCTGAGCCGGCAAAGGGGTTGGTGGCGGATTGTTGACTGGAGCGCTGACTGGAGCCTCTGCAGCAGACCGTGAGCTTGCCGGACTGCTAGACGGAGTGCGTGATTTAGCCTTGCTACCAATCTGCAAAGCAATAGAGGGCGCATTGCCATTATTGCGCTCGGCCATAAGCTCGAGAATACGGTTAATATATTTATCGTTGACCCAGTCGAGTACAAACCGATTCGGTGCAAAAATATGCAGCTCATCACCGATGGCTTCAACTTGTAATGGACGGATCCAGGTGTTGAAATGCTGAGCCGGCAGTTCATCGCGCAAAAAATCGATAGACTGTAGCCAAAGTTCGACAGACACAGAGATCCCTCAAGTAAAACAAAAAGAATTCGACTCGCTATTGTAGCTGGCAGAAGGAAAGTTATCCACAGGCTGATAAAAGATACCTGATCACTTATATGTGATAAATAACTGTAAGGCAGCTTGGCGAGTAAAGATTTAAAACATAATTACGGTGATGCATATGATAACACTAGGAGAGCTATTTGCTTGGCTATTGGTGGCTTTGGTCATTGCTTGGCTCTGGCGAGGACATGGCGTACGTGAGCGTGCTCTAGGGTTTGTGGCGCAGCATTGTAAAAATGCCGGCGTGCAGTTACTGGATGACAATGTGGCGTTAAAAGGCTGGCGTTTACTGCGTGATGGCAAAGGACAAAAACGCTTAGCCCGCCTGTATGGATTTGAATTTACCGTAACCAGCCAAGAGCGATTGGCCGGTACTGTGGCAATGTTTGGCCGGCACTTGGGACACGTGGAATTGCAAGTGCACCCTTTACCCACGGGTAGTGACGACAGCCCAGAAGGTGTTATTAGGCAAAACCAAGCGAATAACTCTAGCCGAAAAAATAATGTGGTTGAATTACGTCACTGGCAGAATAAAAACAACTCTAGCGATTAATCCAGCAGTAAACAGGCGCGAGCACGGTTACGGCAGCATTATTCAGCGGTTAAAGTGAAGTTAATCCGCTTTAACCAGGCTGCTTCTTTGGCAAAGTCAGCCACAGTGAGTGGGTTGTTGTCCAGCCAAGATTCCGGAAAACGGATATGCAGGCTGTTTTCGTCGGCAATCATTTCCAACTCAGGCACTTCTTGCGAACCGCGAATATGGTGCAAAAGAATCGAAAAGCGCAGCAGAATGCATAAACGCAACAATGCTTGAGCATCCTCAGCAAACTCCTTAAAATGTTCTTTGGGAATATTGCGCCGATGGCCACGGACTAATAGCGCCAGCATTTGCTGATCTTGTCTGGAGAAGCCGGCTAAGTCCGAGTGCTCCACTAAGTAAGCACCATGTTTATGATAGTGGTAATGAGCAATATCCAAACCCACCTCGTGAACCCGCGAAGCCCAGCTTAATAGGTCGCTGTGCCAGTCCTCGTTAAGCTGCCAAGCATCAGCAACCTGTTCAAGGGCCTGCAGCGCTTTGCACTCAACTTTCTGCGCATGCTCAATGTCCACATGACTGCGTTCCATCAGCGCTTGAATAGAGCGCTCACGGACATCTTCATGTTGATGGCGACCCAGTAAGTCATACAGCAGGCCTTCGCGCAAGGCACCGTCACAGGGGGTCATCTGGTCAATGTTTAATGCATCAAAAATGGCATCCACAAGGGCGAGACCTGCTGGCAAAATGGCATTGCGTTCAGGTTTAACCCCAGGCATATCTATTTTCTCGATATCACCAATTCTTAGCACTTCATGCTTTAACCAAGAGAGACCGGCGCTGGTGATTTCGCCATTGGATTGACCCGTTGCAGCCAGTGCTTGGCTAATAGAGCGAATAGTGCCGGATGCACCTACGGTATCTTGCCAGCCCATGCGGCGCAGGCTTTGCTCAAGCTCCATCAGTTCAAGGCGCGCTGCAGTATAGGCCTGTGCATAGCGTACTGGGGTCACTAGACCATCTTTAAAAAAGCGTTGGGTGAAGCTCACGCAACCCATTTGTAAACTGCCGAGCATCAGCGACTCAAACTGCTGGCCAATAATAAACTCAGTACTGCCACCGCCAATATCAATCACCAAACGCTTACCTGGGGTGTCCGCTAAAGAGTGGGACACGCCTAAATAAATCAGGCGGGCTTCCTCGCGACCGGAAATAACATCGACATCGTGGCCCAGAATTTCTTCCGCCCGCTGAATAAAGCTTTGCCGGTTCTGTGCTACGCGCAGTGAACTGGTACCCACCACACGTACAGCACCCGGCGGTAAGTCTTGAATCAGTTGGGAAAAGCGGCGCAAGCAATCTAGGCCACGCTCCATAGCATCATCTTGCAGTTGAAGTTGCGCATTGATCCCTGCTGCGAGCTGGACCTTTTCACCAATTCGCTCAAGGATGCGGATCTCACGTTGATCTGTTTTTGCCAACACCATATGGAAACTATTGGATCCTAGATCAATGGCTGCAATCAGGGGAAAGTGTTTGGGAGCAGAGATGGGCATGCCACTATTCCAAAAAATAATACGACTATCGTGCCATGCTGCAGCACAATCGCCAATTTATATCAGCTCTATTTGGGCGTAGATTAAGCAATTACGGCAAAAATACAGCTGGGTTGTGCTTGCTTACTTTCGTTACCGGCTCAGGCAGGCTATCATTATCGGCACTTTATTTTTGTATCCGCCTTTACGGAGAGGTTTCATGAGCGATCACATTACTAATATTAGCGATTCAAGTTTTGAACAAGAAGTGTTGCAAGCGGACGTTCCTGTGCTGGTTGATTACTGGGCAGAGTGGTGCGGTCCTTGCAAGATGATTGCTCCAGTTTTAGAAGATGTTGCTGCTGAGTTTGTCGGCAAAGTTAAAATCTGTAAATTAAATATTGATGACAACCAAGCAACACCACCAAAATATGGTGTTCGCGGCATCCCTACTTTGATGTTATTTAAAAACGGTAACGTTGAAGCAACTAAAGTTGGCGCATTATCAAAAACGCAATTAGTTGCTTTCCTCGAAAGCCACATCTAATTGTAGCGCCAATCGCTCAACTACGCTGACGTCTAGTATGCACTTTCTTACTGTGTGTACTAGACGCACGCCTTTGCAAGTGATAGATTCAATTTCTGTAGCGCTAAGCCGTTACAACCACAAGTCTGCATGCCGTCGCCGATATCTTATCCGGCTCTGAACAACCCTATCGACTGTTCTCCTCGCGGTACGCCTTTCAAGCTAAGTGCTTGCTCATTCCTTCTTAATTATATCATCGTCATTCCCTATGAATCTGACCGAATTAAAACAAAAACCCGTT
>CAZEZR010000125.1:0-3583 GCA_964516465.1 uncultured Thiopseudomonas sp. | reverse complement strand
GTGTTTCTGAGCGTCGCATGTGGGTGTGATCGGCAGTCTCGTCATCAAGGCCACTAATTGAGGTTTATTATTTGGCTTATTTGCGGCAATTAATTCCACGTAGCCGCTACGCGGACTGTGCGTTATTTATATATTTCTAGTCATGGGGCAGCAAGTGAATACTTAAGGGCCTATGTATATCCGCCAAATTAACGTTAATGCTGTGCACCCCTAGCAGTTCATTTACACTAGCGACGCTACTTTTATTTTTACGGGGGTTTTATGACGCAGCTGACCGAACCAGAAGATACCGCAACTGATCTCAGCGGTGACCCTGTGCGCTGGCGGATTCTTGCTGTGTTGCTGATGGCGATCTTTATGTCGCTAATGAGTGTCAGTGTGGTCAATGTGGCTCTGGCCTCGATCCAGGATGCGCTGGGAGCTTCTCTGTCGGATATTCAGTGGGTGTTGTCTGGCTATGCGCTGACCTTTGGTGTGGTGCTGGTCAGTGCTGGGCGCGCAGGGGACTTGATGGGCCGTGGTGGGATTTTTATTCTAGGTACGATTCTTTTTACCCTGGCTTCAGTTGCTGCAGGTTTAGCCCCAGATGCGCAATGGCTCAATGCTGCGCGTTTTGTGCAAGGTGTTGGCTCTGGGTTTATGAACCCTCAGGCTGTTGGCATGATTCAGCAGTACTTTCGCGGCTCAGAGCGTGGACGCGCGTTTGGTTTTTTTGGTACTACAGTTGGGGTTTCTGTTGCTATTGGCCCGGTGATTGGCGGACTGTTAATTCAGTTAGGTGGCTTGGAAATTGGTTGGCGACTGACTTTTTTGATTAACGTGCCTGTTGGTCTGTTAATTATCGTATTGGCACTGCGCTGGTTTCCACGGCCTTTGATACATAAGCCCAAGCTGTTGGAGCATAAAGGCTTAAGTTCTTTGGATCCCGTCGGAGCATTATTACTTGGGCTGGGCGTGCTAGCGGTGCTTTACCCCTTTGTTGAGGCGGATCCGTCTGGGCTTATTTGGTCGCTATTACCGGCAGGGCTGCTCTTGTTTTATCTTTGGGCACGTTGGGAGCGTTGGTATACGCAACGTGGCTATAGCCCGATGGTGGACTTAAAAATCTTCGCCACTTCAAGCTATCGCAACGGTAGCATTATTATGACCCTGTACTTTTTAGGCATGACCAGTGTTTGGGTGTTGATTCCACTGTATGTGCAGCAAGGGCTCGGGTTCTCTGCTTTTGAAGCCGGTATGGTCGGCATTCCTTCGGCACTGCTCTCTGCTTATTCTGCTAACTGGGCAGGCAAACGGGTTAATCGCTACGGTCGTAAGGTTGTAATAGGTGGTTTGCTGTTTGCTATTTTTGGCTTACTGGCCAGTGTCGGCGTCGTGTTCTTACATGAATATCTGGATTTAAGTATTTGGTGGTTATTGTTGTCCCTAGCGTTTTTTGGCTTAGGTCAAGGTTCAGTGGTCAGCCCCAATCAAGCGCTAACTTTGGCGGAGGTACCATTGGCTTATGCAGGCAGTTCAGGTGCCATTATGCAAACAGGGCAGCGCATTGGTACTTCGGTGGGTATTGCGGTGATCACAGCCATTGTCTTTGCTGTACGCCCGTATAGCTCGTGGTCGGTTGCGGTCAGTGTTGGCTTATTGGCAGTTACTTTGGTGATTTTATTAGCGCTGGCGATGGCGATTAAAGACTTGCGTGATCGGCGTGTGGTTTAGGCGGCAAGCAGGGTGTGTATGATATGGATGCCGTAAATGTGCTTGCTTGACTTGATTTTTATCGAAAACTTGTGATGAAGTTTGCTTTAAATACAAGATTTAGGTAGAAGGGGTTAGCAACCATTAATTGTTAACCCCGTTTAGCATTTTACTTATTGGCTGTCAGGAGTGGCAACTGTCTGTCCTGTAAGAATTTCTTGTTTGCGCTTAGCTTCTGGCAAATCATTAATACAGTAGTTGATATAGTAGAGAGTGAAAATGAATGTATAAAAAGCATTCATTCGTAGATCTACTTTATGCTCGTTTAACGCATAGCTTTGTAATGCGGTTTTAGCCTTAAAAGCCCAGACAATATATAAAACAATAGAACCAATGCTAAGTAGGCCAGCTATAATGTCTAGGACTTCAACCTCCATATTGACAAGTGCAGAACTAAGTCCTACACATACCGCAAGCCATATTATAAAAGTATCGCCGCCTATTTTTGTTTTAGTGATTGACTCTATTGTAGGGGAGTTCCTATACATCCATAAGAGAGGGTAAATACCTCCGGTAGCTATTGATAGCAAGACTAAATTTAGTGTTTTTGTATTGGTCTTGTCTTTTAACTCAGTAATTGTTGGCATTACATATCCTTTTTTTTTAATTGTCTAGTCTTTTTTGCTTAGGGCCGTAGACTTGCTTTCGTGCAAGCTCTTATCACGCAGGTAAAGTATTACAAACCAAAGACGTTCACGTAAAACTCATCCCCATTATCTGTTAACTCTACTGTGTAGGTGATGGGTAGCTTGCTGGTTTCTCCTGTGTTTTTTGCTTTGATTTCAAGCTCTGCTGCGCATTCGTGTGCACCTGTCTGCTCATTGGTGCTTGTTGTTCTTATGGCGCTTACTGTATAAGAAAAAAGCATAGCAGCTTGTTCACCAAGTTCACTGCGCATTTCATCATCAGCAATTTGTTTAATTAAGTCAGTAGTTTCCTTATCTGAACAGGATGGAACTGATGTAGAGCACCCTGTGGTGGCTAGGGCTACTAAAGCAAATGGAATAAAAAACTTTTTCATTATGAGTCCTTTTTGTGGCTTAGAACTGTGCTTCTAAGCCAGCGCTGTATGCTTAACTTCTTGTTAGAAGAGCAGCATTAAGCCAGTAAGTATTTGTATTTAAGCTTCTTGTAAAAGAGGGATTTCCATGCCTATCTTGGCTGACGCTGCTCTCATATCACCACTAGCGATTGATACAGCTTTAAAGCCTGAACCAATGAGATCTTTGATATACAGCTTGTTATAGATAAACATAAAAACAAAATTACTGAGACCCATGGTTACCATGGCAATAATAAATTGGATAATCCCCCACTTCCAATCCCCACGAAATAGCGCAGGAAATAAGCCGAAAAAAAATGTTGTCCAAGAAAACCCCACTGGAGCTTGTTTAATTGCGCCAGTGTTTGGGTTTTTTAATGTTATTGTTGTGTATGCCATTTTTGTTTCCTTACTTTGCTCGATGGATTATTCCTAGAGGAGTGGGCAATTTTCCGCTAGGTATTTACTAACGTTAAAACGCCTACTAAGGCATGTCATTTCTCTATAAAGCTACTGGAAATCTAATATTTAGAACTTTACTGCTGGAGAAATGTCAAAATGCCACTAGGCATTTAGCTTACATTTTTTATTTTTTTTGTAAACTGATTTTATCCACTTATTTTAATGATTAAGCTGATTGATAGAGCTTAATATCGTTGTTTAGGTGGATTGTTTTATCGAAGCGCAGTTGCTTTTTAATAAAAGTACTGACTTATTTTTGCCGAACCCTTACTCTGATGGAGAAAACAATAATTAGAGAGGGTGGCAAGAATGACTACGTCTAACGTT
>CAZEZR010000124.1:0-3642 GCA_964516465.1 uncultured Thiopseudomonas sp. | reverse complement strand
ATTCAGTTGACTGCAGCTTACGGTATGTCAGAAACCTGCCCGTTAATTTCTGCCGGAATGCTTAATGAGCAGTTGCAAGCGGCCAGTGAAGATGAGCAAATTACCTATCGGATTAAAGCTGGTATTCCAGTGCCCATGGTTGAAGCTGCTTTGATGGGTGCCGATGGCAAATTCTTAGCCCATGACGGGAAGCAGCAAGGCGAGCTGGTGTTGCGCGCACCCTGGCTCACCCAAAACTACTTGCGCGAGCCAGAGAAAGGGGAAGAGTTGTGGGCGCATGGCTGGATGCATACTGGTGATGTAGCGACTATTTGCACCATGGGCTTTATTGAAATTCGCGATCGTATTAAAGATGTGATTAAAACTGGTGGTGAGTGGGTGTCATCGTTGGAATTAGAGGACTTAATCAGTCGTCATCCGGCAGTGCGTGAAGCAGCAGTGGTTGGCGTACCAGATCCACAGTGGGGTGAGCGCCCTTTTGTGATGGTGACTTTACATCCGGAGCAGCAGTTCGATGCGCGCGCTATTAAGGGGCACCTTAAGCCTTTCGTTGAGCAAGGATTGCTCAGTAAGTGGGCGGTACCGACTCAGGTAGCAGTTGTTACTGAAATACCCAAAACCAGTGTGGGCAAGCTGGATAAGAAGCGTGTTCGGGTGGAGATCGAGCAGTTGCAAGCGGATAGCTCGGTATTTTTATCCACTCTGTAGGTGATAGCTGTGCAGGCTATCAAAATGACTTGAGGGTCAGGTTTTTAGTTGGCACGTTTGCTGCAGTGTAGAGTATAGATAGAAGGTGTTATCGCGTTTAAAGCCGCCAATTTAGAGCGGTTGGTGTGATTAATCAGTCTTTTGGTTGATTGGTCTAAAAAAATGGTTGGTTATACTGCCAACAGCCAAAATAACAATCGGAGTTGCATCCATGACAACAAAACAAAAAAACGTCTGGCGTTTGGCAAAATTGCCATTGGCCGTAGGCTTAGCATCAGTATTAGCAGCACCAGTCTCTGCAATTACTTTTGATCTGGGGGAGATTGAAGGCTCTTTTGATAGCGCACTGTCAGTGGGCGCGAGCTGGTCCACAGCAAAGCGTGACAAGCGTTTTATTGGTAACGCCAATGGCGGAACCGGTTACACCCAAACCGGTGATGATGGCCGTTTGAACTTCCAACGCGGTAAAACTTTTTCACAGATTTTTAAAGGGATTCATGACCTGGAGTTGCGTTACAAAGACTCTGGTCTATTTGTTCGCGGTAAGTACTGGTATGACGCTGAGTTAGAAGATGTGCATCATCCATTTAAGAAAATTGAAAATAAAGGCCGTAAAGAAGCGGCGAAAAACCGTGGTGCAGAAATCCTCGATGCTTTTGTCTACCACAACTACGCCATTGCTGATCAGCCAGGTACTGTACGTTTAGGTAAGCAAGTTGTGAGCTGGGGTGAAAGTACCTTTATTTTAAACGGTATTAATGCGGTTAACCCCATTGATGTGGCAGCGTTCCGTCGTCCGGGTGCTGAAGTAAAAGAAGGCCTGATTCCAGTCAATATGTTCTTTGTCTCACAGAACTTGACTGATCAACTGTCGATGGAAGCTTTCTATCAAATTAGCTGGAAGCAAACCATTGTTGATAACTGCGGGACATTCTTCTCCACTTCTGACGTAGCGGCTGATGGGTGTAATGATAATTACAATATTCTTAACAAAACTTTAACTCAGGGTGTGTTGATGCCTAACTTGGCGGCTCTAGATGCTGCAGGCTTAGGTGTTCAAGCAACTAATGAGGGGCTTATGATCCCGCGTGGTAAAGATAATAAAGCGGGCGATAGTGGTCAGTGGGGTATGGCGTTGCGTTGGCTCGGTGACAACACTGAGTACGGTGCTTATTTTATGAATTATCATAGCCGCACGCCGTTTTTAAGTATGCAAAATGCTGATGCGCAAACGTTTACGGCGCTTAGTAACCCTCTTATTGGTCCAGGCATCGCTGGTATAAACCCGCTTGCTCCTGCTGCGGTGCTAGTAGGGCGGGGTAACTATTTTATGGATTATCCAGAAGATATCCGTTTATATGGTTTAAGCTTTTCTACAACCTTGCCTACCGGCACAGCTTGGCAGGGTGAAATCAGTTATCGCCCAAATGCTCCAGTACAAATCAATACGCAGGATATGACATTAAAACTTACTGCTAATGCAAGTAGTATGTTATCACCAGCAATTAATGACGCTGCAAGTGGCGGAGCATTCTTTCCTGGCGCTAGAAACGCTTTCATATCACAGGGTGGTAGGATACATAGAGGTTATGACCGCAAAGAAGTCACTCAGATCCAAACCACTTTTACCCACTTCTTTGATCAAGTGCTAGGTGCTAGCCGCGCCACTGTTGTCGGTGAGGTAGGTCTTACTCATGTCGGTGGTTTGGGTGATACGCGCTACGGGCGTGATGCTATTTATGGTTCACCAACCAGTATTATTCCTGACAGCCCGACAGCGGTCGCTAAGAATGGCTGGCATGGCTTTACCACTAAAAATTCTTGGGGCTACCGTGTCCGCGGTATCTTAGATTACAGCGATGTATTCGCCGGTATTAACTTGCACCCAAATATGGCTTTCTCCCATGACGTGGATGGCTACGGTCCTAATGGTCAGTTTAACGAAGGCGCTAAAGCAGTGAGTTTTGGTTTAGATGCTGATTACCAGCACACTTACACCGCTAGCCTGTCGTATACCAACTTCTTTGATGGCCGTTTCAACACTCTGAAAGATCGCGACTTCTTAGCTGTAAGCTTTGGCGTGAACTTCTAATCACTGGGCCCAGTGTTGGCGTGGGTCAACGCTGGGCATTGTGTGTCTCCCAATTTTTTTACTCTTTAGGAAGACTTTATCAATGAAAACAAATAAAACTTTAATGCAAACTGGGGCGGTATTTGCACTGTCGTTGTTTGCTGGTAGCGTGATGGCTGCAGTTTCTGCAGATCAAGCAGCACAACTGGGTACAACTTTAACGCCATTTGGTGCTGAGAAAGCTGGTAATGCGGCAGGTACGATTCCTGAGTGGACCGGTGGTTTGGCTGTGGATGCCGCGCAAATTGATGCCCGCGGTTTTCTAGGCAATCCTTACGCAGATGAAAAACCTTTGTTTACCATCACTGCGCAAAATATGGATCAGTACAAAGAAAACCTGACGCCAGGTCAGCAAGCGTTGATGAAACGCTACCCTGATACTTACCGTATGCCTATTTATAAAACTCATCGCTCAGCAACTATGCCGGATGAAGTGATTGAGGCAGCTAAAGAAAACGCACTTAAGACCAAAATGGTGCAAGGTGGTAACGGCTTAGAAAACTTTAGAGTGGCCAATGCCTTCCCAATTCCACAAAATGGTTTGGAAGTGATTTGGAATCATATTACGCGTTACCGTGGTGGTAGTGTTAAGCGTGTTGTGACGCAAGCAACACCACAGACCAATGGTTCTTACTCGCTGGTTTACTTTGATGATGAGTTTGTGTTTCCAGCTAAGCTCAAAGATTACGATGCAAGCAAGCCGAGCAACGTTCTCTTCTACTTTAAACAAAAAGTAACAGCACCGTCACGCTTAGCAGGTAACGTGCTGCTGGTTCACGAAACACTTGACCAAATTAAAGAGC
>CAZEZR010000123.1:0-3727 GCA_964516465.1 uncultured Thiopseudomonas sp. | reverse complement strand
GAGCGACTTTTAACGTGGAAGATGCACGATGATTGGCATATGCAGTATTGCAAGTTATATCCCTGAGGGGAGAATTGATAACATCGCGCAAGCGCACAGTTTTGGGCGTGATGAAGAGTTTGTGCAGAAAAAGTTGGGCACTACAACTTTGTCGGTGAAGGCAGAAGATGAAGAAACCTCAGATTTATGTGTACGTGCAGTGCAGAACCTGCTGGCGAAAAACCCTGAGTTAAAACTTGAAGATGTAGAGGCCTTGGTGGTTGTGACACAAAATGGTGATGCCGAAGGCTTGCCGCACACCTCGGCCATTGTTCAGCATAAGCTCGGTTTGCCCACCCATGCGGCTTGTTTTGATCTGTCCCTTGGTTGTTCAGGCTATGTCTATGGATTGTATGTGCTGAAAGGCTTTATGCAGGCTGCGGGTTTTAAAAATGCAATTTTAGTCACCGCTGACCCCTATTCGAAAATCATGGACCGCTCGGACCGGATGACCACCTTATTGTTTGGTGATGCAGCGACTGCGACCTGGCTGGGTGAAGATCCAGTGTGGGAGTTGGGGCCTGCACGTTTTGGTGGTGACGGTGCGGGCGCTGACTATCTGGTGGTTGAGGATGGCCATTTTCGTATGAATGGTCGCCAAGTGTTTAACTTTGCCAGCCTAAGGATTATCCCGCATATGCAAGAAGTGCTGGATGAGCTGGATATGACTATGGACGATGTGGACTCAATCTGTTTGCACCAAGGCAGTGGGGCGATTGTTGATGCCATTGCTAAGCGCCTAGGTAATAACGGCAGCAAAGTGATTAAAGATATGTTTGGCGCTGGAAATACAGTGTCATCTTCGATTCCAATGTTGCTTGAGCATTATGGCTTTAATAACGATTGGCGTAACACCTTACTGTCAGGCTTTGGGGTGGGGCTGTCGTGGGGTTCAGCGCTGTTAGTGCGGCCTAAAGACTAAATTGCAGGTATTGGTTTGCAGCTATTTTCTGTGGGTGTAGGTCAGGCCTACTCCTATGCCTATAGCGCTTAAGTGCTGCAGAGATCTGCATAGCTTGGCTTGCTGCTATACTGCGACTTTTATCCTTTAACTAAGGTCTTTTTATGAGCATTCAACTTGCCGGCGCATTGTTGCACCCACGTAATCGTCATCAAGGCCGTTACGATTTTGCCGCATTGATTGCTGTAGAGCCGCGCTTAAAGGCTTTTGTGATTCGTAATCCGTATGGCAAAGAAAGTATTGATTTTGCCGATCCTGCGGCGGTGCGGGTATTTAATGCGGCACTACTAAAGCAGTTATACGGCATTCAAAACTGGCGCATTCCAGCAGGCTATTTGTGTCCGCCGGTACCTGGGCGCGCTGACTACATTCATGGTTTAGCTGATTTGTTGGCAGCAGATGCTGGCGGTGAAATACCGCGCGGTGCAGATTTTACCGTATTGGATTTAGGCACCGGCGCCAGTTGTATTTATCCACTGCTAGGACACCTTGATTATGCTTGGCGCTTTATTGCCAGTGATATTGATCCTCACGCGCTGGCCTGTGCCGCTGAAATCTTATCGTCAAATGCTTTAGAACACGCCATTGAGTTGCGTCTACAACGGGATAAATCAGCCTTTTTTAAGGGTATCTTGCGTGCTGATGAGCGAGTGATCTGCACTTTATCGAATCCGCCTTTTCATAGCAATGCGGCTGAGGCTGCCAGTGGCAGTGCGCGCAAATGGCGCAATTTAGGCAAGCAAGATCCGCAACGAAAACTGCCGAAGTTAAATTTTGGTGGCAAAAGTAATGAGCTGTGGTGTAAAGGTGGGGAGCTGACTTTTGTGCGCAATATGATCCGCGAGAGTAAGGATTACGCTGGGCAGGTGTTGTGGTTTACCAGTTTGGTGTCCAAATCAGCGCATATTCGTTTGTTGCAGCGCACCTTAAAGCAGGTGGGTGCTGTGGAGGTTCAGGTGTGCCATATGGCGCAGGGTCAGAAGCAAAGTCGCTTTTTGGCTTGGACTTTTCATACAGCGGAGCAACGTAAAAAATGGTTTTCATAAAAGCGCTAGAAGTAGGCTATACCTAAGATCGGTAATCTTAACCGTTAAAACAGGTCTTAATGAGAATTGTGCTGATGTTGTGGCGTTAAAGTCGCTACCCTGTAGTGAGGCAGCCTGCTCGATTTGAGCGCTACGCCATTGCTAGTCGTGCTTGTCACAGCTATTGCGAAACACGGATTGAGCATGGGTAGCCTTGGCTAATAAGGCAAGCGACCCAGTGTTATCCACGCGGCCACTTGCCAATTGGCTAAAGGGTTAGATTCCTTGCGGAATTTCTTCACCGCCAAGGGCTTCCAGTAGTTGCGGGATAAACTCAACAAAGGTCAGCATCATGAGGATAAAGCTGGCATCAAATTGACTGGCTGCATCGTCGCCGCCATCTTCCTCCGCTTGATCCTGCAATAAATCTTCAAAGCGTAGACGTTTAATCGTCAACTTGTCGTCGATTAAGAAGCTTAATTTATCCTGCCAGGCTAGGGTGAGCTGAGTAACCAGCTTGCCGGCGGTGAGGTGATTCTGAATCTCTTCGCTGGCCAAATCTTCACGCTTAATCCGGATAATACCGCCGTCTTCGGCGCTGTCGCGCAGCTCACACTCATCAGTCAGCGCTAAACCATGGCTGGCTTGATGTTGTTTAACCCACTCGGTAAAGGTTGCAGTCGGTGCAGTTTTAACCGCCACAGGACGCACCGGCAAGCTGCCCAGAACTTCGCGCAGTGTGGACAACAATTCTTCAGCACGTTTGGCGCTGGAGGTATCCACTAAAATCAATCCCTGTGCTGGGGCGATGGCAGCGTATGTTTTGGAGCGACGAATAAATGCACGGGGCAACAGCGCCATGGTCACTTCGTCTTTAATTTGATCCCGTTCTTTTTTGTACACCTTACGGCTTTCGGCGGCTTCGATTTCATCGGTTTTTTCTTTAACTGCATCACGTACCACGCTGGCGGGCAGCAAGCGTTCTTCAGTGCGAGCACAAATTAAAAAGAAACCTTGACCCACATGAACCAGTGGCGAGTCGTCGTTGTTGCCAAAAGGCGGCACAAAACCATAGGTGGATAGGGTCTGGCTGCCGCAGGGCAGAGCGGGCTTAGTGGCTAGGGCAGTTTCTAAAGCGTCAGCTGTTAAAGAGCTGTCTGCTGCTAAACGGTACATCAGTAGGTTACGAAACCACATAAAAACTCCAAAAATGATTGAAAAGAATACCTGCAGGGGTAAACAGCGAGCTCAGAGTCGCTGGTAATACGCTGCCGAAGAAATTTTAAATAAGCTGGATATAATATCAGTGATTTTAGCTTGAGGCAGATTTAAAAGTGAAAGCGAGGCTAGCGCCACATGATGTTATTTTGTCGCCTGTCTAGCAAGGGCGTTTTATTGCTAATGCATTGAACTGTGATGGGTAAAACAGCAGCCAGTCAGCTGGAAATGTGAAACTGATAGGATCTGTGCAAGTTCAGGGGTACGTTGTGATGCTAACGCTGGGTAAGTCTATTGTTAGTATTTAAGTACTCTGATCAGTCTTAAAGGGTTAAACAATGCTGCTTCCTTGAGAATTTGCTAAGTCATTGGATTGATTATGAAAATAAATCAATTTAGAGCTTGCCAAAAATCTTTTTGATGCCTATCATACGCACCACTTGAAGACACAAGGGTGATTAGCTCAGCTGGGAGAGCATCTGCC
>CAZEZR010000122.1:0-3956 GCA_964516465.1 uncultured Thiopseudomonas sp. | reverse complement strand
ATGGCGGGTTGCTCTACTTTTAACTCTTCATCCTGAAACATCATGCTGCTCGCTTCTTCATCCGTTTTGTTTTGCAATGTCTAAACGACTATTTGCGTGCGCTTAGCGTGCTTATGTTAATCGCTAATAGCGGAATAGTAATTATGGATTAATCAAAGCTGTCAGAGTAAAACAAGTGCTTGCCCAGCAGTGGAACAAGCTGCCGGTGCTCTCGGAACGCTTAGATTGGGATATTAGGTCATCCATTATTTAGTATTGATAGGTTGATTCAAACATACGGCTCACAGAACACCCGCCAATCTTTTTGCCATTTTGAATTCGAGTGCCGCTTTGGCAGCACCATCAAAACCCGGAAATAGCGTTGCAGCTGAAAAACCAAACTTAGAGCATCTAAATAGAAGCTCACCTGCCATAGCAGCCGGGAGGATAACTTTGTACGCTACGCAACCTTTACTCTCTTCAAATAATTGATTTATCGACCCTTCAAGAAACTGAGGGGAGAATGGAGTGTGTCTATACATACTGCCTTGCTGTCGCTGAACTAAAAAAACGCCCTTCTGTGGAGCTAAGTTTTGGCTTGTGCTGCCAGGGAGTGAAACACATTCAAGCTGTTCCTCAAATATATAGAATGATGCTGAGTCTACAATCCAAACAGCAAGACTTTCTGGTATCTCTTCCAAACTCAATACTTGTGATGCTGCAAAGTATGCAGCAACAAGAGGGCTTCTGCTCCAGTCCAACAGTCTCGTTGGGACTCCATGGTGTTGAGCGAGCGCAAGAAAGGAAAAATACTCTTTTGAGGGCCAGCCTGTCCCATCAGCGCCATAACGAGTCGAAAACACATCAAACTCCATGAGACGCCTAAACTCAGGCGAGTCATTAGGGATAACCAACCCCATCTCGTCCAAATAACTTAAAAAGTTGAATAAAATCAAATACTCAAAAAGAACTATTTGCTCAGTTTGGCTATATTCTCTGAGCTTGCTCTTGTATTTCAGGCTAACTTCATTTCTAAGGACAGAAGGGATTAATGCCCAGCTAGAGTCTCCTTGCCCTCTAAATACCGGTTTTTGCATACCCTTCACTAAGCTTCCGATTGGGGAAATCGTGTCCCAAAACTCATCTACTGATGATGTTTCTATTTCTTTGATTGTCATAAGCCAGCCGCCTGCTCCTTGTCAGGAAGATTAACGCGCATCTTGCCGAGGTTTTCATTGCTGATCCACGGATTAAGCTTACGCAACGCCGACTCAAGACGATTCGCCAACACCACGTCGCGGTAGTAAGCACGCTCGGCGCTGGGTTGCGCATCCTTGCCCGCGGCAACTGGCGCAAGACGTGCACCTGGTACATAGGTCCAACCCAGCCTGATCAACTGGGCGATGGCGGGTTGCTCTACTTTTGTAATTTCATCTTGATTCACGATTACATCCTTAACCGCAGACTATTTATCAAGCAGGCACTTTTATTTTTTTACTACATCAAATCCGTAGTGATGATGCAGCTTAGCAAGTACCTCGAAGTGATTCTTTTCAAGCTCCACCGGTGTCCATTGCGTGTTTTGTAATGTACGCAAGGAGTTTGGACAGGTGCTGATACGTTTTTGAAAATAGCGATCTTTCTTCTCAGCGTAATCAAGATTACCTTGCGAGGTGTTTTTCTTCGTTGAAATCAACACTAGATTGCCTAGGCGATGAGTCCACTCTTCACGCTGCTGATCACTAAAGTCTTTACGCCATTGGCTGTCTGCTTTGGGATTTTGGGGCAAAAGATGCTCGACAGACAAAAAATCTAGTGACATTCGCTGACTGTGGTCAGCATACAAATAGTCAAGTTTGACTAACAAATAGCGGGTAAATCTGCGGCCGTACACTGCGGCAGTCGCTGCACGACTAAACCCTTCCTGATCCATCTTGAAAGGATTAATTGTGTCTAAGAGCTCATCTGAGTTTTCAGCACTCTCAGTAGCACGCATAATCTCACTCATACGCTCCATACGAGCAGTGGGTGAATATTGAGCAATCCAGTCCGATGACAACTGATTATCAAGTTTGACCAAAAACTCCTGAATGCGCTTATAACCAAAGCGATCATAGTAGAGTATTAATGGTGGCAACCAATCGGTTGATGGCAAAGCTGTCAGCATCACCTTGATGAGATTATCAAACTCAAAGCTGCCTCCGGTCTCATCGTAATTCGTTCCGCCGAGCAACTGGTTATACAGTTTCAGATAACGCTCAACTAACTTAAAGGTGTCCTTACCTTTGATTAGCAACGGTTGCTTAACCAGCCCTGTGGCTTTGTCTTTTTCTTTAGGATGATAAATTTTGTGCTCAAACTCATCGAGCAAATTGAGCCGGGCTTTATCCTTGAGCAATACGGTGCGAATATGGTTTAGAAAGCGATCAAACTCATCACCTAAATCGCCCTCTGCTTCCTCCCACAACTTCGCATAGCGCTCTTTATCGGCAGTATCAGTTAAAGCCCCGAGATTTGTTGCTTTGAGAATATCGCTATTGCGCAGCGGCATACCCCGATCATTAAGGATCGTGAACAAACGGAAAGCATCGTCAAGGTTTTCAGTAGAAACGTAAATCATCAGGACTTTCTGACAAATAAAACTATAAAAGTCAGATAAATTAAAGCCGCTTTCTGCTGATTCAACGACCAGTTTATTCAAAACCTGGCGCATTTTAAGTACTGCATTGGCCATATTACGCATTGAGGGGTCTGAGCTTTTATTCTTCAGAGCAAGCAGGTCATCTTCTTTATTTGTTCCATCAACAACCTTGAGATAATTATCCACAAAGTCCTGTACTTCTGGACGAATCGCAAAAGCTAAACGAGTACGCTCAGGGACACCGTGAAACTTATTACCTTTTTGATAAATAGACGCCTGACAGGCTTCGCGCAAGTCAGGATCACTTGATAAATCTCGAATACAGGCAAACAGCATAAATAGCGTCGTCATCCGCTGCTGACCATCGAGCAAATCATTTTCGTCAAACACTTGACCTGCTGCACTACCGGCACGCTTGAGTTGATAAACAAATGAGCCTAGAAAATAATCTTGCTCTGGCTTCTCTCTCAACGCAAATGCTAGATCATCTAACAAGTCATCAATCTGATCGTCACCCCAAACATACGGACGCTGGTACTCAGGAACCCTAAACCATAAGTTTGAAAAAATATCTTTCACAAGAATCTTTTCGCTTTTAATCTCATGTTTACTCGACATTTTTCAACATATCCTTTTGAAGTTTGACGCGGACTTTGCCTGTGAGCAGGTCTTGCATAAGGGCTTTTTTAGTTGATTCCAATAAGGCTAGTTTTTTAGTCGCCAATTGTAGTTTTTTCGTTGCAGAAGAAACGGCAGATGCAATAGCTTTTTGCTCATCAATGCTGGGTTTCGGAATATTTAAACCTTTAATAATACCTATAGTCAGCTGTGGCTGTGCACTACCAAAAGCTAACAATTCAACCTGCTCGCTTACCATTGGCGAATTCATTAGCAGATGAAGAAATTGCGAATCCAACGCTTCAGACTTATTTCTAATAATCGCCATGCCTGAGTTTATGCGGATATGGTCAAAAGGAACTTCATCATCATAAAAAGCTATGTTACCTACAGTACCTCTCGTGGTGATAACAATGTCGCCACGAGTCAGCTTTCCCTTACGAAGTAACTCATCTTTTTCTTTGGTAATAAAAGACAGAGTAGTAAAAGCAAAACCTTTCTTCGTGACATTTTTTGCTGATAAAAACAGGCAGTGCTCAAAGGGATAGAAATCCTTCTCCTTTGGATATTCATTACCACGATCGCCATCGAGTATATCGACACCAAAAGAATCAATAGCACCAACATCCCACGTTCTAGGTATCCGCCCAACCGGCGAATCCTTGAACTCAGTATGCCCAATCCCTTTGGTCAGCAATTCCTGCATCATGCCGGTTTT
>CAZEZR010000121.1:0-4069 GCA_964516465.1 uncultured Thiopseudomonas sp. | reverse complement strand
TTCCGCTACGCACCGACCGTATCGATGATGTCGATGTATTGCGGGTGCTGCGCAGTATTGCCAGCGCTGAACAAAAAGGTAAGGTGCTGATGCATTGCAAGCATGGGCAAAATCGTACCGGCCTGATTGCCGCTATGTATCGCATTGTCTTTGAAGGTTGGAGTAAAGCCGATGCCATGGCTGAAATGCAGCAGGGCTATGGCGGTGAAAAGCGCATGGCTGGGGCCAATCGTTATTTAGAGAATGTCGATGTGGATGCTATCAAGCAGGCGCTGGCCAGTGGTGCCTGCAGTACCAAAACCTTAGCTTGGTGCAACATTGCGCAGTGGTTTGCACAACAAACAAATAGGGTACTCGGTGAAAAATAACAAAACCGCTCTGGATGGCTGGGGCAGGCACAGAATGTATTCAATCCGACAGAAGCTTCGTCAGTCAGGCATACACTAAGTAGTTTGCTTAGCATAATGCCGTTGGGGTTTAGTGCGGCAGCAAGCGTAAGGTGCTTTGTCTATTTTGATGAATATCCTTAACGCTCAGGTGTTGCTGGAAGTATTGGCCTTGCATATAGGCTTTGGCTTGATCGGCATAGTGACGATCGAAGCGCACACCACTTTGCCCTAAGGGATTAGCTCCCAAGGCCTGCTCAGGTGCGGCAAAGTCAATGATGCGCCGTGTGGAGGGGCCGTACTCAACAGCCCAAGGTGCACTGCCGTAGCCGCTGGAAAAATTATTGGGTATTTCGTGCCCACCGGGTGCGGCAAAGCTACCAATATTGAACAGCTTATCTAATGGTGCTCGCTGCTCCAATGGATGCTTGTGGGTCAAGGTATGCGCTTTGCCCCACAGCCAGTCGCTGGAATCAACGCCAAAGGTAGTGCGCAAATGCATCAGGGTAGCTTGCCAGGCTTGGGCCACCACTTGTTGACGGGTTTGCTGTTCACCGCTGCGGTGGTTATTCCACCACGGGGATGCTGGATCTGCAGCCAGTATGGGCAGTGCGCTATCGATGATGCGGGTACGCAGTAAGTTATTGAAGAAGTCCTCACCAAGCTCATCGAGCATTGCCGCTTGCAGCAACTGGTAGCTGAACTCTTTAAATAGACTGGGCAAGTAACTGTTTACCGGGTAATTCCCCTGCCAAGCACTGAGTTGTTGAATAAGCTTTTTCTCTTCAGTACCTCGGGCAACTGCCATTAAGTCATCTAATAGCGGGCTGATGACACGCTGTGCATAGTCGGTACGATCACCGAGTTGTACCGCTTGACTGTTTTCAATATCCCACTTGATATTGGGCTGACTGAGTTGCGTAATAAGCTGTGCACCGCGATCAGCCAAGTTGTAGTAACCCGGTAAAGGAACCTTATTCGATGAAGCGGGCAGAAAGTTGGCCGAAACTATATAGCCGCGGGCAGGGTTTTCTTCCTGGGGATTGTCGCTAAAGGGATAAAAGCCGTATTTATTGCTCTCTGCTAACTGGCTATCAAGAATAAATGCCGGTTGTGCCGACTTATCTCGAATCGGCATTTTTGCTGCTGCCCACCAAGCAATATCACCTTCGGCATGAGCCCAAACAATGTTCAGCCCGGGCGCATGTATTTTGCTGGCTGCTTGACGAGCTGTATCCAGAGTATTGGCGCGATTAAGCTCATAGAAGGCATCTAAAACTGGATTGTCGGTTTCTAAAAAAGCCCACCACATGGCAATCGGCGTGTCGCTGGCTTGGTCCTTGATAATATCGTTGATAATCGGACCGTACGCGGAGTGGCGTAGAATGAGCTCTTGCGGTTCTTGGTCTTTAATGACGACCCACTGAGTTTGCGTGTCCAGGGTTTGCCACTGATTATTTTGCCAGACTTGTTGTGGATCGTCTGGATTGGTTGTTAAGGCAATTAAATCCAGATCATCGTTTTGGAACATAGTTACTGACCAGCCAAACTCATGGTTGTGGCCGAGCAGAGCAAAGGGGTTTAGCGCTTGAAAGTGGCCATAGAGTTCAAAGTCGGGTGCTTGCAAATGGGCTTCGTACCAGACCGCTGGCACAGAAAAAGCAATATGTGGGTCGCCCGCGAGGAGTGGTTTACCGCTGGCTGTTTTAGAACCGTCTACGACCCAAGCGTTACTGCCTTCAAACTGCGGCATACCGACAGCCAACAGAGCTTGCTGGCTGATCTGAGCAATGCTACTTAACTGGCTCCAATCTGTGCTGCTAAGTGCAGCCTGAGGTACAGCGCCGGCACTGGGGTTGGCTATATCGAATATCTCTAAATACTGCTCGCCCAACTCTTGGCGAATATAGCTTAAGGTGGGTTCTGTACGGAACGCAGCGGCAAAGCTATAAGCCAAATAACCGGCAATACTTAAAGTGTCTTCGATGGTGTAAGGACGCGGGGTGATATTGAGCAAGTCAAATTCGAGCGGTGTGGCACCCAGCTCTTGAAACTGATTCACACCATTTAAATAAGCAAGTAAGGCTTGGGCTGGAGGACTGTCGAGGTCGATGTTTTGTACATACTGCTGGGCATGTTGATGCAGGCGTAAGGTGCGAAATAAACGGTCTATTTTGACGGTATCAGGGCCAAGAATTTCTGAGAGCTCACCACGGGCCAAACGGCGCATAATTTCCATTTGGAAAAGCCGATCTTGGGCATGTACATAGCCCAAGGCGCGATACATATCCAATTCGTTTTTTGCTTGGATATGAGGTACACCGCGCTCGTCGTAACGCACATTCACTGCTGCACTGAGCCCGGTTAGGTGAAGTTCACCAGTGCGTTGTGGCAGCTTGCTTTGAACGTACCAAGTGGCTGCCAAGGCAATACAGGCCAGCAGGGCAGTGCAGAAAATGGCAAAGCGTTTCATGGTTGTTGGGCCTGTGTAGAAGCGAACATATATTGCCTCACTCAATCAGTAGCAAGTATAAGCTAGGTTTGCTGCAATAAGCGGCATAGTTAAAAGTGTTAGTGTGCGATTATTTAACTTTTCAAACAAGTGCTTTAATCTTACCAAGCAAATAACCGCTGCAAATTGTTGGAGGTCGTGGTCGCAAGCGTTTGCCAGGGAATCTCGACTACTTCAGCTAAGTGCTGACAGATTTTTGGCAGTTGTTCAGGGCTATTGCGCTGGCCAGCTGCGAACCAGGCGGGTGGCATATCAGGGCTGTCGGTTTCTAAAACGATGTGCTCTAAAGGCAAGCGTTTTAGCACACCTTGTAGGCGCGTAGCCCGTGGCCAAGTGGCAGCACCACCAAAACCGAGCAAGAAACCCAACTTGATATATTCCAAGGCCTCTTCATAGCTGCCGGAAAAGGCATGAATAATTCCCGCGCGGGGCAGTTGCGCTTGCTTTAAGCAGGCAGTGACCTGAGCGTTGGCCCGTCGTGAGTGAATAATCACCGGTAAATTAAAGTCAGCGGCTAATTCCAGTTGCTGCTCGAATAGATAGATTTGCCGCTGGCGATCAAGATCTGTTAAAAAGAAATCCAGACCAATTTCCCCAACAGCGCAAAGCTTGGGGTGATCTTGATAACGAGTTAAATATTCGCGCAGCGCCTGCAGGTCTTGGTTTTGATGTTCAGCGAGAAAGTAGGGGTGCAAACCAAAGGCAGCATAGAGGCCAGCGTTGGCTTCGACCGTGTTCCAGAGGCGTGGCCAATGTTGCTGTGAGATGCCAGCAACAATCATTTTTCTAACGCCAAGGGCTTGGCTGCGAGCAATCACAGCGGCACGGTCATGATCAAAGGCAGGAAAGTCGAGATGGCAATGGCTATCAATCATTAGGGTGCTGGCCTCCAATAAAAAAGCGAAGGCCGAAACCTTCGCTTTTAGGATGCAGGCTACTGGGTGTTTAGTCCAGCGGCTGGCCGCTTAGTGTGATTCACGGGCAGCTAAGAATTTAATATCAGGCCAGCGCTCTTCCATAATGCTCAGATTCACCCGAGTGGGTGCCAGATACGTCAGGTGACCACCGCCGTCAATGGACAGGTTCTCATGGGCCTTGTCTTTAAACTCTTGCAGTTTTTTCTTATCGTCGCATTCAATCCAACGCGCCGACCAGACGTTAATACTCTCGT
>CAZEZR010000120.1:0-4327 GCA_964516465.1 uncultured Thiopseudomonas sp. | reverse complement strand
CTGCGTGAAGCGCATGAGCGTCCAGAAGGTATGGAAGAAGCATCAGTGATGATGGTTGGTTTAGAAACTGATCGCGTAATGCAGGCTTTGCAAGTGCTGGAAAGCCAGCTTAGTGGCACAGAGCGTACGTTACGCTTAGTGACTGATTACAGTATGCCAAATGTATCCGATAAGGTTGTGCGCATTGTGCATAGCTACCGTGACTACGTGATGCGTAATGTGTGGAAGCAGTATTAATTTAAGACTGGAAGCTGTAATGGAAAAACCAATGAATATCCTCGTTGTTTCTCAGTATTTTTGGCCTGAAAACATGCGGATTAACGATATGGTGGCAGGCTTCCAGGCACGCGGTCATAGCGTCACAGTGTTGACTGGCGTACCGAACTACCCTGAAGGTAAGGTGTTTGCAGAATATCAGCAGCATTCAGAGCGATTTAATGCATATGCGGGTGCTGAAGTTATTCGCGTTCCTATGCTACCAAGAGGTTCGAGCAGTGTGCGTTTAATGCTCAATTACGTATCATTTTTTACCAGTGCTTCAGTGTTCGGCGCATATAAGTTACGCGGACGGCAGTTTGATGCGGTATTCGTTTATGCGGTTTCTCCAATTATGGCTGCGATCCCTGCGATTGTGATTGGACGCTTAAAGAAAGCGCCGGTGTATGTCTGGGTATTGGATTTATGGCCTGAAACATTAGCAGCTGTCGGCGTGCTAAAAAATCCGCGTTTATTAAGTCTGGTCGGTAAAATGGTGTCTTGGATTTATAACCGTACTGATTATTTGCTTCTGCAGTCGCAAGGTTTTTTTGAAAACGTTAAACGTTATTGCACGCTACCGCTTGATAAACAACGCTTAGTGTATTTTCCAAGTTGGGCAGAGGATGGCTTTTCAGAAAGCGATTCAGAGGTGACAGATCTCTTTCCTACCGATGAGTCAGTATTTACTGTGGTATTTGCTGGCAACTTGGGTGAGGCGCAAGATTTTCCTGCTGTTTTAGATGCAGCAGAACAATTGCAGAATGAAGGCGTTGCCCTACGCTGGGTGATAGTGGGCGATGGACGTATGAGTGATTGGCTGGGCAAGCAGGTTGCTGAGCGTAAATTGCACGGTGTGCTGTTATTAGGCCGTCATCCATTAGAAAAAATGCCTGCATTATTTACATCTGCTGATGCACTACTCGTATCTCTGCGTACCAATGAAGTCTTCGCTAAAACCATCCCTGGCAAAGTCCAAGCATATCTTGCTGCTGGACGACCGATCATTGGCATGATTGACGGTGAAGCTGCGCGTGTTATTCAGGAAGCGCAAGCGGGCTTAAGCTGTGCATCAGGTGATGCAGTAGGTTTAGCTAATGCTGTGCGTGAAATGAGCAGTATGCCGCGTGAAGCCTTGCAGGCTATGGGTACATCTGGCCGTCAGTATTATCAAAATGAGTTTGATAAAGAGAAATTATTTGATCGACTTGAAGAGCTATTTCAACGAGGCGTTAAAAGATAAGTATGAGCAATAAAGCGAAGGTTCTTTTAACAGGCGCTACCGGTTTTGTTGGCAGTGCTGTGCAGCAACGTATCGTTGCAGACGATCAGTATGATTTAACTATTGCAGTGCGTCGCCCTGTTGATGCGCCAAGTAATGTGTGTATTGTGCCTGTTGCTGACTTAACCGCCGAAACGGATTGGAGCGATGCGCTGCAAGGTGTTGATTTTGTTATTCACTCAGCTGCCCGTGTGCATGTGATGGATGATATATCTGCTGATCCTTTGGCTGAGTTTCGTAAAGTGAACGTGGGTGGCACCTTACGTTTAGCACAGCAAGCTGTTGCAGCTGGGGTAAAGCGTTTTGTATTTGTCAGTTCTATTAAGGTGAATGGAGAGGGTACAGAGCCTCGTGCGCCTTATACAGCTGATGCTCAGCCGAAACCTGTTGATCCTTATGGTATTTCTAAATACGAAGCTGAGGAGGCCTTGCTGGCTTTAGCGCAAGAAACTGGTTTGGAAGTTGTAATTGTACGGCCTGTGTTGGTGTATGGTCCCGGTGTAAAGGCGAACTTTCGCAGCATGATGAAGTGGGTGAGACGTGGTGTGCCTTTACCTTTAGGTTTGATTCATAATAGGCGCAGTTTGATTGCGTTGGATAACTTGGTTGATTTGCTGTTGACCTGTGTTGAGCATCCTGCAGCGGTGAATCAAGTGTTTTTGGCCAGTGATGGCGATGATTTATCCACGACGCAGATGTTGCAAGAATTAGGTGGGGCGTTGGGTAAGCCTGCACGTTTATTACCTATTCCTATGAGTTGGTTAAACTTGGCTTTTACCGTGTTGGGTAAAAGAGATTTCAGTCAGCGTTTATGTGGCTCACTGCATGTTGATATCACTAAGAACCAGCAGCTGTTAGACTGGACTCCGCCTGTTGCGGTTGAAGAAGCCATGCGCAAAACAGCTCAGGCGTATTTAGCTGAGTAACTTTTATTTTATTTTTTAGCTTGTTGTGCTTATGTAGGTTTTTTTAGGTTGTTTTATGTCTAAAAAATTATTGATATTAGGTGCTGGTGGCCACGGTAAAGCAGTTGCTGAGTCAGCTTTATTATCTGGGGATTGGCAGAGTGTGCTATTTGTAGATGACCGTTGGCCAGAGTTGAAAGAGTTTTTTGGCTTGCCTGTTGTGTGTAACATTGCCGGTTTAACTCATATGGCTATTGATGCCCAAGGAGCAATTGCGGCTGTGGGTAATAACCAAGTGCGTGAGCAATGGTGTGCTGTTATTGAGCAGGCGGGTTTTGAATTGGTCTCTGTGGTGCATCCGCGTGCTTATGTGAGCCACTCTGTGACTTTAGGCGCGGGTACTGCAGTGATGCCAATGGCTGTCGTAGGTGTGGACGCACAAGTGGGGCGTGCGGCGATTATTAATGCCAATGCCACGCTCGATCATGATGCTGTGTTGGGTGATTTTGGTCATTTAGGTGTGGGTGTGCAGATTGCTGGAGGCGTACGCATTGGTGCCCGTGCTTGGCTGCAGGCAGGCTGCAGTGCTGGCTACAATGTGGTGGTTCCTGATGCAGAACATGTGCCTGCCGGAACGGCGTTGCGTGCTTAAATTTAAAATAAATTAAATTAAGGAGTACCCATGGGTAGCGGGTTGATTGTTGCGGTTATATTTATAGCTGCTTTTATTTTGACGTGGTTGTTGCGCCGCTATGCATTGGCCAGCAGTTTGATGGATATTCCGAACGAGCGTAGTTCGCATTCTGTACCTACACCGCGCGGTGGTGGTGTGGCGATTGTCTTGAGCTTTCTTACTGTATTGCTGCTACTAGCTGTGATGCGCTGGCTGCCTTGGTCGTTTGTGATTGGAATTTTAGGGGCGGGTACAGTTGTGGCGGTGTTGGGCTTTTTAGATGACCATGGCCATATTGCGGCGCGCTGGCGGTTGCTGGGTCATTTCTTTTCTGCCGCTTGGGCGTTGTATTGGCTCGGCGGTTTGCCGCCTATTTTGTTGTTTGGTTATTCGTTTGATTTTGGTGTGATTGGCCATGTGCTGGCAGCAGTGTATATCGTTTGGCTGCTGAATCTGTATAACTTTATGGATGGTATTGATGGTCTTGCCAGTATTGAAGCGGTTTGCGTATGTGTTGGTGGTGCGTTGTTATATATGCTACTCGGTGAACCAATGCTAGCCTTGGTACCTGTTTTGTTAGCGGCTGCAGTGGCTGGGTTTTTATGTTGGAACTTTCCGCCCGCGCGAATTTTTATGGGTGATGCCGGTAGCGGTTTTCTTGGGATAATTTTGGCTGTGCTATCGTTGCAAGCAGCGTGGTTTAAAGCTGAGTTATTCTGGAGCTGGGTTATTTTATTAGGCGTGTTTGTGGTGGATGCGACCTTTACCTTACTGCGTCGTTTATTGCGCGGCGATAAGATCTATGAGGCGCATTGCAGTCATGCTTATCAGTATGCTTCGCGTCAGTTTGCTGAGCACCGTACGGTGACTTTGGCGGTGCTGGTGATTAACTTAGTCTGGTTGTTGCCAATGGCCATGTTGGTTGGGCTGGGGTATTTGGATGGTTTACTCGGTGTGTTGATTGCTTATCTGCCGTTGGTTTTTTTGGCGGTGAAGTTTAAGGCAGGGCGGTTGGAAAAGGCTTGAGTAAAATACAAGGAGGGGGCCATGCCTCCGATCAAACTTTAAATTTGCAAAAATCATGCAAACTGTTAAATAAACTCGTTAACCCTACAATTCAAGAGTATATTACCCACGCTCATTTTTATTAATCTTATGGCTGTTGCTGCAGTTTCTTTTTATCACTCATTAATTCTTGTACGTTTCAGTGGT
>CAZEZR010000119.1:0-4407 GCA_964516465.1 uncultured Thiopseudomonas sp. | reverse complement strand
TTTCAGAAATGTCAGTAATGCAAATTGTTGAACTGATCACTGCAATGGAAGAGAAGTTTGGCGTAACTGCTGCTGCTGCAACTGTTGCTGCTGCCGGTCCTGCCGCTGCCGCTGCTGAAGAGCAAACCGAATTCACTATCATGCTGTTAGAAGCTGGCGAGAAGAAAGTTGCCGCGATTAAAGCCGTACGTGAAATCACCGGTCTAGGTCTGAAAGAAGCTAAAGCAGTTGTTGACGGCGCGCCAAGCGTTGTTAAAGAAGACGTTTCTAAAGATGAAGCTGACGCTGCAGTTAAGACTCTTGAAGATGCAGGTGCTAAAGTCGAGCTTAAATAAGTTTGATGCAGCATAACAGCCTAGGCAAAAGGCTGATGGCTGGTGACTAATGTCACCGGCCTTTTTCTGTTACAGCTCATCATTGAGTAAATGTAGATACAAAACTCTTGAGCACACTGAAAAATAAATATTTGCACGATTTACTGGATATTTCCGCCGGAAGTATCCAACAGGCAGGTTACCAAGCTGGGGAACGCTGATGGCTTACTCATATACTGAGAAAAAACGTATCCGCAAGGACTTTAGCAAGCTGCAGGATGTGATGGATGTGCCTTATTTACTGGCAATCCAGTTAGATTCTTATCGTGAATTTCTGCAGACTGGCGTGAGCAAGGAGCAGTTCCGTGATATTGGCCTGCACGCAGCCTTTAAATCGGTATTTCCGATTATCAGTTACTCGGGCAACGCAGCCCTTGAGTACGTAGGGTATCGCTTAGGCGAACCCGCTTTTGATGTTAAAGAATGTTCATTGCGCGGTGTGACTTATGCAGTCCCATTGCGGGTAAAAGTGCGCTTAATTATTTTTGATCGTGAATCTTCAAGTAAGGCGATCAAGGATATTAAAGAGCAAGAAGTCTATATGGGTGAAATCCCATTAATGACTGAAAATGGTACCTTTGTAATTAATGGTACTGAGCGGGTGATTGTTTCTCAGTTACACCGCTCACCGGGTGTGTTTTTTGACCATGACCGTGGCAAAACGCACAGCTCAGGTAAATTACTCTATTCCGCACGGGTGATTCCTTACCGTGGTTCATGGCTCGACTTTGAGTTTGACCCCAAGGATTGCGTGTTTGTGCGTATTGACCGTCGTCGTAAGCTGCCGGCAACAGTCTTGTTGCGTGCGCTGGACTACACTACGGAAGAAATTCTAGCCGCCTTCTACGCCACCAACGTGTTCCACGTGTCTGCCGATGAAGTCAGTCTTGAATTAGTACCGCAGCGTTTGCGTGGTGAAATCGCCACCTTTGATATTAAAGACGATCAAGACAAAGTTATCGTTGAAGAAGGTCGTCGTATTACTTCACGTCATATTAATCAGCTGGAAAAAGCTGGCATCACCAAACTGATCGTACCGACTGAGTACATCATTGGTGTGACTACAGCTAAGCCAATCGTTCATCCTGCAACGGGTGAGATCTTAGTTGAGTGTAATACTGAGCTGACAGCTGAATTGTTACAGCAGGTGATTGATGCACAGGTTGTGCAAATTGAAACGCTGTACACCAACGATATCGACTGTGGACCTTTTATTTCAGACACTTTGAAAATTGATAGCACCACTAATCAATTCGAAGCATTAGTCGAAATCTATCGCATGATGCGTCCAGGCGAGCCACCCACTAAAGATGCGGCAGAGAACCTGTTTAAAAACTTGTTCTTCTCCTCCGAGCGCTATGATCTATCAGCTGTGGGACGCATGAAGTTCAACCGCCGTATTGGCCGTACTGAAATTCTCGGCGAAGGCGTTCTTAGCAAAGAAGACATTGTTGATGTCTTAAAAACCATTGTTGCGATTCGTAATGGTCACGGCATTGTCGATGATATCGATCACCTCGGTAACCGTCGTGTACGTTGCGTTGGTGAAATGGCCGAAAACCAATTCCGTGTCGGTTTGGTGCGGGTTGAGCGTGCAGTTAAAGAACGCTTATCCATGGCTGAAAGCGAAGGCTTAATGCCGCAGGACTTAATTAACGCGAAGCCAGTTGCTGCCGCAGTTAAAGAGTTCTTTGGTTCCAGCCAGTTGTCGCAATTTATGGACCAGAACAACCCGCTTTCAGAAGTAACCCACAAGCGTCGTGTCTCTGCCCTTGGGCCAGGTGGTTTAACCCGTGAGCGTGCTGGTTTTGAAGTGCGTGACGTACACCCGACTCACTATGGTCGTGTTTGTCCGGTAGAAACGCCAGAAGGACCGAACATTGGTTTGATTAACTCGTTGGCCACTTATGCCCGTACCAATAGCTATGGTTTCCTTGAGACGCCATACCGCATTGTTAATGAAGGTAAAGTAACTGATGAGATCGTGTTCTTGTCCGCTATCGAAGAGGCTGATCACGTTGTCGCGCAAGCTTCAGCCTTGATGAACGAAAACAATGAGCTGATTGAAGAGTTAGTAACTGTGCGTCACGTTAACGAGACCACGGTTAAAGCACCCAATGAAGTAACGCTAATGGATGTATCACCGAAGCAAGTTGTTTCGGTTGCCGCCTCCTTGATTCCGTTCCTTGAGCATGATGATGCCAACCGTGCCTTGATGGGATCCAACATGCAACGTCAAGCTGTACCAACCCTGCGTGCGGATAAGCCGTTAGTGGGTACTGGTATGGAGCGCAACGTTGCCCGTGACTCAGGCGTATGTGAAGTTGCTCGCCGTGGCGGTGTAATTGAATCTGTTGATGCCAGCCGTATCGTGGTACGTGCCAATGATGATGAAGTTGAAGCAGGTGAGGCAGGGGTTGATATTTACAACCTGACTAAATACACCCGCTCTAACCAAAACACCTGTATCAACCAGCGCCCACTAGTGCGTAAGGGTGAGAAGGTGTCACGTGGCGATATTATGGCCGATGGTCCATCCACCGATATGGGTGAGCTGGCACTGGGTCAAAACATGCGCGTGGCATTTATGCCATGGAACGGTTACAACTTCGAAGACTCCATTTTGCTCTCTGAGCGTGTGGCAGAAGAAGACCGTTACACCACAATCCACATTCAAGAACTGACCTGTGTGTCCCGTGATACCAAATTAGGCCCAGAAGAAATTACTTCTGATATTCCTAATGTGGGTGAAGCGGCACTGAACAAACTGGATGAAGCCGGGATTGTCTATGTGGGTGCTGAAGTAGAGGCAGGGGACATTCTAGTGGGTAAGGTAACGCCAAAAGGCGAGACCCAACTGACCCCTGAAGAAAAGCTCTTGCGTGCCATCTTTGGTGAAAAAGCCTCTGATGTTAAAGACACTTCTTTGCGTGTGCCGACCGGTACTAAAGGCACCATTATTGATGTGCAGGTCTTTACCCGTGATGGTATTGAGCGTGACTCCCGTGCACTGTCGATTGAAAAATCACAGCTGGATGAGATCCGCAAAGACCTCAATGAAGAGTTCCGCATTGTTGAAGGTGCAACCTTTGAGCGTCTACGCAAGCACTTAGTCGGTGCTAAAGCAGAAGGCGGTGCTGGGGTTAAGAAAGGCACCGAGCTGAGCAACGAGATCCTTGATGGCATCGAGCATGGACAGTGGTTCAAGTTGCGTATGGCCGATGATGCGCTGAACGAGCAGTTAGAAAAAGCTCAGGCGTACCTGGTTGATCGTCGTAAGCTGCTTGATGAGAAGTTCGAAGATAAAAAGCGCAAGCTGCAAGAAGGTGATGATTTAGCACCGGGTGTGCAGAAGATTGTTAAGGTTTACTTAGCCATTAAGCGTCGCATTCAGCCCGGTGATAAAATGGCCGGTCGCCACGGTAACAAAGGTGTGGTGTCGGTGATTATGCCGGTAGAAGACATGCCCCATGATGCTGATGGCGTACCTGTTGATGTGGTGCTCAACCCGCTCGGTGTTCCATCACGGATGAACGTTGGTCAGATTCTCGAGACCCACCTTGGTTTAGCGTCTAAAGGCTTAGGTGAGAAAATTAATCAGATGCTGGAAGAGCAGCGCAAGGTGATTGAGCTGCGTGCTTTCTTGCATCAGATCTATAATGAAATCGGCGGTGCTGATGAAGACCGAGTTGACCTCGATAGCTTGTCTGACGAAGAAATTCTCGAGCTGTCAAACAACTTGCGTGGCGGTGTGCCGATGGCGACCGCGGTGTTCGATGGTGCTTCAGAGCTTGAAATTAAAGCCATGCTAAAGTTGGCTGATCTGCCAGAAAGTGGGCAGATGGTGCTGTATGACGGTCGTACCGGTAATGCCTTTGATCGTCCGGTAACGGTCGGTTACATGTACATCTTGAAGTTGAACCACTTGGTTGACGATAAGATGCACGCGCGTTCTACGGGTTCATACAGCCTTGTTACCCAGCAGCCTCTGGGCGGTAAAGCACAGTTCGGTGGACAGCGCTTTGGTGAGATG
>CAZEZR010000118.1:0-4661 GCA_964516465.1 uncultured Thiopseudomonas sp. | reverse complement strand
GGTTGTTTATCTTTTTACCATAAAAAGTGTCGGGGTTAGTCAGGCCTTATCAATCTAACATACCTTTATCTAAGCAATCCGCTAACATTCTGAACTTGCTTTCTGTTCGAAAACTACCATAGGTATTCCAAAATGGCTTTTGTGAATCAAACGCTTTATCTTTTATGTTGTCTGAATTCTCACTTAACGCAATATAACCACCCATCTCCCACATACTTTCTTCCAAGTGGCAGTTGTACCATAGCAGTTGACCATGCAAGCTATTTGTACCTATAGAACTTATAGTGATTCCAGCTCTTTTCTCTGATAAGAAATTTGTAATTGATAATTGTGACTTTGCAAAATCAGTAAGAAACATTCTAAATTCGTTACCTCTTTCCTCATCTTTTTTTGTTAGCGGCCTTATATTTTTTCTCCAGTTGCTGAACTCATAGTTTTCATAATACCAAGGGCTTATACGAGTATAAAAAACACCGTAATGCAAAAGAATACTTTGGATAATAGGAAAGTTTTTATTTGACGATTGAGCTTCAGGAACCGGAAAACACTCAAAAAAAGCTTCTTTTATTTTAACTAGGTGACCATAAGTTAAGTCAGAATCCAACGTAACCAAATGGCTAACGTTAAGCATTCCGACATCAGAACCATCAAGATTATAAGGATGGTCTTCTAGCTCCCACAGAAGTGATTCAAACTTTACTCTATCGGTTTCTGATAAGTTAGCTAACCACCTTTCCTTAATATATTCTTCTCGACCTTCTTCTCTGGAGATAAAACCATCGTTAAGTAAGTACTCTATTGATTTTTTAATGCCATGCTGACCGACCACTAAGCGATTATTGTTTTTATAACGCAAATAAAACTGACGAATTCCTCTAAAGATTGTTAAGGGGGAGATGTCCTTGTCTGAATCATTAGCACGCCTAACCCAGAGTAAAACGCCCCATACAAAGACCATTCTTGAGCGTTCTGTGCTTCGATTATCATCGCTATAATCAATAACCCACGTTGTTTTATTTATATTTAAGCATTGCCAAAACTCTTCTAAAAAGGTGTCGATCCAGCCTGAGTAAGTGAATTCTTCTTTTATGTCATTTTTATATTCATGTATATAGATGATTGGCTTTAGCCAATTTGAAATATCATCGATCTGCAACACTTTTGCCTGCATAACCGTATCTGGCACAATCGATTTCTGGCTCTTTAGATCCTTAGAGTCATCTGTTTCTAAAAAAACTTTCAAACCTGTTATGCAGGAAAGAAATTCATTAAAACCTATATCAGCATTAGGGTTTACATTGGTGGCACTACTTTTCTTACCCAACGAACGATTTTTCCAAAAAAAATCTTGCCAGTCTTCCCATTCTTTACCACGTTGCTCTTTTTCATTAGGGGTTGAAAGTCTACTTAGCATTTCCGCTTTAAGGTTTTCGTTAGCCTGAACGTTTTCCCCACGAGCATTTAGATAAATATAAAGTTGCTCACCTTGCGCACTAATATTGGTATCAAAATACCAGAGTTCCGTATACTCACCCAGGTAATCAAAGAACTCAGCTTCATCAATAGCACTGTTTTTATTTTCTAACCAAGCAGTAACAACATCCAAGCATGCAAGCATATTTGATACTGTTACGTCACTACTAAAAGATTCTAAGCACCAAGCTTGGTCTTTGACTTTGCTGGGATCTTTATCTAAATAAAATGGCACTAAGCGGTTCAAGAAATCACTAGCAGACTCTCTCACACGATAATTAAGTTTGGAACGCTCACCGTTACAGTAGTATTTTTTAAACTCATCTTTTTTATTTCCCCTTGAAGCTAAAACTAAAAGGGTAAGAAAAATAGTAGTAATCCTTTGCTGGCCATCAATTAAAAAATAATGTCCTTCGTATTGAGAGTCACTGTAGGCATAAACAAAACCAATACTTGAAGAATGATTTCGTCTGCGGTAAAACACTTCAAAATCTTCTGGAAAGGACCCATCTTTCAAATCTGCATCTATAGTTGGAATTTTAGCTTTTTTAAAACGCTGAAAATCATCACTAATAGAGCTTAACAAGCCCTCTATTTGTTCCTGTTGCCAAACATAATCTCGTTGAATTTCAGGTATTATTATTTGTTCGATATAGCGGTTAAAAAAAAGCTCTTGAATTGTATATTTTCCAGCCTTCATTAAGCTTCTACCTCCATGCGTTTAGCTATATGTTTCATATGCGCTTTTATGTCGTCTAAACTCCATCGAGAAAGGTCATCGTTACTGCCTTCAAACATTTTCGAAAACACATCGAAAGTATGTCTTGGAACAAAACTGCCTTCTTGCAGCATTGATAAAATCTTTTTGCGTTTGTCATTAAAAAAACCGCAGCTCAACTCACTATTATTTTGGACGGTAAGCAAGCATAAATTACCTATACCATGAACACTCTTGCATTCACTTATTGCTTTGCTAATAAGGTTTTTTTGGTTTTCATCACGCTTATCAGCTTTTAATGCCTTTTCTAATTCATCTGATATATCTATTTCTTCATCTTTTAACATCTTACGAATATTTTCTTTGTCGTCATCAGTTAAAACATTCTTTTTACCTTCAGGGGTTTGAGGAAAAATATGTTCTAAGCTCCACTGTTCCTTTACGAAGGAGTTAAAATCAAAGCGGCGTGATATGTTTTGCTTTTCAGAATCAGCACTTTGTGAAAAAACGCTCAATGAAAGCAAGATCGCATGTATTTGGTCGGTATCTTCGTCGTAGCTTAATGCACTAGGATTTAATCCGTCTTCTTCCCTCTTGATTAACCCCTCTTTTGTACTCTTGAGAAACTCATTTAATTCTGGTTTTGTACTGGCTTTATAACAGCCTGCAATAAAATTAAGACCATTATGTCTACTATTCTTTGCGAAGCGACAAAATCCAATTAGATGGTATAATCTATCTTGACTATACCAATCTGCTAATCGTTTATGCAGCTCCACCATTTGAGCTACCACTTCTTTTACGTCTGCCTTACTAAAAAAATTAAATAATTGTCTTTTATTTTCCGTTTTACTTTTTTTCTTAGCTGGTAAGCTTTTTATACCCATTACTAATGCAACAAGTTTTAAAAACTCATGCATGGCGTCATCACGATTGTTAAAATAAAACGTTTTAATAGATGGAATATTTGACCAATTTTGAATGTCATCCCACATTCGACCAAGCCCTAAACGCACTTCCATTACTTCTCTAAAGTGCGCTTCAGATTGATTAACTTGTTTTCGACCAGCGTTGGTAATCAGTAAAGCCTTAATCAGTTCTGTTTCTGAGAGAGGCACTTGATTACTATTAAGGTTTTTGAAAACAGTTTCGCTTGCAACGTGTTGCTCGATGGAGTTAACGATTACTTTCGTGGAGTTTAAAACGAAGTCATAAAAACCACTAAGGCTAAAATCCTTATTCTTATTGTGTTCTATGAAGGAAAAACACTTCCGTACAGCCGCATGTAAGTAATAGACATCTTGCTTGTTGAGCTCTTCTCCGCCTTCCTCAATAAAGCATTCCCATTTTATATTTTTAATTTTTTTTAGATTATTTGTGTCATAGACATACTCATCAAAAAAATTCTCTCTGATAGCATAATGTAGCTTTTCATTTGCATAGTTAAGTGACGGATTACCACTTAAGTCTGCCAGCACAGACAGAATTATAGAGAGGGTGGTTATCCTTTGTTGCCCATCAATAACCTCCAAACAAAGTCCTTTTTTTTCGACCGTTATAGGCTTTACAGTGATGTATTGTAAGTAGTATTCTTCTTTTTTCTGCCTGAAAGCACTCCATAAATCTTCCAGTAAAAGAGTAACAGCCTCACCTTCACCGCTACCCCATTTGTACCCACGCTGATAAGCCGGAATATGATAATAGTCAGCTTTATACTGTGTTAAACAGCCTGATTTATCTTTACTATTAAAGATATCTTTTACACTGAATATCAACTCTTTCATTATTATCGTTATTCCTTTAGCTTTAATAAGTGTTTTTCGCTTATATATTGTCTAGCTTGTAATTATTAAAACTCATTTATGTCATTGTTATTTTTTAATTTCGATCTATTAAAATTTAGTTTGCTTCAGCGCCTCTGATGCCTTTTGCAGCGGGCCTTTAAGGGCTTCCTCTAACTTGCTCATATATTTCAGATGCCAAGCGATAGACTGCGGCCATGTGTCTTGGTTGAAGCCATCGGCGAGGCAAGTGAACTGAATGCGGGATGATTTTCTGTCATCCATGCGCAGCCACTCTAATTTCTCACCAAATGTTTGCTCAATTTGCTCTTTATGCTGGACTAGATAATCAAATAAGAATTTATTTTCTTCTGTCACACTGCGAGCAAGGTTAAGCGCTACCCATAATTCTTTTTGTAAGAAAACCACCTGGTACGGGCAACCGCTTAAGCCTGAACCTGACGACAGCCAGTGCTCTTTACCCGGGCTAATATTGTTGTACAAAGTACAGTGGCTTTTCTGGAACACCTCTAACATTTGCTCCCAGTATTCACTGCGTACGTTGTGGCGGTTTTTAAGAACCACTTCGGTACTTTTTTCTTCAGCTTCTTTGGCGCTAATGCCGATCATCAGTTCTTTCACTTCTGGCGTGGGGATAATCTGGTCGATGTTAATCAGCAGTTGCTCAC
>CAZEZR010000117.1:0-4724 GCA_964516465.1 uncultured Thiopseudomonas sp. | reverse complement strand
GTTTATGCAAGGTACTTTGCAGAGTGCTCATGCGGCCTTGGCCGATACCCTGCTCTATGCCTTTTTCAATGCCTTTTTCAATTCCCTTTTCAAGTCCTTGCTCAAGACCCTGCTCGATCCCTTGCTCAATACCTTGGCGCTCAATAATTGAAATGTATGTCATTTTGTTATCCTCTTCGAGGTGTTCCAGTTGCTCATTGTAATACGGGGTGAGGTCTTCGGGTAGGGCGACGATCCACTCTAGAAAGACCACCAGTTGCACCACTTGTTCGCGGGGTAATTTCTTTTGTGCGGCCAACCGATAGTAGCCAATGAGGTTGTCGACACGATTTTTCCCATCTTTGATTAACTTGGCCGTCAGTTGCGCGGCGATCAGCAAGCCGAACGGATTATCGTGCTGCAGTAGCTGATCGGTTTTATCTTGCCAGTCCAGCAGCTTCACCGTTGCAAACTCAAAACGAATACTGCAGCCAGCAATGGTATCGCTGTAATGCTTGGGTCTAAAACCAGGCTGAGTGTCAGTCAGAACCGCCAAGCTGATTACCGGCTTCTGATAACGATCACGAATACGGTAATAGTAAATAAACATGCGCTCGGCAAAGTCCATTTCTGGTGCGCCTTGCACTTCGATGTGGATTAAAATCCATTGCTCGCTGCCGTTTAAAAACCGTACCTTGACCAACTTGTCGGCATAGCGCCGTGAGTTTTTAGCTTTGCGGGTAACTTTTTGTAGCTCTTTATCGAGAAACTCAACCGGCTGCTGCCAGTCGATTAACTCCGCGATTTGTGGGTATAAAAAGTCCATAAAGGGCTGAAAAAAGACTTCCAGCGCACCTTTCCAAGGGCTGTCGTGGTCTTCGGGTGCAGATTTATCGTGTTTAGAACGCCGCATAGTAACCTCCGTGTTACTGGGTTTTGCGTGTTCTATGCAGTATAGACCGGGTTTTGGAATGTGGTTGGGTGAGGGGTATTCTAAGTGCGGATGCAGATATAAATGCAGATGTGGGCCAGCGGCCCGCGCTCTCGGGAGAAGCACCGTCTCTGCGAGGAGCGTAGCGGCGCGGCAGTCCACTGTTGCAGAACATTGCTATGCTTGCAGTACCGAGAGGCTTGCAAGGTGGATTGCTTCACTGCGTTCGCAAATACGCCGTGCGAGGATCCTCTGTGCTCTCAAGGCTATCACCGTCTCTGCTAAGAGCGTAGCAACGCGGCTCTCAATGTCTCGGCGAGACCTTTAGTTCGTGGCAGTCCATAGGTTGCAGTGTGCACAATATTAATCACTGCCACCCACTAAGCCGCGCAACTGCTGCTGGCTTAAAAAGTCACTATCAATCTTCAGCAGCTTATCTGCAGACAGAGGGATAAAGACAAACTTACGTTGATCATCGGTTTGAAAGTAATAGGCATTGTGCTCTGCGCTAAACCAATGCTGCGCGGGATATTTATGCGCAAACTGTTGGGTAAATATCGCGACAGCCCGGTGATCACAGGCTGTATTTTGTTCGGGCTTGAGCACCGCTTGAAAAAACGCTTCGCTCGGGCAGCTGTTGTCAATCCGAGTTTCTTGGCTAAACGCCACATAATCCCGCCCCGGCTCAGTACTGTATTTCACCACTAAAAAATCAGCCCGCTGGTTGGCGGTAGCTATCATCATAGGCTGCGCAGGCAAGGTAAATGCTAAGCCCGCAAAGTGTACAACGGGCTCAACGCTATTGGCCGGCTGTGCTTGACAGCCGGTGCAGAGTGCAAGGGTGAGTAGGACAGTTATAAATAAATGAAGCTGCATAAATTGCTTGTAACTATGGTCTTAAATCAACAATGGCCAGTGCTTTAGAAGAATCTTTGTGTACTAATACCACCATGCTTTTTGCTTTTCCTTGTAGCGCAAACCAACCGTCAGCGTCTGGCCATTTACTTAATACGGCATTAACGGCGTCGGTAGGGTTGTTTCTTTCTAACATGTTTAATGGTAATGCGCGTCTTTTAATACGTTCACTGTCATTGCTGAGCGATCGGTAATTTTTTGGTTGACGGTACAGGCTTTGGTTGCTGTTAATATTACTGCTAAACAATGAGTGATTGAGTTTGAGTGGCTCTTGAACACTAACCCATTCTGGGCCCAGCCAGCTGGGTTGGCGTGTAAGGTCTTGTGGGTCTATATCAACTTTACGCACCAGTTCAAAGTGATTACCGCCAAATACCAGCCAGGCTGGACGGCCTTCGGCCACTGCCCATAAACCATAACTTAGAGCTGCCAGTTGTAGCACGGCAATCACAGTCAAATCCATCACTAAGGTGCGTTTGCCTTTTTTGTAAACAAGTAGCGTAAGTAATGGCCCAAGCACGACATCGATCAGCAAAAGCAGCAAGAAGATTTGTGTCACGCCAAGCGCAGTATGCAATGGTGCTGGATACCATACAAAAAAGACTAAACCTACAGCCAGCAAAGCGATTACAAAGGATATGCCTAGATGTATGGCAAAGGCAGTTAGTTTATTGCGCATCAGTTGAAGTCTCTGGTTGTATATTAAATGACTTTAATAAGGGTAGTAGTTTAGGTTGTTCACTAGACTGGTGGAGTAAGTAAGTAAGCGCTTGTTCAAGTTTTTTTGGTGAGTTTAATCCGGGAATTACCATTAGGTAGTCATGTGCCTCTTCAGTAAAGTCATTAAGAGCTAAAATGTAAGCGGCTTTTAATAGAAAATAGAAGTGTGGGTATCGCTTTACGATATCTCTTAACTCATGGAGTTGAGCTTCTGAGTAGTCTGACTGTAATGGCAGTCGAATAAAATAAATATATTCACGCATTTGAGTCAGTAGATATATATTTGAAATGTCTTGATCTTTTTTATCTGTAAATTGGCTATGACTTTCTAGCACTGCAGCTTGGTGCTCTTGCTCAATCAGCCCGTAGTCACGCCAAAACAGAGCTGTAAAAATAGTTATTAAAATAGCCGTTATAGCAATGAGCCATTTCGGTAAATGAAGAGTCTTTTCTGGTTGACTGATGCTGGCTTGCAAAATGCCTAGAAGTAGACCTGTAGGTATCAAGAAAAACAAATAAGCATGCGGATATTCCAGCATGCTGTGGAAAATTAAAAAGCTTAATGCTAGCCAAGCAAATGTAGCTGTAAGGGAGTTGGCTTTGCTTAAAAGTTGCCATAGCCAGAAAGCAGCACCAAAGATAATTAGACCGCCAAGTATTGGGCCATTCCAGATCAATAAATCAAGCAGAATGTTGTGGGTATAAACGGTTGGCTCGTGGTGCGAGTGTTCGAGTGCAATTGCGGCTTGGGCAGTAAAAATCTGATTCCAGCCATAGCCATACCAAGGGCCTTGCACAATGGCATGGACAAACTGGTTGTACAGCCCTAAACGGCTCATTTGCTGTGCGCGCTCAATAGGTGATGAGGCCGAGAGGTGAAGTAAGTCGGCTAACCACGGCACTGCGAACAGCAGCACCACATAGATACCTGCCCAGGCTGCCATGTGCCAGTTAGTGAGGCGTAGGCTTAGGCGGTGTCTTTGCCAAGCCCAAAATACTAAAATAAATACGGCAACCAGCCAAGGTGTTCGAGACTGAGTGAGGGTCATTCCCAATAAAAGCAGGGCAGCAAAGACTATAGAGGTGAGGCTCGATAGCTTTTTTTGTTCGAATAAATAAATTAAAGCTGCCAAACCCATACCCAATAGAGTTGCTAGGTTGTTCGGTTGAGCAATATTGGCTGAAGGGCGTGAACCAGGAGCGAGTGCAAAGATCCATTGAGCATTACTCAAACCGAGCCACTGATACAGCGCTAGAATTGTAGAAATCAAACTGCCCAGCAATATAACCCAAGCCAGCCCCGTGGCAAACTCAAAGGAAAGCGTTTTACGGTCGATACGTTGCAGGTTGAAGGCAGCGGTCATGCTGATAGCCAAAGCAACTATATAGCTTGTGGCAAACCACACATCGCCTGAGTATAAAATAAGACCGCTTAAATATTGGGCTAATGGAATACCTGCGATTAGAAAAATAAATAGATTCGCTATAGGTATCTTCATTGGAGTTTTAATAGAAACGAGTGACCAAAGTGATAACATTAAAGCGATAGCAGCTAACAGCTCTTGATAGGCCGTTGGCCAAGGCCGGAAATGGCTGGGCAGTAACCAGCTTAAAGAGAGAGTTAGAAATGATAAGAATAAAGATAGACGTGTAATTATCATGGTTTTAATTGTTTTTTATAATTTGTTTGGATAATTACTTATGTTTTTAATTGTTATTTAAAAAAAGTTAAAATGCACCTCTATAAGGCTATAAAGGTGCATTGTTTTATACAATATATTAACTTATATTGGTTCTTTAAGTGTACATGTCGCACCATTGTCAAGGTCGCACTCTACTTTTTTATGTGCACCTTTATTTATAGTGCCAATAACTTTGCCCAGAGCTGAATCATCGCCAGATTCAAATTCAATATTAGTGCAAGCACCTTTATTAAACGTTTGTGATGCAGGGGCTGTGCCGCTTGCTGTAGATACCGTGGGGTCCAGAAGCTCTGCTAGGACAACGTTAGCATAAGCTTTGGTTTCAGCCATGCAGGCGCTATCAGACGACTTTCTAGTGTAGTTCTGATATTGGGGCAACGCCACCGCAGCCAAAATACCAATGATCGCCACTACGATCATCAATTCAATTAGGGTAAAACCCTTTTGCATTTGTGCTTTCATTCTTGAAGCTCCGT
>CAZEZR010000116.1:0-4768 GCA_964516465.1 uncultured Thiopseudomonas sp. | reverse complement strand
CTACCAGCTTTATGACCCCAGTGGGCTACCAAACCAATATGATGGTGTATAACGCCGGCGGTTATAAATTCAGTGACTTTATTAAGGTTGGCTTACCCTTAAATATGATTTTTTGGCTATTAGGGGTGATTTTTATTCCCGTATTTTGGCCATTCTAATCACTGGGTAATTGCACCCGTTACTGCGGCCAATTGCTTACGCGCGATGCTGTGCCCTTTCGCCGCCGCTTGAGCCAACCACATTAACGCTGTGCTTTCACACTGTGCCACGCCACGCCCGCCTCGATATAACTCGCTTAAATGGTGCATTGCATCGGCATGCTGTTGCGCAGCGGCCAACTCTAACCAATATAAAGCAATATCTGCACGATCATGTTCCAAGAAAAGCAAAGCCAGATCGTTTTGCCCGTCGCTATCGCCCTTATCAGCGCGTATCAGCAACGAATAATCATTTTGAGCCCCCCCCCCAAGTTGAAACGGAACGCTCAGTTTGCCTTCTAGATCATCTAGGGCCAACAAAGTGCGTCCACGTTCATCGGTACCGCAGCGCGCAATGGAGCCATCACTCACACGACGCCACAAAGTGCGTTTGCTGGTATCCGTCACTACGGCAGCGGTATCTAAACTGACAGCATTGTTCACAGCGCTTTCTCCAGAATGTATGCAGAGCACTTGGCAGAGCTATAGGTGTGCCAATTACTCTTGGCACACCTTGCACTGCGCCAGCCGATCTATTTGGCACAGCAAGCACTCCGTCACACTGCTAAATATTAAAAAAATCGAGCCATTTCAAGTGGCCAAATCAACATGACACGAATGTAGCGCAAAACCTCTGCCGTGGCTACAAGCTTGATGCCACAAGGCTTAGCGCTAGAAGCAATCTGCTTAACTCACCCAAAAGCCCAGTTTTAATCACAGCAATAAAAAAGCTGGCACAGCCGTTGCAATAACCCTTATAGGTCACAAGGCCTTTTCATAAAACACAACGGAGCTTCAAGAATGAAAGCACACATGCAAAAGGGTTTTACCCTAATTGAATTAATGATCGTAGTGGCGATTATTGGGATTTTGGCGGCAGTGGCGTTGCCTGCGTATCAGGATTACACCACTCGCGCGAAAGTAACTGAGGTCATTTTAGCTGCTTCGGGTGCTAGAACACAGATTTCTGAAGTAGCAGCAACAGCAGGCGAGCTACCAAGTGCAAGTACAACAGTAGCATCACAAGTATCACAATATGTTGCGAGCGTAGCTTATACTGTTGATGATGATATGGGGTTAGTAACTGCTACCGCGAAAGGTGATCCACGTATTGATCAAACAGACAAGAATACTATTGTTTTAGCCGCTCAATATGAAACTAATGGTCAAGTTATTTGGCAGTGCGGCGGAACAATTGAAGCTAAATATCGCCCAGCCAGCTGCCAAGACTTTACTGGCACGAAGCCGACTAAGAAAAAGACATTATGATAAAGCGCAGATAGAAAGCTAGCTATCTAAGCAAAACGCCTCATATAATTATATGTGGGGCGTTTTGATATTCTTCGCTATATAGCAAATGAGTATCACATGAAGTCTTTTATCTTATTTGCCGCTCTACTATTTATAATCAGCTGGATTTTGCCCAATCATTATTATCCCTGGGTTTCTGCATATCATGACTTTGCAGCTTTTGCTGCTGCGTTTTTACTGATTGGTGCTCTCCTTTTCGCGCGTCCCGCTCTACAGATAAAATCACCACGCTTTGCTTTATGTATTATCGCGCTGTGCGGGATTCCGGTACTGCACTATTTCACCGGCATCATTTACTTCAGCGGCGATGCGCTGATCAGCAGCCTTTATTTACTGGGCTTTGCTGCCATGTGGCTAGCAGGCTACAACCTCGCACCGGTCAATACCCTACGCCCCGCTTTAATCAGTTGGCTTGCCGGCGCTTTAACCACTGCTGCACTTATTTCCGTCTGGCTAGCACTCTACCAATGGACTTTACAACCCAGTAGTTTCTGGATTGCTGATTTACCACCGAACGCCCGCCCATTCGCCAATCTTGCCCAACCCAACCAACTCGCTACTTTACTGAGCATGGGCTTGGCAGCCGTTTTATTCTTTTACGAAAAACACGCATTGCAGCGTATTTCCAGCAGCCTACTCGCATTGTTGCTGTTGTTTGGCATTGCTCTTACACAATCACGCACACCTTGGCTGATGGCGATCTTTTTTGTGGTGTTGTGGCTGTGGAAATTTAATGCTGCAACTCGACGTTTACCGCGCAGCTGGGCCGTAGCCTGGGTACTGCTATTTATCAGCTTTATTCTAGTGCTGCCGTACTTGGCTGAGTTTTTACTATTAAGCGATGTAACACCTGCTACTGAGCGCGCCAAAGCCTCAAGCCGCTGGCCCATGTACACCCAATTTGTCCACGCCATTCTCGATGGCCCGCTATGGGGCTATGGCTGGCAGCAAGGCAGCTCTGCACAACTGGCAGTCGCACCTTTCTACGCAAAGCTTGAGTACACCGAATACACCCATAATATTCTGCTCGACTTACTGGTGTGGAATGGGCCAATTCTTGGCAGCATTATCATTATTGCTGTGGCCTATTACCTCTTGCGCTTAGCTTTTTTAGCCCGCAGTACGGAAAACATTTTTGTGGTGATGGCGGTTGGTTTTTTCCTATTGCACAGCATGCTCGAATACCCACACGCCTATGCTTACTTCCTGCTGCCTGTCGGCTTGTTAATTGGCATTTTACAAGCGGATTTCCCCTGTAAAACTTGGCGTATTCCCCGCTGGTCTGTGGCTATTTTTCTCATCGCTTCTATCGGCTTGTACGCCATGATCTGGCACGAGTACCGTATCATTGAAGAAGATTACCGCTTAATGCGTTTTGAGAAGAACCGTGTTGGCACACTCAAGGCTGATCAACCAGCACCTGATGTTATGTTGCTCACGCAATTGCAAGCATTGACCAAACACTCTCGCCTGCCCGCTACTGCCAATATGAGCGCAGAAGAGCTTTATGATTTATCTCGTTTTGCTCAGCGTTTCACTCATCCAGCGGCGCTGTTTAAATATGCGCAAGCGCTGGCACTCAATGGGCAGCCCGATGCGGCTTATCAGCAACTCATGCTGATTAAAAACCTGCATGGCGACAATATGCTGCTATCGGCCATCTATGAGCTTGAACAGCTACAAGAACAACACCCTGCAATTGAGCCCTTACTTGAGCGCTTGCATAAGCTTGATTTAAACCCTGTACAACACAGCCCAGAAGAAACTGATGACATCACGCCTTAAAGCCTTTTTAATTCACCTATTGATTTCAACCTGTATCGCTGTTGCAGTGATTGGCGTGGTGTTTTTTATCTGGTATCCCGCACCTTTGCACACAGCAGTCGGCGTCACGCAGATTTTCTTGATTCTGCTGGCTGTGGATGTGGTGCTTGGTCCTTTATTAACTTTATTGGTTTACCAAGTCGGTAAAAAAACCTTAGTGATGGATTTAACCGTCATTGCATTGCTGCAGCTTTCTGCGCTGGGTTACGGTTTATGGACTGTCGCCGAAGGCCGCCCAGCTTGGCTTGTGTATGGCGCCAACCGTTTCGAGCTGGTACGCACACTGGATATTGACGAGCGTAATACGGGCACACACGCAACCTACGCAAAACCATCATGGTTTGGGCCGCAGTGGGTCGGTGCAGCCAGCCCCATTGATCTGAACGCTCGCAACGATATTCTTTTTGAAGCAGTCGGTGGCGGTTTTGATATTTATCAGCGGCCCAACTTATATCGCCCACTGTCTGATATGCGCCCCAGTATACAAAGCAATTTGCAAAATCTAGATAAACTGGCCCGTTACAACCCACAAGCTACAATAGACACTGTATTAAATAACCACCCAGCAGCCAACGCATGGCTACCGTTACGCACCGACAATCAAGACATGGTTGTCTTGATGCAAAAAGACACAGCAAAAATCATCGCAATAGTCGATTTACGTCCTTGGGATTAATGTTGCAGGCCTAGCGCGGTAACTTATAGACTGCCAAGTCGCCACACTCCCCACAGAGACGGTAAGTACCGCGTCATTACACTACTTACGGAGACCCCGCGCCGTCTTTGCGAACGCAGCGAAGCAATCCACCCTGCAAGCCTCTCGGTACTGCAGGTATAGCAATGTTCTGCAACAGTGGACTGCCACGTCGCTACGCTCCTCGCAGAGACACGACGGAGTCTTTGCGAGCATAGCGAAGCAATCCACCTTGCAAACCACTCGGTGCTGCAGGCATAGCAAGGTTCTGCAACCTTGGACTGCCACGTCGCTACACTCCTCGCAAAAATACTACGTCTCCTGGGAGCGCGGGCCGCTGGCCCGCACCCGTACCAGCATTTAGATGGCAAACCATAACCCGCACTCAACCGCCCACATTTAAAAACCCCGTCTATACTGCATAGCAGCAAACCCAGTAACACGGAGGTTACTATGCGGCGATCTAAGCACGGCCAATCTGCACCCGAAGACCACGACAGCCCTTGGAAAGGTGCGCTGGAAGTCTTTTTCCAGCCCTTTATGGATTTTCTCTACCCACAAATCGCGGAGTTAATCGACTGGCAACAACCGGTTGAGTTTCTCGATAAAGAACTGCAAAAAATCACCCGTAAAGCGAAAAACTCACGGCGGTATGCCGACAAGCTGGTCAAGGTGCGTTTCTTAAACGGCAGCGAACAATGGATTTTAATCCACATCGAAGTGCAAGGCGCACCCGAAACCG
>CAZEZR010000115.1:0-4859 GCA_964516465.1 uncultured Thiopseudomonas sp. | reverse complement strand
ACCTATCAAGAAGAACGTGATTTTGGCGACATGGGCGGCACCAGCTTTTACACCAGCGGCCCACTGGTTGATGGTTTACTTGGACTGAATGTACGGGGTAGCTTTTTTGACCGTCAAGCCTCTGACCTAACCTATGGCAGCGGTATCAATGTCAGTAAACGTGGCCCCTCACCCGTTGAAGCTCAAAACTTTAATCTCGGTGCACGTTTGAACTTCACCCCACACGACAACCATGACTTTGCCTTAGACTTTGAAAAAGGCCGTCAGCGATACAATAACGACAACTGCCAGCTGGGTAACTTAGACGGTAAAAAAGGTGGTGACGCTGCGGACGGCTGTACTGTCGACGTACCCAATCAAGCCAATGGCTATAGCGATGAGCAAAAATTTGAACGTAATCAGTATGCGTTAACCCATACGGGGCGTTTTGCCTTAGGTACTTTAGATAGTGCTATCACCTACAATATGACCGAAACCTTGGGCCGTACGATTCCTGGCGGCACACTAGGAAGTAAAAACTTTAAACCTATTGGCGACTCTTACGATGGTTTTCCAAGCATTGTTGTCGGCGATAAGCGTACACTCAAGTCTAAGGATCTGATTTTAGATACCAAGTTTGTTGCCCCTATTACCGAGAACAACATCACTACCCTGGGCGCACAATATACCGATTCTAAGTTGGAAGATGGCATTGCTATCGATACCTTTAAACAAGAATCAGCTGCTATTTTTGCCGAAAACGAGTGGCATATCATTGATGATTTAGCCCTCACCTTAGGTGGACGTTATGATCGTCACCAAGCCTTTGGCGGCAACTTTAGCCCACGCGCTTATTTAGTCTGGAACACTACTGATAACTGGACACTAAAAGGTGGCGTCAGCAAAGGCTATAAAACACCAAGCCTGAACGATTTACACAGTGGTATTAACGGTGTAACCAAGCAAGGCGAAACGATTACAATTGGTAACCCTAACCTCAAACCAGAAAAAAGTACCAGCACTGAACTAGCGGCTTACTTTGATAACTTAGCGGGCTTTAACACTAATGTCACAGTCTTTCACAATAAGTTTAAAGACAAAATCAGTTCTGGCCCCGACGTTGCTTGTGCATACAACAACGGTATCTGCTCACAAAAAATCAATGTGGATGATGCTGTCACTAAAGGTGTTGAGCTAGCCGCACAGTGGTACTTCACTGACGACTGGAGCATCAAAGGTAACTACACCTACACTGACAGTGAGCAAAAAAGCGGTAAAGATAAAGGCGCACAACTGACCAACACGCCACGTCACTTAGCCAATGCCAGCTTAAACTGGGACGCCAATGACAAGCTGAACTTATGGTTGAATACGGAATACCGTGGCAAGCGCTCACGTTTCACCAGCAAATATGCCAACTTAGATGCCACTGAAAAGAACATCTATACAGCCTTGGGTAGCAAAACTAAGGCTTACACCTTGTTCCACTTAGGTGGTTCTTACCAGGCCACTGATGCTCTGGCGTTCAACGCCACTATTTATAACTTGCTCAATAAAGACTTTGTCAAAGGGAAGTCTTACCTCACCGGAAACGATGATATTGCCTACGGCACCGACTATACCCATTCAGGTAAATCCACCACTGGTTCGATCGAAGAAGGTCGTCGTCTATGGATGTCAGCCACCTATCAGTTCTAACACCTAGGATATAACAGAACTTAAACACCGCTAGCGCCCAGCGCGCTGGTGGTATTTAATCAGGATTACATCCTCGCCACTCAACAACACCCACTTCACTCACCGCACAATACATTCTTTGCCACAGGCTGTGCATCAGAAATGACTCGCGCTTTTATGACTGTCTAAGCACCATCACTCAACCGATACATCACCTATAAAGTCACGTTTACTGTGGGTCTTACTTTGCCCAACGTCTAAGCAAATTATGGTACACCCCAGTTAACTGCACACTGGTCGCATGCCCTGCTCCCATGATTTGATTCACCTGTTGAATACTCGTATCTAAATCAAACAGCAAACTGCGCTGTGCATCCTCTCGAATCATACTTTGCAGCCAAAAAAACGAGCACACGCGCTGTCCACGGGCAATCGGCAGCACTTGGCGCAAACTCAGTGCTTGCTGCTCTTTAATCAGCTCAGCAGGAATCACTTGAATGGTTTGCGGCATATCCAACAAAGGCGCCGTATTTTTAGCTGAGAATGAATGCGTTGTTCTAGAGGGCGCTGTTTCACCCACAATCGTTTGTGAGTCAAGTTTAACTGCAGATGCAGTGTCTTGTGCCGCCGCTAACTGACTGGCCGACGCAATATCAATACCTGTAGCGGTCAGTAACAAAGAGCATGGTGGTTTTTGATGATTGAACAAATGCAGACAAGAGAGTTTCTCCTTTATTTTAAAGAAGAAACTCTAAATATAACGATTAGCATGACTATTAACTTATTGATCTATATCAATAAGTTTTGGCTATATACCGCTACTGCCTATAGGTAATACGACTTCAATGGCGGGAAGCCATTAAATTCTACCGAGCTGTAACTGGTGGTATAAGCACCTGTGGATAACCAGTACAAGCGATCCTCGCTGGCTAAATTCAATGGCAGGCCGTACTTGTAATCTTCATACATAATATCGGCACTGTCACAGGTTGGCCCAGCGATCACCACCTCTTCCAGCTCACCCTGTTTTTCCGTCCAGATCGGAAACTTAATGGATTCGTCCATGGTTTCAATCAGACCTGAGAACTTACCCACATCGGTAAACACCCAGCGCTCCACGGCAGTGCGCGACTTGCGTGACACCAACACCACTTCGCTGACTAAAATCCCAGCATTAGCCACCAGCGAGCGGCCGGGTTCCAAAACGATTTCTGGCATTTCATCACCAAAGTCTTCCTGCAAGAAACGGGTGATCTCTTCCGCATAGGCTTGCAGGGTATTGGTTCTGTTTAAATAGTTGGCCGGAAAACCACCACCCATATTGATCATTTGTAAACGAATACCGTCTTCATCACGTAAGCGCTCGTAAATGACTTTTACTTTACCAATGGCCGCATCCCAAGAGCCGATTTCACGCTGTTGTGAACCCACATGGAATGACACGCCATAGGGCACTAAGCCTAAGTCTCGGGCGAGGATCAACAAGTCCAACGCCATATCCGACTGGCAGCCAAACTTGCGTGACAGTGGCCAATCAGCAGAGCCAGAACCTTCGGTGAGAATGCGCACATAGATTTTAGCGCCCGGTGCTGCTTTGGCGATATTACGCAAGTCCGCTTCTGAGTCAGTGGCAAACATGCGCACACCTTTCTCGTAGAAGTAGCGCACATCACGGGCTTTTTTAATGGTATTACCAAAACTGATTTGCTCGGGGGTTACCCCACAGGCCAGCACTTTATCCAGCTCATAGATTGAGGCGATATCAAAGTTAGAACCTTTTTTATTCAGCAGCTCAGTGATTTCGACTGCAGGATTGGCTTTCACCGCATAATAAATTTTTGCGTACGGAAAGTTTTCTGCAATTTCATCGTAAGCCCGCGCAATGGTAGCGGTATCAATCACAACAAATGGGGTTTCATGCTGATCAGCAAACGCCTTCATTTTTTTAAAGGTTTCAGGCGCGAAATAATCTTCCACATTAATGGACATATCAGGACTCCTCTCCGGGTCATGGCAAAATCAATAAAATAAGGGATTAAAACTGAACGCCGAATCCGTTTCCCCACTTTGGTTCGCCTACTTCCCAAGGCATGTCGCCGATGATCCGGATGGATCGTTTCAGCATGAGCGTTCTAGGCGCGCACTTTAGGGCTAGGGCTTGAGGATAGCAACATTAAAAAAAGTATCTTTAAGACTTATTTATTATAAGAGCTTTACAGTTCAGTACTAGAAGCGCAAAAGACGTCTATTAATCCGAGTGTATCTCTAATTACTGCCAATTGTGCAAAGTATAAGCGATGCCACTCACCGCAATCAGTAATAGAAAAGCTGAGGACAGCAGTGATATGCCCTTCTTATGGTATTGAAAAAAACCACCGCGCATCAGCCATGCATAACTCAGGAGGATAATAAAATCAGCCACCATCCACAGCAATGCTAACACCCCCAAACTGAGTTTCTGGTTTGCTGTGACATGAATAAACTGCGGAAAAAAGGCGACAAAGAAGATGATGTCTTTTGGGTTGGATATGCCGAGAAAAAAGCCATTAAAGAACCCTGAGTGCTGCTTAACTGACTCTGGCTGACCAAGCTTAACCTCGTTTGACTGGGTCAACTCAGTACGCAAACCCGTCACTGCCAGCCAGCCAATAAAACCGCAACCGATGAGACTGATCCACTGCAAACTGCGCTCATCCAGCGCGAGCATGCCAGACACAATCAATGCCGCTGTGGCGAGCAATACTAATGAGGCAGCGTTACTGCCCAGCACCGTGATCAAGGCAAAGTTAAAACCGTGCCGCGACGCAGCATTCATCACTAACGCCACTATGGGCCCAGGTGTACCAATCAATACAACAATCGCCACTAGATAAGCGCTTAACACAGTAAAATTCATACATTTGCCTTTAACATTTCTGCAGCCCAGCACTGTACTTATCAGCCAGCGCGCAGGAGGCGGCATTCTAACCTAATCAGTAAATAGCTCTACAGTTCTGTGGCAGGGCTAAATTTAACCAAGGGATTATCCACGCCTGTTTCCATCTGAGTCAGTAAATCCGCTATAATTACCGGCTATTTTTTGAACTATTTTTATTTGAGGCGCTACCAGCATGAGTAAACAGGCTGCCGAAGTCGCGAAACGTCGCACCTTCGCTATTATTGCCCACCCGGACGCCGGTAAAACCACCATTACCGAACGCTTA
>CAZEZR010000114.1:0-5053 GCA_964516465.1 uncultured Thiopseudomonas sp. | reverse complement strand
GCCTGAATCGCTTTGAGTCGCTTAGCAGAAAACGCCAGCGCTTCCTCCCACGACACCACTTGCCAAGGATCATCAATGGAATCACGGATCATCGGCTCTTTGATGCGATCTTTGTGGGTGGCATAGCCAAAGGCAAAGCGGCCTTTAACACAGGAATGCCCCTGATTCGCAGCACCGCCCTTATAGGGCACCATGCGCACCACTTGCTCACCTTTCATCTCGGCTTTAAACGAGCAACCGACACCACAATAGGCGCAGGTGGTGACCACACTGTGCTCCGGCAGACCAGCATCGATAACACTTTTTTCCATCAGGGTGGATGTCGGGCAGGCTTGCACACAAGCACCGCAGGACACGCACTCAGAATCCATAAAGGCATCGTTCTGGCTGGCAACAACTTTTGAATCAAAACCACGGCCTTCAATGGTCAGCGCAAAAGTACCCTGCACTTCATCACAGGCACGCACGCAGCGTGAACAGACAATGCATTTGCTGGGATCAAAACTGAAATAGGGGTTGGAGTTGTCGGTTTCAGCCTCCAGATGGTTTTCACCGTCAAAGCCGTAACGCACTTCACGCAGCCCCACCACACCGGCGACATCTTGTAATTCACAGTCGCCATTGGCTGGGCAGGTCAAACAATCCAGCGGGTGGTCGGAGATATACAACTCCATAATATTACGGCGCAGTTTCGCCAACTTATCAGTTTGCGTGGTCACCGCCATGCCCTCTGCCACCGGTGTGGTGCAGGAGGCGGGATAACCCCGGCGACCCTCAATCTCTACTGCGCACAATCGACAAGAGCCAAAGGCTTCCAGATTATCGGAAGCGCAGAGCTTGGGAATATTGATCCCGGCTAAAGCTGCTGCGCGTAACACCGAGGTGCCTTCTGGCACGGTGATTTCACGGCCATCGACGGCAATAGAAACCAATGTTTCTGACAGACTTGCCGGCGTGCCGTAATCAAAGTTCGGATCCAGTCGACTGCTGCCAGGCGTATAGCTTTGACTAGCAGGATCATAATAGTGCAACATCTCAGACCTCCAACGGGCGTGGCGACGCCAGCAAATCTTCAGGGAAATACTTCATCACGCTTTGCACTGGATAAGGCGTCATGCCGCCCATGGCGCACAGCGAACCATCCACCATGGTTTCGCAGAGTTCTTCCAACAACTCTAGATTGTCCTCAGGATTTTCACCTGCACGAATACGATCAATCACCTCTACTCCACGCACCGAACCAATACGGCATGGGGTGCATTTACCGCAGGATTCAAAGGCGCAAAATTCCATAGTAAACCGGGCTTGCTCACCCATATCGACGCTGTCATCAAATACCACCACACCACCATGGCCAATCCCCGCACCGAGCTGAGCAAAGGCTTTATAGTCCATCGGTGTATGCCACTGATTTTCAGGCATATAGGCCATCAATGGCCCACCCACCTGCACGGCTTTGATCGGTCGTCCGGTCAAAGTACCGCCACCAAAATCGTGCAACACCTCCTGCAAGGTAACGCCAAAGGCCAGCTCAATCAGTCCGCCTTGCTTAACATTACCTGCCAACTGAATGGCCAGCGTACCCAGCGAGCGGCCCATGCCGTAATCCGCATAGGCTTGTCCGCCCTCAGCCAGAATAAAAGGAATGGCCGCCAAGGACAGCACGTTATTCACCACGGTAGGCTGACCAAATAGACCTTTAATCGCTGGTAAAGGTGGCTTGGAGCGTACCAACCCACGCTTACCCTCTAAGCTTTCCAACAAAGCGGTTTCTTCGCCACAGATATAAGCACCGGCACCCAAACGCACTTCTAAGTGAAAGGCACGGCCATTACTGCATACATTCTCACCGAGATAACCTGCGGCCTCGGCTCGACGAATGGCTGCATTGAGCATCTGCTGCGACAGCAAATATTCAGAACGCAGATAGATATAGCCTTGGGTTGCACCTACCGCTAGGCCGGCTATAACCATGCCTTCAATCAGCATATAAGGGTCGCATTCCATGACCAGTCGATCAGCAAAAGTGCCGGAATCGCCTTCATCGGCGTTGCAGACAATATATTTCTGCTGATCCTGCGGCTCATCCAGTACCGTTTGCCATTTAATCCCTGCAGGAAACGCTGCACCGCCGCGGCCACGCAAACCAGAGGTTTTTACTTGGTCTACAATGCCTTGCGCAGTCAGTGCCGCAGCTTTTTTCAAGCCAACAAAACCACCATGGGCGATATAGTCATCCAGACACAACGGATCTGTGATGCCAATGCGCGAAAAAGTCAGACGCTGCTGGCGCTTTAGGTAAGGGTGCTCTTCAATCGAGCCCAAATACAGCGGGTGTCCCGGTTGGCCATCAAATAAGCCCGCCTCTACCAATTCTGCGACCTGCTCCGGCTCAACCGGACCATAGGCCACGCGGCCCTCAGCAGTGACCACTTCCACCAACGGTTCCAACCAAAATAAACCACGGGAACCGTTACGCACAATGCGCAGATCAACATTTTGCTGCTCGGCATAGTGGCGAATCTGCTCTGCGACTTCATCAGCACCCAATGATAAGGCGGTGGTATCACAGGGCACATAAATTATTGTTGGCATCGTTTGCTCCTGCGCTTATTTCAGTTGGATAACTGCAGTGGTGAGTTGCTCGGTTAACTGATCAAATTTTTGTGGATTCATTCGACCATACACCTTGCTATTCACGCTGATCGACGGGCCACAGGCACAATTGCCCAGACAGTAAACCGGCTCCAGGGTGAATTCGTAGTCAGCCGTGGTGTGATGATAGCCAACCCCGAGCGCTGCTTGGATGTGACGCTCTAACGCGCGACCACCCTGCGCCTGACAGGCTTCCGCACGGCATACTTCGACAATATGACTGCCCGCTGGCTGGGTGCGAAAATAATGATAGAAGCTGATCACACCATGCACATCAGCCCGGGTCTGCTGTAATTCTTGCGCAATAATTGGCACTGCCGCTTTAGGGATATAACCGACCCGATTCTGAATAGCGTGCAGAATGGGTAACAGCGCGCCGGGCTTATGCTTGAGCACGCTGATTTCCTGCCTGATCAGCTCAGGGGTCCAGTCTCCGAGATGGGTTAGAGTGACCGATTGTTGGTCAAGGCTCTCTGATATATGCATAATAGTTCCTACCTATTTTTATTCTGATACAGCAATACCAGCAACTTAGCAGCTGGATCAGCACAACAGAATATGAACTCTTATGCATAACAAACAACTGATAATAACCCCTGCATGGATTTTCCGCACAGACACCGATGAACTCTTCGATCCAGCATTGCTGCATTTGCTGGAGAACATCCGTGCTAGCGGCAAACTTACCCAAGCAGCAGCGGCTGTTGGAATATCCTACCGTCACGCATGGAATCTACTGAAACGGGGTGCTGATATCTTTGGTCTACCCTTGGTCGAAATGCGCAAAGGTCAGGGTTCCAGTCTCTCCAGTCTTGGTGAGAAGTTACTCTGGGCCGATCAGCGGGTTAAGGCTCGCTTAGGCCCGCAGCTTGAGAGCATGGCCTCTGAGCTCAACGCTCAAATACGTCAGCTGATCGCTGGCACTCAGCCGATGCTGCGCATTCACGCCAGCCATGGCTATGCAGTTGCCCTGCTGTCGGAATATTCTGATCAGGTCAAAATCAATCTGCAGTACCGCAATCCAGAAGACGCGCTATCTGCATTAAATAGCGGCGAATGTGATCTCGCCAGTTTTCACATCCCCACCGACCCGCTGCTAGCGCGGCAGGTTCTCAATCACTATCAACCCCTACTGGCAGGTAACCAACATCAGGTGATCCGACTGGTGACTCGCAGCGAAGGCTTAATGCTACGCAAAGGCAGTTATGACGACATTCATACTTTGCACGATCTAAGCGCTGCACAATTGAGTTTTATTGGCCGTGACAACCGCTCAGGGACCCGTCTTCTACTTAACCTACTGCTGCAGCAGCAAGGATTGACAGAAGACAGCATCAACCGTACCGCGCAGCAGGAATACACCCATACTGCTATTGCAGCATTTGTCGCCTCAGGTATGGCCGATGCCGGTTTTGGTGTTAAAACTGCCGCTGACCAGTTCAATCTGCGTTTTATTGAGCTGGCCAGTGAGCATTATCTGCTGCTGTTTCGCAAAGACCATCTGTCGCCAGAGGCACTTGCCCCGTTGCTGGAGGTGATACGTTCACAATCATTTATTGATCATATCCACCAAGTACCCGGCTATGCGCCCGATAACCCCGGTGATTTCACCACATTTGCGCAACTCACTAGCGAACAGGCCTGAGCACTGACCAGCACAGCACGGCAACCCTCTTTTGCTGAGGCAAATAATAACGGTCAATCACACTCCAGCGGTGTTCGCCTTACTCAACCCGAGCGGGATGGTACCGGCGTGGTGAGCCCAGCATCTCACGATAGGATGGCGGTTTACGGCCATCTTCATCACTCACCCCATAAGTGGTGGCGAGTTCTGCACTGATTAAGGTCTGGCCAGACAGCTGCGGCAATTTAGGATCATTTAACAGCGCTAGAATAACTCGCCCATTAAATTCTGGCGTTTCTGCATTGGCCATAATTGCTGCATAGGTGTCGGCGCGCTCCACTGCTGCAATGGCTGAGCGCTCAGTGCGCTGCGGCCCCAACCACAGCGATGCCGTGGCGACTTGAGTGTCAGTAAAATCCACGGCCATATCATGGGCCATTTTGTCGACCCCAGCTTTTTGCGCACCGTAGGCCGGGCCATGCATATAGCAGTCCGCGCCAAATGAAGAGGTGAAAACAATCAATCCGCGCGACGCTTTTAACAGCAGTGGCGCCGCGTAATAACTGGCGACATAGGAAGAGCGTAAACCAACATCGAGCATCTCCACCATTGCCAGAGGCTTGCTCCAGAAGGGGCCGGAATCAATCAAATTTTCATGCAAAAAAGCTGCATTATTCACTAATAGATCTAAATATCCTTGCTCACGCTCTACTTGAGCAAATCGGGTAGCCGAGGGTTTTTAGCCCTCAGCCCCCACAACACCCTGCATGCGGC
>CAZEZR010000113.1:0-5243 GCA_964516465.1 uncultured Thiopseudomonas sp. | reverse complement strand
TAGAAACTGGGGCTTTGGTTTGTGCTATCTATATTTGCGTAACGTGAAGGGCTTCCGCTGGAACCACAAGCGTGTTTATCGGATATATCGAGAGCTTGAGCTGAATCTACGCATTAAGTCTAGGAAACGCTTAGTGCGCGAGAAACCGCAGCCTCTGGCCGTTCCTGAAGCTATTAATGTCTGCTGGTCAATGGGCTTTATGCATGATCAGCTGAGTGACGGTCGTAATTACCGGCTGCTGAATATCATCGATGACTTTAATCGTGAAGGACTGGGCATTGAAGTTGATCTCTCATTGCCGGCAGAGCGAGTGATACGAACACTGGATCAAATTATTGAATGGCGGTAAGCGTCCGGTAAACCCATCTTGAGCTTGGCGGCGGAGCCGTCAAGATAGTGTCCACTTATTCCTTAGTGGACACTATCTATGAGCAACGTAAGAGTAACTCGACCTTATCGTAAGCGTCGTCAATATACCCCTGAATTCAAAGCCCAGTTGGTGGCTGAAAGCCAAAACCCTAGTGCATCTGTTTCCCGCATTGCTTTAGATAATGATCTCAATGCCAACTTACTTCGGCGCTGGATTAAAGAGTCAAAGCAAGTAGGTCAACAGCTATCGCCAGCCTTTGTGCCGATTAATTTTCCAGCGGTAGCTAATCCAACAGTGCAAAAAAGCAACAGCATACGCATTGAAATTCCCCAGCCTGGTGGAGCAATTGTGGTCGAGTGGCCTACGGAGCAGGCCCACCAGTGCACGATGTTTCTACGCAGCCTTTTGCAATGATCCGCATTGATGAAATCTGGCTGGCAACCGAGCCACTGGATATGCGAGCTGGGCCAGACACTGCACTGGCGCGTGTCGTTCAGGTGTTTGGCTCAGCCAGACCGCACTGCGCTTATTTGTTTGCCAACAAACGGGGTAACCGAATGAAGGTATTGATTCATGACGGCTTGGGTATCTGGCTTTGTGCTCGTCGGCTGAATAAAGGCAAGTTTCATTGGGGTGAAACGTGGCGTGGCAAGCAACTGCAATTAACCGATGAGCAGTTGACCGCTCTGGTTCAAGGGCTACCTTGGCAGCGGCTCGGTGCGGCGGGTGTTATCTCGGTTTTGTAACCACAAACCGGCTTTTCAGGCCATCATCAACATGGCGAATCGTCACGATAATCATGCTTTGGCATACTGCATAGCATGTCAAAATATCCTGATCTTAGCCTACTCTCTGCCGATCAACTCCGAAGCTTAACCACGGAGTTGATGGCGTCGCTGGATGCTAAGGAAAAATTACTCAACCAAAAAGATCGAGTCATCGTACACCGCGATGCGGTCATCGAAAAACTGAGCCATGAATTAGCTATCCTGAAGCGTCATAAATACGCTCAGCGCAGCGAGCATCTTAATGTGCTGCAAGACAGTCTGTTGGATGAGCTCGTTGAGGGCGATCTTGCTGCTATTGAAGCGGAGCTGGCTCAGCTCACTGTCGTAAACACACCAGCGCAATCTAAAAAGCAGCCCAAACGAGCGCCATTGCCGCCCGAGCTGCCCCGCACGCTGATCCACCACGAACCAGAAAACATCCAGTGCAACTGCGGTTGCCAACTCAAGCGCGTTGGCGAAGATGTCAGTGAAAAGCTGGATTACGTACCGGGTGAATTTACAGTAGAGCGCCATATTCGTGGTAAATGGGTCTGCGCGCAGTGTGAAACACTAATCCAAGCGCCCGTACCTGCTCAAGTCATTGATAAAGGCATCCCCACTGCAGGCTTATTGGCTCAAGTGTTAGTAGCCAAGTACTCCGATCATTTGCCTTTGTATCGTCAAGAACGCATCTTTGCTCGTGCTGGCTTCGCCATCCCACGTTCTACTCTGGCGGAATGGGTTGGAGTTTGTGGTGTGCATCTGCAGCCCTTGGTTGATGCGCTGAGAAGCACCTTGTTAGAGCACAGCGTTTTGCACGCTGATGAAACACCGGTCAATATGTTGATCCCAGGCAAGAAAAAGACCCACAAAGCCTACGTTTGGGCCTACTGCACCACGCCGTTCTCGAATCTAAAAGCGGTTGTTTATAACTTCGCTCCGACTCGCGCCGGTGAGCATGCACGAAATTTTCTGGGCGACTGGCAAGGCAAGTTAGTGTGCGATGATTATTCGGGTTACAAAGCTGGTTTTGGCAACGGTATCACTGAGATCGGTTGCATGGCCAATGCCCGACGCAAGTTCTACGATCTACACGAAGCCAACCAGAGTACCCTTGCTGCACAAGCCCTTAAATATATTGCTCAGTTGTACATGATCGAGCGTGAGACAAAAGATCTGCCACCGGATAAACGACACGCCATAAGGCATGCTAAAGCTCGACCCATTGCTGATGCATTGCACCAATGGATGCTGGCCCAGCGGCAGAAAGTGCCGGATGGCTCCGGCACAGCCAGAGCATTGGATTACAGTATCAAACGCTGGACAGCGCTGACGCGTTATCTGGACGATGGCATGGTGCCGATCGACAACAACTGGGTCGAGAATCAAATCCGTCCGTGGGCACTGGGTCGCTCCAACTGGCTATTCGCCGGTTCACTTAGAAGCGGGCAACGCGCTGCTGCAGTCATGACGCTGATCCAATCCGCCAAACTGAACGGGCACGATCCATACATCTATTTAAAAGACATGCTGACAAGACTACCGACGCAGAAGAACAACACAATTGATGCGTTGCTGCCGCACAATTGGACGCCGGTTATCCTAAGCAAGGTGTGATGGCCGGACGCTTACGAATGGCGCGGCAAGCCATGCTCAATTCGCTGTGACAATGGACCAGAATATATCAGCGGAAAGCTTGGTGCTTGGGCAGCTAAACATGATATTAAGTTGGATTTTATTCAACCTGGCAATCCGCAACAAAATGCTTATATCGAACGCTACAACCGTACTGTTCGTTATGACTGGCTCGCCCAGTATTTATTTGAGAGCATTGCCGCAGTTCAAGATTATGCGACTCAATGGCTCTGGCACTACAATAACGAACGACCTAATATGGGGCTTGGCGGCATTACCCCTAAACAAAAGTTGGCCATAGTGGCCTGATATCTACTTTTGAGCCCTGTTATAAATGGGGGGATTACCCTAACGCCGCAATAAAAGGCGAGCGTTAGCGAGTCCAGCCCACGCTTTTTGTGGGCGATTTTTCGTTGCCTTGTTAGATTTTTGCAATGATAGACTGGAAGTCTGACTCATCAACTTTAACTCTTGTATAAGAGTACTTGTCTGCTCCACTGATATCTCCAGCTATGCTCGGTATTATGCTTGGCTGGTCTATTGTTTCACAGACGGTCACTGATGTTGTTTCTGAAACTGATACTGATTGATGAAGCATACCTGAAGGAACGCTATACCTCTCACCAGCACTTACTAAATATTTTATTTTTTCTGTGATGAATATTTTCTTATCTGTTCGGTATAAAACAGAGCTATCCTCTTCATACCTCGCATGGTAAACCCTAAAATTTGGCGTACCCTCTTCCACCGAATACTCAATGTTTTCTATTCTTCCAGCGACAACCCAGCTTTTAAGATTAAATAAGTGATCATGAATTAACCATGCTGGCTTTTGCATTCGATCATTATTGTTAGGCCAAATGTGCAACCGTATTTTTTTTTCGCCTTCTTCAGAAAGCTTACAAAGGATAAACCCTAATGGGTGCCAAATAAAATTTGCACCTTTATCTATTCCCACCTGAATGATATCAAAAGCTGACAACTCATTATTATTCAAAGCTGAAATCCAATCATTATGATTCAATAAGTTTTTCATGATGAATAGGGGTCTTCAGGGGAGTTTATTAATTTTCGTATTGCACTTAGGTCTAAACTGCTAAGTTTTTCAGGGTCTATTAATGATGCCTTCAAAATTAATGCTCTTAGTGTCTCATCTGTTAAGTTATCGCCAATTGGCACTTCATCTTGGTAGCTAACATTTATAGACTGCCGCTCGCTTAACCTAACGTCATCTTTGTAAGAATCATAAAAGTAGGTTCCTGAGTTAGCTCTTAATCCAGAAGCCTCTTTATCCTCCTTAGTCACAATCACATACTGATCTGAAATATCGAAACGAAAGGCTGAGAAGTGATCAATTAAATACAGTTCTATTCTAAGTAGCGGCTCTTCGTGTCTAAACCTTAGCGCTGAGATTATTGTTGCAACAACCTCTTCTTTAACCTTTTTTTCTGTCCAAGGGTGACCGTTTTTTGCAGATTTCAGGCTTCTTCTATAAGTTGCATATTCTGAACATAATAGATCGTTGCCTGGGTTCAATATCGTAATTCTAATATCTCTACCTAGTCCTTCGTGTTTGGCTGCACTAGCCAACGAAGGAAGTGTTGTTGCGCGAGTGTATCTTCCACAAGCGCCTTTATATGTCCAAGTTCTTGTATCAGTCGCTGCTTTTTTTAGAAGCGGTCCAATTTCTTTAGGCTCAATAACGTCCATTACTGATTTCTTGAGAATTTCCGGGGTCAGCCAAAATACAAAGCTACCAATAAGAACGGTAACTATTAGTGATATTACAAGTCCATCCAAAAGTGCAGCACCAAAGCCTAACAAACTCGCTTCTAACTTTGTGTCAAATTGAGGCAAAACCAGAAATCTTAAAGTTATAGAAAACAACAATATCAGTGCGACTAGCCAATAGAATACACTTCGGTAATGTCTCTTATTTAATATACTTTCCATAATACTTTCCGTGTGGTGAAATCAATCTAACGCTAAGCTAAGCGGCCCAGCTTGCTGCGTCCAAAGCTTGAGCGCCTTGTTATGTATTTACAACATACCTATCAATGCTGAAGCTCCAGCACCAATTAAACTACCGACAGTACTGTTTTGTAAAAATTCTTTTAATTTTGATTTGGCATCAGCGTCACCACTTTCAGCAATTTTTTGTGCAAGCTCTTGAATCGTAACGTTAGTAGTTAATGTATTACTGTTACCTACTTGAACGTTTTCACCACTAATAGAGCCTATGTTAAAAGTTGATGAACCATGATTGGTCACATGTGGTTGCGCAGTTGTGTTTTCGACTTTAAGAGTTAGCATATGAGGATGTTTAGTGCCGACACCTAAAGTCCCGCCTTCTAAGAAGGAAGCATCAATTACTTTTAGGTGTATTTCTCTTTTTCCTGACTTTTGAGTGATTACATGTAGAGTACCGGATGATCAGATGAGTTTTAGGAGTTATCCTTTACTGGTTGCAA
>CAZEZR010000112.1:0-5368 GCA_964516465.1 uncultured Thiopseudomonas sp. | reverse complement strand
CCTGTTATCGACCGTATGGCCGATAAAGGCATTATCCATAAGAACAAAGCTGCTCGTAATAAGAGCCGCCTCAACCAGCGCATCAAAGCGCTGAGTGAAGCTGCTGCTTAATCGCCACAGCATGTTCAATAAAAAACCGGCCTTAGCCGGTTTTTTATTGCCTGATATTTATAAGCTGACCGACCTACCCCTTGCAACTGTAGCAAGCCTCAAGCAAACCATCCCCAACAACTGCCGCAACACAACACCCAACCTACAATTCTAATCACAGTATATCCACTGCCAATTGCAACCCGCCGTGTGACCTACCACTATCCACACGCAGCAATGATTTATTCAATCGATTCTAGACAAGCGAATAAGTAGCACCGCACTAACCGGTAATCTTGCGCATTAAAGCACGACTGATAACTCGTACTTTATCCCGTACCGCAAAGCGTTTAACCGTGGCTTTAACGATGCCCTGAGTAAAGCGGGTGCGTTTTGAGTAGTCAATTTCCACCTCCACATAAACCGGCTGATGATTGGCAGCAAACTGCAATGCTTGCTTAATACCTGGCTCAATATCCGCCTCACTGCTAATGGATACAAACTTTGCACCCACAGTAGCCGCCAATGCTTGCATATCAATTGGGTGCAATACCGTACAGGTCTTGCGGTTATAGGGAATCTCTTGCGCTTGGGCAATTTGCGACAGTTCGCCGTCATTAAAGATAAATAACGCCACCCCTAATTGACGGCGCACTGCGGTGAGCATCTCTAAACCAGTCATCAACAATGCACCATCGCCGACAATACCCACCACAGGCGTCTGCGGATTGGCCAGTTTTGCCCCTATGGCCGCCGGCACACAGTAACCCATGGCATTAAAGTCAGTGGGAGAAATATAGCGCCGCGCACCTAGAATCGGCAGCAGTTCAGCCACTAAATAGGTGTGATTGCCATCATCCGCCACCACGATGGTGTCATCGCTCATATGCTTGCGCAGCGCTTGGAAAAACCTTGCTGGATTGACTCGCCCAGCACTGTTGTGACTCAACCACTGCTGTTGGTAGGCGTGTTTATCCTGCTGTATCTGCTCAGCTATATGCCCCTGCAGCCCCTGCGGCTGTAACCGACGCACCTCATCTAACAGTGCCGGAACCACCTGACGCGCATCACCTTGCACAGCAATTTTCGCTGGGTAATTGGCACTAAACACCTCAGGATTTATATCAATATGAATTAAATTGTCTGGCACCTGCATACTGAAACTGCCGGTGGGAATTTCTGCAAAACGCGTACCTATCGCCAGCAATACATCACACTTAGCCAGCGCATTTTGCGCTGCCGGCACAGAGTAATCACCAAAACCCATACCGGTGTGCAACGGATGATTACCAGGAAAAGCACTTAAGCCTTGCAGTGTCGTTGCCACCGGCGCATTGAGGTGCTCAGCCAGCTCAATCAATTGCGCTTCACAATCCACAGCACCCCAACCCAGAAAAAAGCCCACTTGCTGCCCCTCAAGCAACAGTTGCGCAGCCTGCTTAACCAGAGCTGCATCAAAGACCGGTTCTGGCTCCAAGCCGGTAAAGGTCGGCATGCCGTCCACTGCACCTAAAAAATTACCAATATTGTAAGGTAACTCGACAAACACCGGCCCGTGCTCACCGCGCATGGCCAATTGATAAGCCGCATACAGTGCTGGGATCACCTCGGCATGAGTTTTAATATGGAAACTGCCTTTAGTGATTGGCGCCAGCAATGCGTGCTGATCGATATCGTGCAATTGATAGTGATGACCACTTTGCGTGTGAATTCCACCTGAGACAATCAACATGGGGATACCAGCCAAGTATGCCTCGCCAATACCGCTGGAGGCATGGGTCACTCCCGCCCCGGGAACAATCAACAAGGTACCAATGCTGCGCCCAGTGCGACTCATAGCATCGGCCATAAATGCTCCGCCACACTCATGGGTCACCAATACAGGCTCAATCTGGCTGGAACTGTTCAGTTCATCATAGAGCTCCGTGTTGTGCACACCAGGAATACCAAAGGTGTGGGTCACTCCTATTTGCTCTAAAGCAAAGCGGGCTAAAGCTGCACCAGTTTTTTTCATACTGTTAGTTTCCTACTCTGTTTTAGGCTGTATTGAATTCATCCAGCGGGCTAACCGGCACTGATACTCTGCGCTGCTCGGCGCGCATTCATCACGCAATTGGATAAAAACGTGCCTTCTAATGAACGGATACCGGCAATGCCGCCGCCACCAAAACCAGCCGCCTCACCAGCCGCATATAAACCGCCGATGGCCTGGCCTTGCTGATCAAGCACCCGCGACTGCAAGTCGGTCAGCATACCGCCCATACTTTTACGACTGATCAGACGCAGGCGAATGGCAATCAGCGGCATCTGCTTAGGATCGACAATGGGTTGTAAACTGCAGGTGCGCGCCCGATCACCGCGCCATTGGCGCATCTGTTGGATACGGCGAATTTGATCATCATTATGCAAACCTCGCGGACCTTTAAGTTGTCCATCATAGTGCTCAATATCAGCGCGCATAGCGGCCACATCCAATGGGACATCTGGAGCAATGCGCTGCATCTGCACCGCCAGCTCTTCAAGGGTGACAGCACTGACAACATCTGCGCACTGTTCCAACAACCATTGGGTTTGCTGCGCATTGCCGCGCATGGCTTGCCACAGTACTTGCAGCAGTTTTTTATCGCGAAAATAAGGATTGCTGTCACTGCCAGAAATCGCCAATTCTTTGTCAGCAATGCGTTTATTCATAATTTGCCAGGTATATTGCTGGGGCAAGTGGCCCGTTATTTTGCATAAATCATGGGTGTCAAAACCCGTCACCATAGGTCTTGGGCCCACTCGACGACCATAACAATCCAGCCATAATGCGGAGCGTGGCGGTATCAAGCTTAAACCCTGCTCAGGGAACTCTGGCTGCGGATGCGCAATGCCAGCGGCATAATTCCACATATAATGCAGGTTGCTGATCTGCCCACCAATACCTGCAACACACTGATGCATTGAACCATCGGCACTGGGGTGCACGCCGGCCAATAGGTTTTCTGGTGCAGTCCCATAGATGGGATCCCAATGCTGGCGCACCAAAGCAAGATTGCCATTGATCCCGCCCGCGCAAATAACTGTATTGTCAGCCTGCACGCTAAACTCGCCAGCAGGTTGCTGACCGTGGCAGCCCATTACTTGCCCATTGCGATAGTCCAAGGCGTTGACCCGATGCTCAAACAGGCAACGTAAGCGATGTTTATTCGGATGCCCCAACAATTGCTTAATCAAGCTATTGACTACGCCTTTACCGCAGCCCCAGGCAATGTGGTAGCGCGGCACTGAATTACCATCAGCGTAGTTGCCCCGCTCTGGCCATTGCAGCACAGGAAAAAAACCAATGCCACGACTGCCTAACCAATCATAAATCTCACTGCGATTGTGCTCGCAATAGGCCATGGCCCAGCGCTTAGCCCACGGGTTAGCTGCAGTAAACTGCGCTGCCTGTTGCCAATCCCGCCAAAACAACTCACTGGAATCAGCGATACCATTGCGCCGCTGTTCTGGAGTGTTATTCAATAACATGCCACCAAAAGCATCCTGCGCCTGGCCACCAAAACGCTGTTCAGCACAGGCATCAAGCAACAGCACTGATTGGTTATTGTCTAAAAGCTCCAGCGCAGCACAAATGCCCGCCAGCCCCGCACCTATCACTAATACATCAGCCTGATACGTTCGCTCAGTCATAATGTTCTACTCAATAGAATGACTTAATAGGTCTAGCCTACAACAACCCGAGCCGGAATCAGTCTAAGACTTTATGCAGAGCTGCAACAATCAGCCAATAAAAAACCCGAGCCTCTTTAACAAGACTCGGGTTTTAATTGAACCGCCAACCTTGCAGAAACAGCTTACAAAGGCTTACCGCGGTTACCGTGCTGGCTGACAAAGTCTTGCACTGTCGCCAAATCATTGGCTAAAACAGTGCAACGCTCTTCACGCTCAAACAGGTCAGCCATATGCGCAGGCAACTTTGGCGTGGCCCCCGGTACGGCTTTCTCAACTGCCTCTGGGAACTTCACCGGATGCGCAGTGCCTAATGTAACCATTGGTGTAGCCAAGCTGCGACGGCACTCACGGGCCGCATGCACACCAATTGCAGTGTGCGGATCCAATAGCTCACCGGTTTCTTTGTACACTTGAGCAATGGTGGCGCAGGTTTGTTCATCATCCACCGCGAGCGAATCAAACAGCTTACGGGTCTCAGTCCAGCGCTCTTCCGCCACACTCATTTCACCAGTGGCACGGAAGTTGTCCATCAACTCAGCCACCTTCGCACCATCACGACCGTGCATATCAAACAACAAACGCTCAAAGTTGGACGACACCATAATATCCATAGATGGCGATAGGGTTGGGTGCAACTCATCTTTATTGTAGCGATTGCCACTCATAAAACGGTGCAAAATATCGTTACGGTTAGTGGCAACAATTAACTGGTTGATTGGCAGGCCCATATTGCGCGCTAAATAACCGGCAAAAATATCACCAAAGTTACCGGTTGGCACTGAGAATGCCACCGAACGCTGCGGACCACCCAGCTGAATCGCTGCATGAAAGTAGTACACAATCTGCGCCATAATGCGCGCCCAGTTGATCGAGTTCACCGCCACTAAACGAGTGCCTTTAAGGAAGGATTGATCAGCAAAGCTGGCTTTGACCATCTCCTGACAGTCATCAAAGCTACCTTCTATGGCAATATTATGAATATTGTCGCTCAGCGCACTGGTCATTTGCCGGCGCTGCACTTCAGAAACGCGACCATGGGGATATAAAATAAAGATATCCACATTCTCACAACGGCGGCAGCCCTCAATGGCTGCAGAACCTGTGTCACCTGAGGTTGCACCCATAATCACCACGCGCTCATCGCGCTTGGTCAGCACATGGTCCAACAAACGACCCAGCAACTGTAAAGCAAAGTCTTTAAAAGCCAAGGTTGGGCCATGGAACAATTCCATCACCCACTCATTACCCTGCAACTGACGCAAGGGTGCTACAGCGCTGTGCTCAAACACCCCATAGGTTTCTTTAAGAATCGCTTTAAAGTCAGCATCCTCAATACAACCGGCGACAAAGGGACGCATCACTCGGAAGGCTAATTCGTAATAAGGCAAATCAGCCCAAGAAGCAATCTCCTCTACGGTAAAGCGTGGCAGGTTTTCTGGTACATACAAACCACCGTCACTGGCTAAGCCAGTCAACAGTACATCTTCAAAATTCAACGCTGGGGCTTGGCCGCGCGTGCTTATATAACGCATAAGTAACAACCTTTATCAGAGTCGCTTAACTT
>CAZEZR010000111.1:0-5371 GCA_964516465.1 uncultured Thiopseudomonas sp. | reverse complement strand
GGCGTTGCTTTTGGGCTTTCGCCGTTGCGCTCTTGGCGCAGCTGACGAACCCATTTATCCATCGTCGAAACACCAACATTCATGGCTTCAGCCGCCGCTCGAACGGTGTAGTTTTGATCAACAACTAACTGTGCTGATTCGAGTCGGAACTCAGGACTGAAATTACGTTTTGGTCTGTTTTTCATACTGTCACCTAATAGCTGCTTGGTGCATGATAGCACCTCTAATTAGGTGGCCAAATTCACTATGCCACTACAGTAATACTTGGTTTAAGGGGATAAGCGAGTCTCGCGGAATGCCTCTCCGAGTTGAAGAGCTGCGCTTCGCCGATCGCCCATGTCGACCAGAATGTCGAGAATTCTCAGAAATTTCTGTGCTAGGGGCTGCTTCATTGGCGCATCACGATGTGCGAAGTACTGCACAAGCTCCGCTATACGCGCGGGTATCAGCGTTCCACGCCAGCCCGGAAAGTTATCCGGCCCGCTACCGATAATAGCGAGCATTTGATCTGCAAAAGCATCGGCTGGATAGTGGGCTTTAGCACGCTCACAGAGTGTTAAGAAGGGAATCATGACCGAGGCAGCCCAGCCTGCAGCACGAATGAAGCGATCAATCAGAGGTAACACAACGCTGACTTCAGACCAGTCCCCATTGATATAGCGAGCAGCCAAGCCAGCATGCTCGATTGAGACAAACATTAGCGCACGAATAAGCCGGGGCTGATCAAAACCTGAGGGTTCCCCACTTCGATACGCATCGCGAATGAAAATAGGGTCTTGAAGGAGACGCTCAAGACAGAGATCAAGGGCAGCAACTGCGTCAGCAGGAATCTCCGGTGAGTCGTACACGTACAAACAGATGTATCGGTCCACGAAGGGGGATAGAAGAGCCCAGCAATTATCGGCCTCCAATTCCAATATCGGGTCGAGAAATCGGCTCTGAAAATCACTGAGGGGGAGTAGTCCGGCTATTCTGCCAAGAGTTGCTCCTAAGCCATGCGTCCATTCAAAAATGCGATTCGTCGATTGATCTCTGTGTCCAGGTTTTACCCAAGGAGGTGAGTTTTTTTGATTGGTCCAATCGAGTATTCCTTCCAGAAACTCTAGGAGCGCGCCTTTCGCGGGACTACTCAGGATCCTATCGAACGGGATGAGTTCGAGAATTTCAGCAGCATGTTTTGAATGCCAGTAGATATCGGGCTCACGCCATTCTTCGGTCGCACCAGAGGTATCCACGTCATGTTCTATGTGTCTTTTAGGCCTACGCCGAGACGGCCCGGATTTGACCTTAACCCAGGCTGGAGGAGGCAAGGAAAGAGGCGCCCATCCGCTTCCGCTCATATAGAGCGAAAACGCTTCGTCGACCGCCGCTTTCGACACATTCGGCAAGTGGAGCGGTTCGCCGTGGCGATGGTTACTTAGGCGCGGTGGAACATGGCAAAGGGAAAATGCCAAGAAAAGGGCTAACCAGGTTAACTCAGGGTCCTTATCCCAAAGCTGGCAGGCTTCTGCGACTGCAGCGAGTGATACTATTTCAAGCGGGTGAGCGACTAAAGCGAGTAGATCGCGCGCACCTACATCCACCGCAGTGCCTTCGCGGAAATCCGCTGCCAAGCCTCGCGCCACAAATATGGCTTGGCGCCACGGGATAACAGCACTGGGTGTCCACATTAGATGGGGTTTTTCTGGAAGATGCATCGCGCGGCTTAGGACATTACGAGCCCAATCAATATCTAGTGTTACAAGCCCTTCTCGGTGGTTGAGCACCATAGCTGCAACAGCAGCGACCGCACCTCGACAGGTTGCCAGTTCGATATCATCGGCAGCGCCATTTGAAAGCTCATACAAATTACTGCAGTCCGCCTCTCTGCCTAGAGCTATAGCATCAGTGATCTTGAACCTGCTATGTATCGCTCCGCTCTTAAAGGACTTGCACGCCCAGGTAGACAGAGCAGATAGGGTCAGAAATCTCGTAGCATGCTCTGTCTTGGTAATGTTTTCGGGCTTCGCTGCTGAAGGGCTGACATGAACCATTGCAACGTGACTTGGATCCTCTTCAACGCGGCAGGCCTGATAGTTCTTCGGATCCACTAAATAGGAGTACTCAAGAGCCTGAGCTGCTAGGTCCTCCTGCACTTTCGGGTTCCTACACTGCTCTTCATATTGGAAGGGCAGGTTGTCCTGAAAGCCAAGTATCGCATTGCGGACCGTATCACTAATGGGCTCTGCCGCAAAAAACGCCTTGGGCACCATCCAGCTGAGCTGAGACTTACGAACCGGTCGAGCATCTGCTGCTTGGACCGCCTCAATATGAGGCTTGTCACTGGACTTTGTAAAGCCGATCAACCTCGCCGCGGATGAGTGGTCCCCTGCCAATCGGTGATGATCAGCGGCCAGTAAACGTTGAGAAGTTAATAGCGGTATTGCCGCCTCAGACACCTGTTCGGTATGAAGCGTAAGCATCGCTGCAGTGCCTAAGATTGCGATGCTCTTATTCCCTTCAACGATTTTCTGGATCAGCTCTTCAACTGGCCGACCGCGTGCAAGCTCGGCAAAACACCACTCTTCAAGTGCCATGAATCCACTGCCGATTACTTTCGGTGCCCACGCTGATCGACACCACAAGTACTCGCGATCAGAGCCCCAGAAATATTGAACCCCCCAAGGAAACGTCAATTCGAGCGGTATAGGAGTTCCTGTCCGCTCGTGTGAGTGAACGTGCAACTGTCGCCAAGCAAGCACGGCGTGATTGCAGAGTTCTCGGAAAAGCCGAAGCCCTTCGTCAGGTGAAAACTGAAACAGTGAGTGAAAAGGTTCTCGAAGTGGCGAACAGGGCCAGAAGCTTTGGTGATCGTCATGGATTGATAGCCTTTGCCAATCGTGACTACTGAAATCCCCAACAGACCTGAACAATGGCGAACACGATAGAGCCATTTGCTCGCGACGCGTGCGTTCCGCTTTTGGCTTGGCCTGAATCTCATTTCGCCAAGTAGCTGCGTTATGAAGCTCCAACTCTTCTCGAGCGACTTGATCATTTGGGAGTTCACCCCTGAGGAATGCCAGTGACAGTTCGACAAGTGACGTGGGAAGGGACTGTGCTAGAACCGGAGCAAAGGCAGTAATATCGCTAAACACATTGTCATCAATGCGCTCTGAGCTGGCCACCCGCCGTATATAACTGTCTGCTAGGTCCGGCTCTGCTCTGGATGCACTCAATATGAGTCGCACCAGAGATTTTTTGAAGTCGTCTAAGTGAGGGACTTCTCGCCAGTATCTCGAGCTCTCGTTTGGGGTGTCCGCTGTGTTAAGCGCGTCTATATCAGCAAGCCACCTAGCGCACAGCTGCAATAGTGCTCGGGATGTCGGGTTTTTGTGATCAGCTAGAGCACTCTGCCAAACCTCAAAAACAGATACAATTTCCGGGTAAAGCCTCTGAGGAATGCTTGATATCTTCCGGAGGATAAAATTGATGAGACGTTGCCACGTAGCGAAATCAGATGGCCACCCAAGAAGATCAGCGGCCCTTTGTAGTTGTTCTCGGGGAAGAGTACCTGCGAGAATGGTTGGATTCGGCGAAGTTTGCTCAGCTTGAAACCAAACGAGCACCTTCCTAAAGAGTCGAAAGTCGTCGGTAAATACGGCATGTTCGTACTGTTGGCTATCGGCATCAAACCCTGCAGTCCCAATAGGGCCAACCAACCATGATCGTTGCCATTGAGATCTGAATTCTAAATTTTCAGTGAGCGCAAGGTAAGCAGACCAGGCTTCCCCCTGAGTGTATTCCCACTGGGAGGCAAGTTTGACAACACGTGCAATCGCAGGAGGTTCACCGCACGCCTTGATTTCTTCCATCCAGAGCTCTCCACGATCAGCTAGAACATGGAAAAACGCCCATTCAAAAAAGATATCGTGAGCAAACCGCACGGATATTCCTTCCCGAGCATGCTGGAGGATTCCATCCGATATCAGGTCGTTGATGTGCGCAAGCGAGTTGAGTTGGCGAAGCCCAATCGGTTGGCTAAGCTGGTGAGCACGAATGCGGGCTAAGTCGAGTAGCGCACGTTGACGCTCGAGTCCACTTTGGCCAGTTTCGTTGTAGCCGCCAAACCGCCACCAATTCGCAATCAGATCAACTTCAGACTGAGGTGTGAATGTTGGATGGGCGGGGGCTGCCATGTAGCTCTTGTGCAGAATTTTCGCAAAGAACGGGCGCCGCACAACCTCTTTAACCTGGGCAGAGCCAAATAGAAGTGGCCTTAAGTGTGGCTGGGCTTCTGCAAGAGCTTCTGCCTCTTCCTCACTCAGTTGCTCAACAGCTAGAGTCTTGACTTTCAGGACAGCTAAAAAGTCGCCTAACCAATTTCGAAGCACTTCGATACCAGTATCTCGAAGCGAGACCACTACACGCCAGTCACTGAGCTGGGGCGACTCTACGATGACGCGAATCACGTCAAGAATTATGGGTTGCTGTTCCTTCTCAACTCGATCAATTGCATCAATGAAGAGTATAGGAGTGCCAGCCGCCCCAACCTCAACGAGCAGTTGCTCCAGAGGAACGCCCGAAAGGCCTTGAGAAGCTGCGTAACTAATCCAGCTGTTACCCTCAAGCTGCTCGGCTTTAAGGAAGAGCGCCGGCCCACGCTCAATTGCTCGTTTGACAGCATGCTTTATTAGTGCTGACTTGCCACTGCCAGGTAAACCACGTATCTGCACCAATCGAGCCGCTGCAAGCTTGGAGTTCAAACCCTCGATAAGCCCGTGTCGATTGAGGTGCGTTCCGCCAATATCATCTGGAATCAGATTTGCGTAGCTCTTAGCGGACTCGACTAGTTTTTTGAGATCCCCTTCAAGCCCCATTGCCTTGAGCTTCTCATCTATAACTCCCAGACGATCCCGCTGGTCTGCAGCAGTAGCTTGTACTAGCGCTGCAGTACCCTGATCACGGACTGCGCCTTTCATGCTGGCACTGAGCACGGCCAGGGCAAGCGAGATCACCGATTCAGCATGCCGTCGATCCTCGTGCGAGTGCTGAATGTAGCTTTCAATGAGGCGCGTATGTGTATCTTGACGACCTGTCGATCCAGCTAGGTTTGCCTGAGCAGCCTGCTTAAGCAGGCCCTTAACTTCCGTTTTTGAAAGCCATTCTTGTACATATGGCTTTTTGAACCAGTCAGGCTGAATTACAGCACCGCCCAGCTTCGCCAAAGCGTCCTTCCACCAAGGCTGCTCCGGATCCGCGGCGCCAAGTCTGGCGAGCGCCTCGTTGAATATTTCATGAAATATGTCGGCTGAAAACGTGTTCGGAGCTTTTCCAGCAGAACGTTCAGCGTAAAGCTGCTTGCCTTTCGGCAATAGGGCGCGGGCGATAGAGC
>CAZEZR010000110.1:0-5543 GCA_964516465.1 uncultured Thiopseudomonas sp. | reverse complement strand
GAAGCTACAGTCAAATTGATTGTAGTTGCAGGCTAATCGCCCTATCGGTTAACTTTGCTTGACTGATGGTACAAAAGGCACGCAATCTGTAAAGATGCGTGCCTTTTGTTGTTTAAGAGCCAGCAAGAAGTCTATCTTTAGTAACACACAGGTATAGTGCATGAGCGAGTTAGAGGTTCCCCAGCAGTATGATTTAGAGACAGCAGCGCTGAAAGTGCCGCCGCATTCGGTTGAGGCCGAGCAGTCTGTGCTGGGCGGTTTAATGCTGGACAATAATGCTTGGGAGCGCATCCTTGATCAGGTGTCAGATGGCGACTTTTATCGCCATGACCATCGGTTGATTTTTCGCGCAGTGGCACGCTTAGCTGAACGCAATGCGCCATTTGATGTGGTGACCTTATCTGAGCAGCTGGATAAAGAGGGGCAGCTCAGTCAAGTGGGTGGCTTAGCCTATTTAGGTGAGCTGGCAAAAAATACGCCCTCAGTGGCCAATATTAAAGCCTATGCAGAAATTATTCGTGAGCGCGCCACCTTACGTCAGCTGATCAGTATCAGTAATGATATTGCCGACAGCGCTTATTCGCCGGAAGGTAAAAGCGGCGATGAAATTCTTGATGAAGCTGAGCGTCGAATCTTCCAGATAGCTGAGGCGCGGCCAACCGCCGGCGGTCCAGTAGGGCTCAATGACTTGCTGGCCAATGTCATTGATACCATTGATACGCTGTTTAACAGTGATGAAGCCATTACTGGGGTGTCCACCGGCTTTACTGATTTAGATGAAAAAACCAGTGGCTTGCAGCCAGCAGACTTAATTATTGTTGCTGGTCGTCCATCCATGGGTAAAACCACCTTTGCTATGAACTTGGTGGAAAACGCCTTAATGCGTTCAGAAAAATGCATTTTGGTCTTCTCGTTAGAGATGCCAGCAGAATCACTGGTGATGCGCATGATTTCTTCGCTGGGGCGCATTGATCAAACTAAGGTGCGTTCCGGCCGTTTAGATGAGGATGATTGGCCGCGCCTCACCTCAGCAGTCAATATGTTACAAGAGCGTAAACTCTTTATTGATGACTCCGCGGGGATCAGTCCATCGGAAATGCGTGCCCGCACCCGGCGTTTAGTGCGCGAACACGGTGAAATAGGTTTGATTATGGTCGACTACCTGCAATTGATGCAGTTGGGCGGCAGCGGCAGCGATAACCGTACCAATGAAATTTCTGAAATATCACGCTCATTAAAGGCGTTGGCAAAAGAATTTGATTGCCCAGTGGTGGCGCTATCGCAGTTGAACCGTTCGCTGGAGCAGCGGCCGAATAAGCGCCCGATTAACTCTGACTTACGTGAGTCTGGCGCCATTGAGCAAGATGCTGACGTGATTATGTTTATTTACCGTGACGAGGTGTATCACCCAGAAACCGAATACAAGGGTGTGGCCGAAGTGATTATTGGTAAACAGCGTAACGGGCCAATTGGTACTGTGCGGCTGGCTTTCCAAGGTAAATACACCCGCTTTGATAACCTTGCGCCGGGCAGTTATCAGTTTGATGATGATTGAGGTTGAACGTGCCTGCTGCCCAGTGGCTATAGCCGATTGATTGGGCAGTATCCCTTTGGCACTGAGCAGCGGGCTAGACATAGTGTAATCACAGGATGCAGCGACTCAGATGCGCATGCTGTGTGGCTCGGCTTCTGTTTAGTAGGGTGGAAAGCGCTGTAAAATGTGCTGCACTTGTTCGCGCAGTCGCGTCTCACGGACGCTGGGGCTGATACGTTGTTTTGGCAGTGGCCAGCTGTTACTGCCGCGCCAAATAAGTTGCTGCGTATCAGCGCTTAACAGATCAATTTGTAGCTTTTGCACAGTATAGGTGCTGTCGTAGGTTTCGGCGCGCAGTGCTGGCCCCCAAATGCCACCCCAGTAGTCATATTGCAGTACTTCAGTGCGTTGCGGCTGGATCTCGCTAATCAGCCAAGCACGGACCAAAATCTGTCCGTTATTGCTGTGTTGCAAGCCTTGTTGAGTCAATTGTTGGCTAATTGCCTCCCGTAGACGTTGCGCATCAAGATCGCTTTTTTGCTCAGCGGAGTTGGGGGCAAACTGCACTGCCGGATCAGACCATTGCCAAGTGCGTAAACTTTGGTAGGGGTAATCAGGCCGGTAGTCTAATTCGACCAGTTGGTTTGATTGGCAGGCAGTTAATGCCAGTAGGCTACTTAAAAACAGATAGCGTATCATCGTCAAACTCTCCACAAGAGGCAAAAAACTGTGCTTTTAAATTCGGGTTTTGCTGGTGGCTCTGTTAGGATATTGCGCTTATATTGACTTTCAATCTACCGCGCCGTGCGGTTTTTTCAATTGCCAATGGAGGCATGCATGTCAGAATTAGATTTGAGTACTGATGAAGCACGAGTAAGTTACGGAATCGGCCGTCAAATGGGCGATCAGTTACGTCAAAATCCACCACCAGGTATTAGCATTGAAGCAGTAGTTACCGGCTTACAAGCGGCATTCAATGGCGAGCCACTGCGTGTTTCAGGCGACGAGTTAAATGCCAGCTTCACCATTATCCGTGAACGTATGGAAGCTGAGGCTGAAGCTAAAGCTAAAGAAGCTGCAGCTGAAGGGATTAAGTTTCTGGCAGAAAATGCTAAAAAAGAAGGCGTGATCACCCTCGAGTCGGGCTTGCAATATGAAGTGATTTCTAGCGGTGACGGCGCTCAGCCAACCACAGCAGACACTGTACGTACCCATTACCACGGTACTTTAATTGATGGTTCGGTGTTTGATAGTTCCTATCAGCGCGGTGAGCCAGCAGAATTCCCTGTATCTGGCGTGATTGCTGGCTGGACTGAAGCGCTGCAGTTGATGAACTGTGGTAGCAAGTGGCGTTTATATGTGCCGAGCGAATTAGCTTACGCTGATCAGGCGGTTGGCACTATTCCTGCGCACAGCACTTTAGTGTTTGATATTGAACTGCTTGAAGTGGTTGCCTAATTACTTAAGCCGTGTTGTGCCCGAGTGTGTTGCGAGGGCATAGCACATTAAAAATAACTGATGGACCTGCTCTTTAATCAACCAAGGCTCAGTGCTGTATAAATCGCTACTATCCAACGCTCCTTGCTCGCGCAACTCTTCTAAATTTTCTCCTTTTACTTGTAGACAAATATTGCCAGTCATACGATTTACAATACGTAGGTAAGGCCGTGGGCGGTCGAGCCAGGCATCAATAAAATAAGTCATTGTCATTCTCTTTACTGGTTGATTTATCCTGCGTTTGAGAGTGGTTGTCATTAGTATTTGATGCAAGTGTTTGGCTAATTTTTAGCTCTTGACTGCAATCAAGAGTGATTTTCAGTGTGTGCTGTATTGTTTTTTTACACACAACAGTGAGGTTTTTCTAATGACAACTACAATTCATCCATTAATTAAAGATCAACCTGAGTTAGCGCAAGACTTGCAGGACTTATGCGATGATGATCCAAGGTTTGCAGAACAAGTCGCGGAGTTTTCTCAGCTGGCAGCACGCTTAGCAGCAGTGCAGGCAGGCACAGAAACCTTAGATGCAGAAAAAACAGAGTTGTTACAACAGCAATGCAATGCTCAGCAAGAAATTTTAGTGCGTAAGATTACCCATCCTGCTGGTGGTTGCTGCGGCGGTTGTGGCGGCTAGATGTAAGAGTCTGTTACCCGGTTGCTGGTTGAGGCTGCTCTTTGCCTATTGGGCTTGTTGGTTTGCATTTGCAAGATCACTGTATACAATAACAGTGTTTTAGGGTTGTATCAGATTGATACGCTCGTCACTAGCAAAGTAAACAGGGGAGCGCAGTATGGCCAAGGCCAAGCGGATGTATGGCTGTACAGAATGTGGAGCAACCTTTCCAAAATGGGGCGGGCAATGTGGTGCCTGTGGTACTTGGAATACCCTAGTAGAAACGCTGATCGAGGCCGGTGTTGCGGAGAAAACTGGCCGCGCTGGCTGGGCTGGTGATCAAACCGAACTGAAAACCTTGGCGCAAGTTAGTGTGGCTGAGATTCCGCGGTTTTCAACCCAGTCCAGCGAGCTGGATCGCGTCCTTGGCGGTGGTTTAGTGGATGGTTCGGTGGTGCTGCTCGGCGGTGATCCCGGCATTGGTAAGTCGACGATACTGCTGCAAACCCTGTGCCATATGGCCACAACTATTTCTGCGTTATACGTCACCGGTGAAGAGTCACAACAGCAAGTGGCCATGCGTGCGCGGCGTTTGGATTTGCCGCAAGACCAGCTTAAGGTGATGACTGAAACCTGCATTGAAAGAATTTTAGCCGTTGCCCGCCGTGAAAAGCCGCGGGTCATGGTGATTGACTCGATTCAAACCATCTTTACTGAGCAGTTGCAATCAGCCCCGGGCGGGGTCGCGCAAGTGCGGGAAAGCGCTGCATTATTAGTGCGTTATGCTAAGCAAAGTGGCACAGCCATTTTTTTGGTGGGGCATGTCACCAAAGAAGGTTCCCTCGCAGGGCCCAGGGTGCTTGAGCATATGGTCGATACGGTGCTCTATTTTGAAGGCGAATCAGACGGCCGTTTGCGCATGTTGCGTGCAGTGAAAAACCGTTTTGGGGCAGTCAATGAGTTGGGCGTGTTCGGCATGACTGATCGTGGCCTTAAAGAGGTGTCTAACCCTTCGGCAATTTTTCTCAATCGCGCCCAAGAAGCTGTGTCCGGCAGTGTGGTCATGGCCACGTGGGAGGGCTCGCGGCCAATGCTGATTGAGGTGCAGGCGTTAGTGGATACCAGCCACTTGGGCAATCCACGGCGGGTTACGGTGGGTTTGGATCAAAACCGTTTAGCCATGCTATTAGCGGTACTGCACCGCCACGGCGGTATTCCCACCCATGATCAAGATGTCTTTCTTAATGTGGTGGGTGGCGTGAAAGTCTTAGAAACCGCATCGGACTTGGCTTTGATGGCAGCGATTATTTCCAGCTTACGCAACCGTCCGCTGGAGCATGGTTTGTTAGTGTTCGGTGAAATTGGTTTGTCCGGTGAAATACGCCCAGTACCCAGCGGTCAAGAGCGCCTCAGAGAGGCGGCAAAACATGGTTTTAAACGGGCCATTGTGCCTAAAGCCAATGCCCCGCGCGAAGCGCCAGCTGGGATAGAAGTGATTGCGGTAACCCGCCTTGAAGAAGCTCTGGATGCATTGTTTGAGTAACACTGTAACTGAGCAATTACCCACATAATGTAGGATTGACTGTTCTAGCCAGAGGTGAAGCGCTACAATGCGCCACTTATAAAAGCCTAGGAGTTGTTCTGGTGTCTGTCGTCTTTGTCGCTGCCTCCAAATTACCCACCCCGTTTGCCGAGTTCACCATGCACGGATTCTTTGATGAAGAAACCGGTAAAGAGCATGTTGCATTAACCTTAGGGGACATCGCTGATGGTCAGCCTGTGCTCGGTCGCTTGCATTCTGAGTGCATGACCGGTGACGCCCTGTTTAGTTTGCGTTGCGATTGTGGCGCACAGCTTGAGGCCGCTTTGCGTGCGATTGCCGAAGAAGGGCGCGGG
>CAZEZR010000109.1:0-5568 GCA_964516465.1 uncultured Thiopseudomonas sp. | reverse complement strand
CCAGCTTCTCGAATGGAATGGTGTGCTTGTTGTCGCGTGCCATTACCACTGCGTTATCAGCGTTTAGCTCGGCTTCCGCTCCCTCTTCACTACTTCCTGCGTCTTCTGCACCGCTATTTTGCTTGCTAGCATCAGCTTCGGTTGCAGCGCCGGGCGCGCTACCTTCGTCATCAGCTTTCGCGTCAGTATCGCCCTGTGGACCATGTATTAACTGGTCTACCTGTTCTGCTGTTAGCTCGCCTTCAAGCGTCTGAATAAACTCGTTGGTATCTGTCATGCCTTCCCCGTTTTGCCACATATCGCCGTAGCCGCTAATGGGTTACGCAATAGGCTTTCGCCTGTCATGTCGCTGCTTTCACAGCTTGCAAGGGAGTGTCACGAATCGACTGGAAGTGTTCAAAACCTACAGGGGTGCAGGATTTAGGCGTAAAAAAGCCCGGTCAGTGCCGGGCTGTCGATGCTCTGTGGGTTTATGCGGTTGCAGGCACCTGATTAACTTTCAGAACTGGCCGCTGGATAGTGCCAGCAAAGACGCTACCCTCAACCTGCTCTGTGATTTCCTTATCTTCTTCCAATGGTTCACCACGCAGCACAGGTATTAGCGCCTGCCTAATTGTTTCGTCATCAGTGTCTAGGTCAAACATAGCGAATAGTGCAGCCCCGCCATTCTGCGGCAGGTACACGTTAGCTTGGCGGTGCTGTTCAGTGTCAACAATGTCGCACACGGCTGCTTGACCCATGACGCTGATAATAATCTCGGTCACTTTCGGATCATCTTTTCTGCTCATGCGATACCTTCACTCAACTGCTGCTTTAGGTGGTAGCCCATCAATGGCCAGATCTTTTGTTCTGCGTTTTGCCGCGCAATCTTGCGGCCAATCTCTGCGTTAAAGTTTTCCGGCGAAGCACAGGCGGATTCGCCTGTTACGGTAAAGCCATTGCGCAGCACCAACACACAGAACGTCAGTAGCTTCATGACATCGCCATCCACTGTGCCGACTAAATGACCGGTCTTAGCCCTGCCTCCTATTGCTATCGCGCCAGTTAGCGCATCGGCACCGGTAAAGTAGAACTCCCCAACAATATTGTCGTTCACGTCGTCGAGCGTCACACGCGGCGCAGTTAAACCTTTTTCTTGGATGAGTTGCTCGGTAGTTCCACGCTGCAAAATCTTTTCTTCTTCGATCTGCAAAATATTCATACCGCCATGAGCGGCCTGCTCGGCTTCGGCGCTATCTAACACAAGACCATAAAAAGTTTTATTGTCACCTGCAGGTATGCCCACGATTTTCATGTCGGGAAAAATAGTATTTCCATTTTCGTCACTCGCCTTGATTGTTACTTTGTCGCCAATCTTAAACTTTGTCATTGCATGCCTCCGGGCAAATTATCTGCTGTATCAGCGGTTTCAATACCTTGCATAGCTGACTGGCCATCACTCGGTACGGGTGGAAATTGCGGACTTGTATTTTTATTTACTTCTACGAGCTCATCAAAACCTTCAGGGGGTAGATGCTCCGTAGGTATCTCACCTGGCACCGGAAAATCTGGGTCATGCCCGGCTGGGTTCGGCCTCTGATAGCCAGCGCCCTTCATCACTTCATCAGCAATGGGCGCAATCATTGGCATTTTTGCTATCTGAGCACCTGCCTGCATTGCTGCGAAAGCTGCTTGTACACCCACCTGAACTGCTTTGGCATCCAAATTCTTGACTTCGCTATCGGCTTTGCGCTCTTTGATCTGCAGTTCACGCTCTTTGAGTTCGTTGCCTGCTTTGGCCAGCGCATCTTGGATTGCTTGCTGCGTCTGCTCTTCGATCTGTTCAGGTGTTGGTGTTTGCCCTACAGAGCGGAATGCTTCAACTAGGTCGCGCTTAAACGGCACATCCATTAACTGAGTCAGGAACGGAATTGCTGCGCTCAGGTACTCTGCTGGCAGTGGCTTGATTGCTTCGGTTAATGCTTGCAGCTGCTGCGCTCTGTAGCTGTTGGTACTAGGCACGTCTTCAAGCGATACCATCAGTCGAGTGCGGTTAATGTCATTGGATAGGTATGTAACGCCTGTTGCTGGATCAGTTTCAGGCGCATTGAGCGTGACTTGTCGATCTGCAGTGATTGCGTCGCCCTCAATAATCACCTCAGTTTGCTTCTCACCTATGTCACGGATAATCATGCTCATAAGCAGTTCACCGACTTGCGAGCGCGCTTCTCTGAAGTTGTCCATGATGCTAGCGAGCGACTGATTCGACTGCTCGACTTGAGTCTGCTCTTGCAGTCCGCTTGTTGCTGTGCCGGACCTGCCAGTAAACCCTGCCGTGATATTCGATACGCGCTCGATGCTTGCTCGGTTATCGTTCAGCATTTGATAGTGCTGGTCAGTCAGCTGGTAGTCTCGTTTTATTTCAAAGCGCGCACCAGGCTGCTGCATGTGCGCCGCATCCAAGACAATATCCGCATCTGGTCGAGCAATCTGTTTGCGAAACTGTGAATCAGTCATCGCGACTGCGCCTTTTGTGCGCTCGGCACGCACAACGCTCATGCCCCAGCGCAGCTTAGATAGACCACTGTTCAGCGAGTCTTGCGCGTACTTCATTGAGCGCACGTAGCCGTATGGAATGCCTGTGGCGTCTTCTATGAATCCAAAGAATGGCACATACGGGAAGTGACGATGTGCGTAAGGTGTTGGGCCATCATGCAGCTTGTGTGGTCCAAGCCAATACGCTCGACGAACTCGGGCAATCGTGGCTTGTGTTACTTCAGCGGCGCCGCTTGCAACTGCAATGGCATGCTGTAGGTTTGACTCATCAAACTCAACGACTCGACCGTTTGGCGTCTTGATAACAGGGACTCTCACCCAGCGGCGGTACCATAACTCAGCGACACACAGTTCTTTACTGCGCGGGTTATACCAGCGGTCTTCTTGCATCGTCCATGAGCGGCCTTCATTCCATGCGTTTTCGAGGCCAGTACCGTCGCCGCCTTCAAATGTGAGCGTTTCATCTTGCCACCACTGCGAGCCATGTTTACCTGCTGCGAGAATCAGCTCCTTTTTCTCAGGAAACACTAACGCAATGCGCTCTGGAGACAACCAACGCTGTCTGCGTAACCATCTAGCGTCACTCAAATCCGGCTCAGCGGCCTTCATATCCCAGTGGATTTCGTTTCTGTGGATCGTCTTGCAGCGATACGGAAACTTAAACGGATCGGAGTCACGCGCAACCTCAACCCATCCGATACCGCATGTGATTTGCGACTTGAAAGCAGCACTGCATGCGCGGTCAGCCTTCGATTCACGCTCAGCCTGATTCAGCTTGAAGTTGATTGCATCAGCTACATCTTGGCCGCCTGGATCACCGTTAGGCGTCACGCGCCAGTCTGTTCGTATCGTTGCCTCGTAACCTTGAATTGATAGCAGTGCTGGACCAATCAAATCCTCAACCGCCGGAGGAATACCCAGCTCTTGCTGCCGCTTGAGCAGTTCGCTATCAAGTTGATTACCGTCTGCATAGTCCGATTCCTTATCTGCTATGGCTCGCCAGCGCGGCTGATTCTCGATCTCTTCAAGAACCTCATCGTATTCTTCTTTGCTTAGCTCTTGTTTTTGCATGGTCTAGTCCTCACAAGCGCCAGTCGGCTGGCGGTGCTTCTTCATAACTGTTGGAGTTTGTTGTGCTGTCTAGCATGCCCAGCTCTTTTGCTTGCGCCCATTGACGCAAAGCGTCGGCGCCTTCACTGCATCCATTTGATTTGTTTGGACTGTCAATGAATCGCGCCTCGGCTCTGCTGTACTTTTTTTTGTAGTTATCAATGCGGCTGATACCTTTTTCAGTACCTGCCTTGTCAAAGTAAGCACCCTTTAAGTGTTTTCTGGTTTGCTGTATGCCAGTTGTTAGTTCTGTGATCAGTGGAACGATGGCGAATCGCTCACCTGGTAATAGATCTTGGAGCATGTCGCGAGTTGATTTATTGAAGTCGCTCAAACGCTTGTGGTTAGCGTCATGCGGTAGAAAGTGAGTGCCAAACACATAACCTTTTGACTTGAGTTCAGCAACGTAATGCCGCAAGTCTTCGCCGTGCGCCTCGTAGTAACCTATAAACCTATCTTCACCGCGCAACTCTTGGTGAAACCAGATAGCGCATCCATCGCTATTACCAATATCCCAGAACGTGTTAACCGGTAGATCGAGCGTAGGTACAGCTGTAATGCCGCCGCGCTTGCGTAGCTCAACCATTGATTTAGCGTAGTAGTTGCCTTCGGTACTGACTTGGAAAGCCTCGTCCGGCGTGGACGGGTACTCTTGCCACATTTTTTCCTCTGAGCCACTGAAGTCAGCATTGCGCGTCGCCACATACCAAGCGCGCTGGTCGGGATCAATACGGCAACCCATGCTGTGCTCAATGGTGTCAAAGTAAACGTGGTCTTCAATTTGAACATTAACCAGCGCTGATTCCATACGGTATCGCGGCTCTTGCCACCACGCGTAGAAGTGGAATCGGTAGTCTCTGACTGTTAGCAAGTCTTTCGTGTAGTGCTTAGCCTGGGCAATTTGAGTCATCTTGTAGAACTCGCCTTCTGTGCCTTCGGCGGTACTTTCGATAACAGTGATGCCGCTAAGCGGAACGGCTGGAATTGAGCCTGTTATGACCTCTTTTGCCTTGTCAGGAAACTTTGCGCAGATCTTACCGAACTCAGAAATTAACAATCTATGGATCGTTCCTGAGCGCATTGATGTACCAACTCGCACCGAACTGTTGTTGTGCTTGAAAAGTAGCTCGCTCTTGCTATCAGTGCCCAGTGGAAAACGAGCACGGATCACTTCCGGCAAGTTTTCATAGCCGAACTTGACCTTATCCCTAAAGATTGCTTCGGCTGCTTCTCTGTCTTGGGCAATGATGCCGCAGCGTTGGTTGGCATTAAACAGCGCGTGGTCCAGCCAAAGTATGGCAATCAGCGTAGTAAACCCTAGCTGCCTTGCTTTCAGAATAATGTTGCGGTGCCATAGTCTGCGTATGAAACGACGTTGCGCACGGTTGGGTTTAAACGGCTCAACCATTGCTTCTTCACCGTCATCACCTTTGATCATAATCTGATACAGGCAACCGCTGAATAGTCGCCACTCAGGATCAGCTAGGCATTTGGCCAGCTGCTCAGGATCGGTCGGTAACGGTAGAAGATCAATAGTGTTTGCCACGGCTAATCCTCGTCGTGGTCTTCATCGTCCGTAACTGGTGCGAACCCGTTTTGCGCTTTTTCTTCGTTACGCTCTGGATCAATAGCCACCGGCATGAACGCACCAGCATTGCGCGTAGCGATTCCATGAAGCAGCGCTGTAAGTGGGTCAACCTTCTGCTCGTTGTCGCGCTCGTACAAGCCAAGGTGCTTCATCAGGCGCTCAAGGTTGGGGCCTTTATCAACAAGCTTGATCTTCTTTATGCTGCCAGCGCCGTCCGGCAACTCCATCACATCCATACCGGCCAAAGCTGCTGCTGTGTCGTCATCCAGGTCATGAATACCTAACAGCTCGCCACTGGCATTGAAGAACTTGCGAGGGTCGTACATAGCCAGCCT
>CAZEZR010000108.1:0-6198 GCA_964516465.1 uncultured Thiopseudomonas sp. | reverse complement strand
TCAAACCGTTGGTGAGGTGGTCTTTAATACTGCCATGACCGGCTATCAGGAAATACTGACAGACCCATCCTATGCGCGCCAGTTGGTGACCTTAACCTATCCGCATATCGGTAATACTGGCACCACTCCTGAGGATGCAGAGTCGAACCGGGTGTGGGCGGCAGGTTTAATTATTCGCGACTTGCCTTTGCTCTCCAGTAGTTGGCGAGACAAGCAGCCATTGGGCGAATACTTAAAGGATAATAAGATTGTTGCCATTGCTGGTATTGATACCCGCCGCTTAACTCGCATCCTGCGTGAGTCTGGCGCGCAAAGTGGCTGCATTCTGGCTGGCGCAGATGCTACAGCTGAGCGTGCGTTAGAGCTGGCGCGGGGCTTTAGCGGCTTGCAGGGCTTGGACTTAGCCCAAGAGGTCAGCACTGATAAAATCTATGAGTGGCGTCAAGCGCCATGGCAGTTAGCAACTGACAGTCACCCAGAGATTCAGGCGGGTCAGTTACCACACCATGTTGTGGTCTATGACTTTGGCGTTAAGCGCAACATTTTATGTACCTTGGTTGCCCGTGGCTGTCGCTTAACTGTGGTGCCGGCGCGGACACCGGCCAATGAGGTGCTGCTACTTAATCCGGATGGGGTGTTTTTATCCAACGGCCCAGGTGATCCAGAGCCCTGTGATTATGCAATTAGCGCGATTGAGCAGATTCTAGCGGCTGATATCCCCGTATTTGGTATTTGCTTAGGTCATCAGCTGTTGGCTTTAGCATCTGGCGCGCGCACCATGAAAATGCTCAATGGTCACCATGGTGCCAACCATCCCGTGCAAGATTTAACCAGCGGTCAGGTGATGATTACCAGTCAGAACCATGGTTTTGCGGTGGATAAGGACAGCTTGCCGGACAACTTAGTGGCAACTCACATATCATTATTTGATCAGACTCTGCAAGGCATAGAGCGTACCGATAAAGCTGCTTTTGGTTTCCAAGGTCATCCTGAAGCCAGTCCGGGACCCAATGATGTCAGTTCGTTATTTGATCGCTTTGTTGCCAGTATGGTAGCGGATCGCTAAAGGACCTTTGCTATGTTACCAAGCTTGGGAATCACTGATCTCTGGACCTATGTTCTAGGCACAGTGTTTATTGTTTTGTTGCCGGGGCCAAATTCTTTATTTGTGCTGGCAACTGCAGCCCAGCGTGGCATCGCTTCAGGTTATCAAGCAGCCTGCGGGGTGTTTTTAGGCGATACCGTGCTGATGACCTTGTCCGCCATTGGCATTGCTTCGCTGCTGCGCACTGAGCCGCTGTTCTTTGTCATGCTGAAGTATCTGGGTGCCGCTTACTTATGCTGGCTTGGGATTGGCATGCTGATTTCAGCATGGCGTTCCATGGGCCGCTCGCCACAGGTGGTGGCAGAGTTGCAGCAGCAAAAACCCGTCGCACGGCCGCTGCGCAAGTCCTTGTTGCTGAGCCTATCGAATCCTAAAGCGATTCTGTTTTTTGTCTCATTCTTTATCCAGTTTGTTGATCCAGGTTACGCCCATCCTGGTTTATCGTTTCTAGTGCTTGGGTTGATTCTGCAACTGATTAGCGGAATTTATCTGAGTCTATTGATTTTTACCGGCGCTCGCCTCGCCCAGTGGTTTCGTCAGCGGCAACGTTTGGCGACCGGTGGATTAAGCGCAGTGGGCGCCATGTTCGTCAGCTTTGGCGTGAAGCTGGCCACCGCCACCCTGTCCTAAATATTACGAGAATCCCATGCCAAAACGCACAGATATTAACAGCATCCTGATCATCGGCGCCGGCCCAATTGTTATTGGTCAAGCCTGTGAATTTGACTATTCCGGCGCGCAAGCCTGTAAAGCATTACGTGAGGAGGGGTATCGAGTTATTTTAGTCAACTCCAACCCTGCCACTATAATGACCGACCCAGCCATGGCCGATGCCACCTATATCGAGCCGATTAAATGGCAGACGCTGGCGAAGATTATTGAAAAAGAACGTCCCGATGCTTTATTACCGACCATGGGTGGGCAAACAGCGTTAAACTGCGCGTTAGATTTAGAGCGCGAAGGGGTGTTGGAAAAGTTTGGCGTCGAAATGATTGGTGCCAATGCCGATACTATCGATAAAGCTGAAGATCGTTCGCGTTTTGATCAAGCCATGCGTGCCATTGGTTTAGCCTGTCCTCGCTCAGGCATTGCTCACACGATGGAAGAGGCCTACAAAGTCCAGAGCGAAGTTGGCTTTCCGTGCATTATCCGCCCAAGTTTCACTATGGGTGGCACCGGCGGCGGGATTGCTTACAACCGTGAGGAATTTGAAGAGATCTGTACCCGTGGCTTGGATTTGTCGCCAACTAAAGAGTTGTTGATTGATGAATCGTTGATCGGCTGGAAAGAGTTCGAGATGGAAGTGGTGCGCGACAAAAATGACAACTGCATCATTGTCTGCTCCATTGAAAATTTTGACCCCATGGGCGTGCACACCGGTGACTCTATTACTGTGGCTCCAGCGCAGACTCTGACCGATAAAGAATATCAAATCATGCGTGATGCCTCGTTGGCGGTGATGCGTGAAATTGGCGTGGAGAGCGGTGGTTCCAACGTGCAGTTTGGCATTGATCCAAACGATGGCCGCATGGTGGTGATTGAGATGAACCCGCGGGTCTCCCGTTCATCGGCCTTGGCGTCCAAAGCCACTGGCTTCCCCATTGCTAAAATTGCTGCGAAGCTGGCGGTGGGTTACACCCTTGATGAATTGAAAAATGACATCACCGGTGGCCGCACGCCAGCGTCGTTTGAGCCAAGCATTGATTATGTGGTGACCAAAATCCCACGCTTTGCTTTTGAGAAATTCCCTAAAGCGGATGCGCGTTTAACCACCCAGATGAAATCGGTGGGCGAAGTGATGGCGATTGGCCGCACCTTCCAAGAGTCTTTGCAGAAAGCCCTGCGTGGTCTAGAAGTGGGTGTTGATGGTCTTGACCCTATTCTTGATTTAAATGACCCAGAAGCAGCCAGTATTCTACGTCGCGAGCTGACGGTGCCCGGTGCTGACCGTATTTGGTATGTGGCAGATGCCATGCGCTTTGGGATGAGCCGCGATGAAATCTATGAGTTGAGCAAGATTGATCATTGGTTTCTGGTGCAAATGGAGGATTTGGTACTGGAGGCTGAACGCTTAAAGACTGTCGGTTTGGCAGAAATTGATGCGGCGCAGATGTTTAAACTTAAGCGTAAAGGCTTCAGTGATGCGCGTTTAGCCGACCTGTTAGGCGTGTCTGAGAAAAATATACGCAGCCGTCGTCATCAGTTAAATATCTTCCCTGTGTATAAGCGCGTGGATACTTGTGCCGGTGAGTTTGCCACTGATACCGCGTATATGTATTCAACCTATGAAGAAGAGTGCGAAGCCAATCCAAGTTTGCGCGATAAAATCATGATCTTAGGTGGTGGTCCAAACCGTATTGGTCAGGGAATTGAGTTTGACTATTGCTGTGTGCATGCGGCGCTGGCTTTGCGTGAAGACGGTTACGAAACCATTATGGTCAACTGCAACCCAGAAACAGTTTCGACCGATTACGATATTTCTGATCGCCTGTATTTTGAGCCAGTAACCTTAGAAGACGTGCTGGAAATTGTCCGCGTAGAGAAACCAGTGGGAGTGATCGTGCAGTACGGTGGGCAAACACCGCTGAAAATTTGCCGCGAGTTAGAAGCCGCTGGTGTGCCGATTATCGGTACCAGCCCTGATTCAATTGACCGTGCCGAAGACCGTGAGCGCTTCCAGCAAATGGTGGAGCGCTTAGGTTTGCGTCAGCCACAAAATGCTACCGCGCGCAGCGAAGAAGAAGCCATTAGCGCTTCCAGAGACATCGGCTATCCATTGGTGGTACGCCCATCCTATGTGTTGGGCGGCCGAGCAATGGAAATTGTCTATGATGAAGAAGAACTCAAGCGCTATATGCGTGAAGCTGTGCAGGTGTCCAATGACAGTCCAGTGCTATTGGATCACTTCTTAAACAGCGCCATTGAAGTGGATGTGGATGCGGTTTGCGATGGTGAAATTGTGGTGATTGGCGCGATTATGCAGCATATTGAGCAAGCCGGTGTGCACTCAGGTGATTCGGCCTGCTCCCTGCCGCCGTATTCGCTACCTGCGCATATTCAAGATGAGATTCGTGATCAAGTACGCCGCATGGCTTTAGAGTTGGGTGTGTTGGGCTTGATGAACGTACAAATGGCGGTGCAGGGTGACGATATTTATGTGATTGAAGTCAACCCACGGGCCTCGCGTACTGTACCATTTGTCTCGAAGTGCATCGGTGAGTCGCTGGCAAAAGTTGCCGCGAGGGTTATGGCAGGTAAAACTTTAACTGAGTTAAACTTCACTAAAGAGATTATTCCACCATTCTTTAGTGTTAAAGAAGCAGTATTCCCATTTGCTAAATTCCCAGGTGTTGATACGATCCTTGGCCCAGAGATGAAGTCTACGGGCGAAGTGATGGGCATTGGTGATAGTTTTGCTGAGGCCTTTGCTAAATCACAAATGGGTGCGGGGGAAGTGTTACCTACTGAGGGCTGTGCTTTTGTCAGTGTGCGTGAAGATGACAAACCCTTTGTCGCTGATTTAGCCCGTGATTTGCTTGAACTTGGCTTTACTTTGGTAGCTACCATAGGAACTGCTAAGATTATTGAAGCCGCAGGTTTCCCTGTGCGCCGTGTAAACAAAGTGACTGAAGGACGTCCACACATTGTTGATATGATCAAGAATGATGAAGTGACCTTAGTCATTAATACTACCGAGGGGCGTCAGTCTATTGCTGACTCCTACTCGATTCGTCGAAACGCTCTGCAGCGCAAAGTCTATTTTTCCACTACTTTAGCGGGTGGACAGGCTGTGTGTGAGGCGCTTAAGTTCGGTCCAGAAAAGACCGTGCGCCGTCTGCAGGACTTGCATTCAGGAACTCATGCGTGACTAAATTTCCAATGACTGTCCAAGGCGCCCGCGCCTTGGAGGAAGAGCTTAAACATTTAAAGACAGTACTGCGTCCACAAATTACTGCTGCGATTGCTACCGCCCGTGAGTTGGGCGACTTATCAGAAAACGCTGAGTACCATGCTGCCCGTGAACAGCAGGGTATGAGTGAAGCGCGTATCCGTGATATTGAAGGGCGCTTATCCGGCGCACAGATTATTGATGTGACTACTATTCCCTACTCCGGAAAGGTGTTTTTTGGCACCACAGTCAGTGTTATCAATCTGGAAACTGATGAGGAGCTGGAGTATCAAATCGTGGGTGAGGATGAGGCAGATTTTAGGATCGGCAAAATATCAGTGACCTCGCCGATTGCGCGTGCTTTTATAGGTAAAGAGGAAGGTGAGGTGGTAACAGTACAAACTCCTGGTGGTCTAATTGAGTATGAGATCGTCGAGGTGCGTCATATCTAGTGCTGTACCGCTGCGCGCGGGAGCTATAACTTGGCAATTGGCGCAAGTATTTTGGGTGGGCGGCATTTGGATTATGCATTTTGTGCTGCTTAAAGCACTAGAGAAGCTCGGTTTTGCCAGCGTGCTGGTGCAGGAGGTCGGGCACTATATGCGGCCTCTGTTAGTTGGTTTGGCCTTGATTTGTCTGCTGTTACAGCTGCTGGTGCTTAAACAGACGATGTCAGTTCGGCAGATATATAAAGATCTGCGCGGGCAGTTATTGCTGGTTAGTGTAGGATTATCCTGTAGCTTTTTTATCACCCAAACGCTTTGGCCGGCTGCGCTGTACTGGTTGCTCTACAGTTACTTAGCTTTGGCCATGTGCGGCTTATTGTTAGTTATACAGCCAGTACCGCAGCAGCATTCAGTTCTACGCAGATAAATTTGGCGTAAAACTGGATGCTGTGGCTCTGGGCTAATGGTTGTAACGTAATACGTTAGACAGGTTCTTGTTGGGTTGCGGGTTTTTGCGGTAAATCAGTGCAACTTTACCGATGCTTTGTACCAGCAGGCTGCTGCTTTTTTTGCACAGTTCATCGATGGTCGCTTTACGGTCATCACGCTCTGCAAGGCGCAACTGGACTTTGATCAGCTCGTGATCGTGCAGAGCGCGGTCCAGTTCAGCAAGCACGCCTTCGGTTAAACCGTTGTCGGCAACCGTAACAATCGGCTTGAGATGGTGGCCGATGGATTTAAACTGTTTCTTTTGCTCT
>CAZEZR010000107.1:0-6248 GCA_964516465.1 uncultured Thiopseudomonas sp. | reverse complement strand
ACTACCACCTCAAGGTAGCGTGTCTACCAATTCCACCACCTCGGCAAAATCACTTTATTCTACAACAGGCACATCGCTGTTACTTTCTTTAGCTGCAGGTTTACTGCTTTCCACCCGAGGAATATCTTCCAACGCTGGCTTCTGCTCTTCTAGCTGCACTTCTAATACAGCTGGATCAGGTAGACCCAGGCCTGAAACTGCAGCAGCACGTTCTGTAGCATAAAATGCTAAACCCAGACTGGTGGCAAAAAACAATGCAGCTAAAATCGCGGTAAAACGACTCAAAAAGTTACTTGAGCCTTGCGAGCCAAATACAGTCCCAGACGCGCCAGAACCAAACGAAGCCCCTGCCTCTGCACCTTTGCCCTGTTGAATCAGAACAAAACCTACAAGACCAATTGCGATAACTAAGTGAGCAATATTGATAACTGTTTCCAGCATTCTAGTTTCCCGCAGCGCGACATATCGCACTAAATTCTTTTGCATTGAGGGAGGCGCCGCCTACAAGCCCCCCATCGATATCTGCCTGAGCAAACAGCTCTGCAGCATTAGCGGCCTTTACACTGCCGCCATATAAAATTCTTAAATCTTGCGCAGCTTTTGCGCAGTAGTTTGCCACATGCGCACGTATTTGTGCATGTATTTCTTGCGCCTGCTCAGGTGTCGCTGTCAGACCAGTACCTATTGCCCAGATCGGCTCATAAGCAATCACTGCATTCTGCAAAACCTCTACACCCAACTCAAGCAGCACTGCATCCACTTGGCGCTGCACTGTTGACGCGGCATCACCGGCTTCACGCTCGGCTAGGGTCTCACCAACACACAGAATTGGCGTTAAACCTGCAGCTTGTGCTGCAACAAACTTGCGGCATATTACACTATCAGTTTCTTCTTGCAACTGTCTTCGCTCAGAATGTCCAACCAGCACCATGGCACAACCGACATCTTTAAGCTGCAGAGCCGAGGTTTCGCCGGTCATGGCACCCTCCTCAACTTGCACCGCACAATCCTGGGAACCTATCACAATAGGACTTCCAGCAAGGCGCTCAACCACAGACTGCAGATGAAGCAGACCTGGAAACACTGCCACATCGATAGTCTCGGGCAAGGTTTGCTCGGCCAGCTCAGTTAACAGTGTTTTAATGCTGGTACGGGTACCATGCATTTTCCAATTTCCAGCTACCAATGGGCGACGCATATAAAACCTCTTCGCTCAAAGTGGGCGCAGATATTACTCAAGCGCAATAAAAGATGCAAGCAAAATCAACCACATACCGCCTTAACCACTTCAGCTAAGCGCTGCGCATGCTGCAAAACAGCCTCTTCGTCCTCACCCTCCACCATCACCCTAACCAAGGGTTCGGTACCGGATTTACGCAGCAACACTCGTCCACGACCTGCCATGGCTGCGGTCACATCATCACAAGCAGATTGTACTTGCGGGTCTGCTACCGGATCAGCCTCACCACTAAAGCGCACATTAATCAACTTCTGCGGTAACTTTTTCCACGCCAAACGCTCTTTTGCTAAGCTTTGCCCACGTCTGCGCAATGCTAACAGCACTTGCAATGCCGCAATAATTGCATCACCCGTAGTAGCATGCAGCGCACAGAGTAAATGTCCTGAGTTTTCACCACCCAGCACCCAATCACGCTCCTGCATCTCTGCCATAACATAACGGTCACCCACCTGAGTGCGAGCAAAAGGAATACCACGTTCTTGTAGGGCGAGCTCTAAACCTAAGTTCGTCATTAAGGTGCCAACCACACCTGTGCCTTCCGGTAAGCGCTTACGCTCTTGAAGATCGCTGGCAATGATATACAAAAGCTCATCACCATCCACCGTGGCACCGGTATGATCGACCATTTGCAAACGATCGCCATCGCCATCAAAGGCAACCCCTAAATCTGCACCATGCTCCAGCACCGCTTTTTGCAAAGGCCCTAAACTGGTTGAACCCACACCATCGTTGATATTCAAGCCGTCCGGCTCAGCAGCGATAGTAATCACTTCAGCTCCAAGCTCTCTAAACACACTCGGCGCAACTCTATAGGTTGCACCGTGGGCGCAATCCACAACCATCTTTAACCCAGAAAAACTGGTGCTGGTGGGCACACTGCTTTTACAAAACTCAATATAACGTCCTGCCGCATCATTGATGCGCGAGGCTTTACCCAATTGCTCTGACTCAGCCACAGTCATCGGCTCATCAATCAGCTCTTCAATCATCTGCTCAACAGCATCCGGCAATTTAGTGCCACCAGCAGAAAAGAACTTTATACCATTATCATAATGCGGGTTATGTGAAGCACTAATCACAATACCTGCCTCTGCATGAAAGGTGCGAGTCAGATAAGCGACCGCCGGCGTTGGCATCGGCCCTAACAGCAGTACGTCGGCACCAGCAGCGGACAAACCGGCCTGCAACGCCGACTCAAACATATACCCCGAAATACGGGTATCTTTACCAATTAAAATGCGGCACTTGCCCTGCTTACGAAAGGCCATTCCTGCCGCCCAACCCAGCTTGAGCATAAACTCTGGGGTAATCGGGTGCTCGCCGACACGGCCACGAATGCCATCGGTACCAAAATACTTTCTCGCCATTACTTATATTCCTTTGCTGCAGACTGCACCGCATTAAATATTTTCAGCACATCCATGGTTTCTGCCACATCATGTACGCGTAAAATTTTTGCACCACGCTCAAGCGCCATCATCGCCAAAGCTAGACTGCCGTAAAGCCTTTGCTCAACGGGCTTTGCCAAAATATTCCCTACCATACTTTTACGGGATACACCAACCAACAAGGGCCGTTGCAATTCTAACAGCTCTGGCAGGCGCTGAAACAACTCATAATTGTGCTGGGTATTTTTGGCAAAACCAAACCCCGGGTCAAGCACAATCCGTTCAGTACTGATCCCAGCTTGCGCACAAGCAGCCATGCGCCCTTGCAGAAAGGTTATCACCTCAGCTGCTACATCCGCGTAATGCGGCTCGTTTTGCATGGTCTGCGGTTCACCGCGCATATGCATCAAGCACACTGGCAAACCGCTGGCAGCCGCCGCCTCAAGCGCACCATCACGCTGCAAGGAGCGCACATCATTAATCAGTCCCGCACCGAGGCGTGCCGACTCTTGGATAACCATAGGCGTTGAGGTATCCACTGAGATTATCGCATCGCACTCGGCTGCAATCAACTCCACTAGCGGTGCCACCCGATCCAACTCTTGTTGCGCGCTCACCACGGCGGCACCGGGACGGGTTGACTCACCGCCTATGTCAATAATACTGGCACCTAAGGCATGCATTTGCAGTGCATGCTGCAAAGCGACCTCTAAATTATTATAGCGACCGCCATCCGAAAAGGAGTCTGGAGTGACATTTACAATGCCCATCACCTGTGCTTGAGCGAGGTCTAAAGTCTGTTTACCGCAGTGTAAAATAAGGTCCGCAGGGCCGTACATAAGTTGCCTTTAGATCAATTAGAAAGGGCGCTAATAAACGCCCGCTTCCTGTTAATGCTCGCCTGCTGGCCCACCAATGGGTGCATCAGGCCGTTCTTGCGTCGGCTTTGGCTCTACTGGTTCAGCCGGAGTCCCTGCCGGCCCGCCACCGCCCCAATCTTTTGGCTCACGGGGCTCACGACCCTCCATAATGTCATCAATCTGATCGCTATCAATGGTTTCATACTTCATTAAAGCAAGCGCCATGGCTTCGAGCTTATCGCGATTTTCATGCAGAATCTTAGTTGCGGTGCTGTAGCACTCATCAATAATATCTCTAATTTCTTGGTCAATCAGCTTGGCTGTTTCACCCGAGACATTGCTGGTACCACCACCTGAACGACCAAGGAAGCTTTCATTCTCTTCTTCAGCGTACATCAACGGGCCAAGCTTCTCTGACAGACCCCACTTGGTCACCATATTTCGCGCCAGCTGAGTGGCCCGCATAATATCGTTTGATGCACCTGTGGTAACACCATCAAAGCCTAGAGTCATCTCTTCAGCAATACGGCCACCGTACAGCGAACAGATCTGACTGATTAAGCCGCGCTTCGATAAGCTATAGCGATCTTCTTCAGGTAAGAACATAGTCACACCCAACGCACGACCACGGGGAATGATCGACACTTTATACACTGGATCATGTTCAGGCACTAAACGACCAACAATGGCATGACCTGCTTCGTGATAGGCGGTATTGAGCTTTTCTTTTTCTGACATCACCATAGATTTGCGCTCAGCGCCCATCATGATTTTATCTTTGGCCAGCTCAAACTCTTTCATGGTGACTAAGCGACTTTCAGAACGCGCCGCAAATAACGCAGCCTCATTCACCAAGTTAGCCAAGTCAGCACCAGAAAAACCTGGGGTACCGCGGGCAATCACCGCCGCATCCACATCATCGTGTACCGGCACTTTGCGCATATGCACATACAAGATCTGCTCACGGCCACGGATATCCGGCAAGCTCACCACCACCTGACGGTCAAAACGACCCGGACGCAATAACGCAGGGTCCAACACATCAGGACGGTTAGTCGCAGCAATCACGATAACCCCATCGTTGTCTTCAAAGCCATCCATCTCAACCAACAACTGGTTCAGGGTTTGCTCACGCTCATCGTTACCACCGCCCATACCAGCGCCACGGTGACGACCGACCGCATCAATTTCATCAATAAAGATAATGCAAGGTGCGTGCTTTTTCGCTTGCTCAAACATATCCCGCACACGGGAAGCACCGACACCGACAAACATTTCTACGAAATCAGACCCAGAGATGGTGAAGAAAGGAACTTTTGCTTCACCGGCAATGGCCTTAGCAAGTAATGTTTTACCTGTACCTGGCTGACCGACCATTAATACGCCACGGGGAATCTTGCCCCCTAAACGCTGGAAGCGGCTTGGATCACGCAAGAACTCAACGATCTCGCCGACTTCTTCTTTAGCTTCATCGCAACCTGCCACGTCAGCTAAAGTGGTTTTAATCTGATCCTCTGCCATCAGGCGCGCCTTGCTTTTACCAAAGCTCATTGGCCCGCCTTTACCACCCGCGCCACCTTGCATTTGGCGCATAAAGAACATCACCACCGCTAAGATAATCAAGATTGGGAAGCTGGCAACCAGCAACTGCATCCACATGCTTTGACGTTCAGGCAACTTACCCACAACGCTGACGTTATGTTCAAGCAAATCACCGATAAGGCCGTTGTCTTGAATTGCTGGACGCACAGTTTCAAAGCTACTGCCATCAGCACGACGCCCGCTAATCACAAAGCCGTCAACCGTCACTTCTTTAACAGCACCTGATCTGACCTCTTCAATAAAGGCGCTGTAATTGAGCTGGCCAGTTTCACCTTGCGAGGAAAAGTTGTTCATTACGGTCACTAGGACAGCAGCGATAACTAACCACAAGAGTAGGTTTTTAGTCATATCGTTCAATTCTATATACCCTCTGCTGCAACAACCGCAACAAATATGTCAATTACATATAACAAACTTACTACACATTGGCGCTCTGCGTATGTTTGTCCTGTAACAATACATTTAAACACGTTAGCTAAGCGTCTTCATCAACCGCATGCATACCGCGCGCTAATAAATACTGCTCACGGGAGCGATCTCGTGATGAGCGCGGCTTACGCATTTGCACTCGTTCAAAGCGACTGCGCACCTCGCGCAAGTACTCGTCAAACCCTTCGCCGTGAAACACTTTAATTAAAAAGTCGCCGCCGGGGCGTAACACCTTAGATGCTAGATCTAAAGCAAGTTCACATAAATACATCGCCGACGCCTGATCAGCAGCACGTATACCACTCATATTGGGGGCCATATCGGAAATAACAAGGTCTACCGGTTTATTTCCTACCGCAGCGACAATCTCCTCGAAGACTTTATCTTCGGTAAAGTCCCCCTGAATAAAAGTCACATCGGCAATGGCGTCCATCGGCAAGATATCGGACGCAATCAAAGTACCTTTCTCACCAATTAAACGGCTGGTGACTTGCGACCAGCCGCCTGGGGTACTGCCTAAATCAATCACTGTCATACCGGGTCGTAAAATCCGGTCCTTCTCTTGAACCTCTAACAACTTATAACTGGCGCGCGAACGATAGCCATCTTTATGCGCCATTTTCACATAAGGATCATTAAAATGTTCGTTAAGCCAACGCTGACTGCTTTTAGAACGAGCCACAGAATACCTCTTAAGCTTCAGGTCAGGTAAACTACCCACCTTCATTC
>CAZEZR010000106.1:0-6656 GCA_964516465.1 uncultured Thiopseudomonas sp. | reverse complement strand
TGAATTCCTATGGAAATCCATTGCCAGACTCTGTGCGGATGACGCCCTTTGGTAGTTTTTTACGTTCTAGCAGCTTGGATGAATTGCCTGAGCTATGGAATGTGCTGAAAGGTGAAATGAGCTTGGTTGGACCACGGCCATTGCTGATGGAGTATTTGCCTTTGTACTCTGCTGAGCAATACCGTCGCCATGAAGTGCGTCCAGGAGTGACTGGTTGGGCGCAAATTAATGGCCGTAACGCTATTAGCTGGCCTGAAAAGTTTACTTTGGATGTGTGGTATGTGGATAACCAGTCGTTCTGGCTGGATATTAAGATTTTGTTCTTAACCATCAAAAAAGTCTTTATCCGTGACGGTATTAGCGCTGAGGGTGAGGCGACCATGAGTAAATTTTCAGGCAATGAAAAATAGTTAACTGTCTTATTTAATAAAAAGAGTATTAAAACATGCCAAATATTATTGGTATCTACGGCGCAAGTGGTTTTGGTCGAGAAGTATTACCTTTGGTCCGTGAGCAATATGCAGATGCTCAGCTATGTTTTGTCGATGATGGTTCGCAAGACAGTGAGCTTAATGGCTATCCTGTCTATACATACCAAAACTTCTTAGAGTTATCACAATCTGAAAAATCAGTAGTTTTTGCTATTGCAAATAGCAAAATACGCGAAGCTTTGGAAGATAAGTGTAAGCAGGATAACTTAGCGATTGTGTCTGTAAAGGCATTCAATTCAGTGGCATTAGATGAGGTTGAAATTGGTGAAGGTGCGGTATTGTGCCACTTCACGCAACTGACGTCTAATATCAAAATTGGTAAGCAATTCCACGCGAATATTTACAGCTATGTTGCCCACGATTGTGTGATTGGTGATTACGTAACCTTTGCGCCTAAAGTTCAGTGCAATGGAAATGTGCATATTGAAGATCATGCCTATATTGGTGCAGGCGCTATTATTAAGCAGGGTACACCGGCTAGACCGTTAGTTATTGGTAAAGGCGCTGTCGTGGGTATGGGTGCTGTTGTCACTAAGAATGTAGCACCTGGAGTAACCGTTATAGGTAATCCAGCCAGACCGTTAACAAAAGAAGGTTTAAGAAAATAGAAATGGACGACGTTATTTTAACATCCATACCCATTGAGAAAATCCAAGTTGGGATGCGTGTTAGCTATTCGCAAACCATCACTGATGCTGACATTAAAGCCTACGCAGGTTTGTCAGGGGATCATAACCCTGTGCATGTTAACCAAGAGTACGCGGAAGAATCACGTTTCGGCCGAAGGCTCGCTCATGGACTTATGTCAGTTGGGTTTTTCTCTGCTTTATTTGGCATGCGCTTGCCAGGACCTGGCTGTTTGTATGTTTCGCAGAATATAAAATTTAAGCGTCCTGTTTATATTGATGACACGGTCACTGCGATTGCTGAAGTAACTGACGTCTGCATTGAGAAAAAGCGAGTTTTTTTTAGTACGAATTGTTTTGTGAAAAACAAGATTGTTATCTCTGGCGACGCTGAGATTTACATTCCTTAAGTCTTCTGTCTGGACTTCCCCTAAAACACTAGACACTCCTTAAGTTAGAATAAACCTTTAGGAGAGCATCATGGCAAAATCACGTTTTAGTAGTTTCCCCGTCGTTGATAATTGCTCAGCTTTAGGGGTTCACTTCACATTGGCGCGGCAGGCGTTTAGGGCAACGGGTCGAGACTGCAGTTTTTGCGCCGGCGAGTTTTGCTGCCAGTGCCACAATGCCACTGCCTGCGTCCACATCAATCACGCGTTTGCCGTGGACCTGTTCTGGGTTTTCTAAAATCCATTGAGCGAAGGCTAAGCCGCTGGCCCAGCAAAAACTCCAATAAGGCGGTTTATCGAGTAAGCGTTGGGTTTCTTCTGGATTTATTTGCCGTTGCATATTGTTGTGGTCAATCAACCATAGCTGTAAAGGTAGCTCGGGTAATGGACTGGCGACGACTTGTGCACCGCTGATAATGGTTTGTAGATTGCTATTGAGCTGGGTAACAAGGGTGTTGGACACTGAGTGTTCCATGGATTAAAGGTTATTGGTAGTTTAACCCTTTTAACGGGAACTTTTGTGTCAGTTGGAGTATATTCATGCGTTGTCATTTGGTCGCTGTGTTTTTGTAGAGGAGGCTATGCCTCCGATGAGGTGTTTTAACAGCGACACAGGTGTGGTTTTAAGTTTTTTCGCAGGCATGGCCAGCTGCTACAATAGGGATGTTGACTGTGGTTTGTGTGTCTAATAAGAGGGGATTTTCCAGTGCGCACTTGGTTATTAGGTTGGCGGCGCCGCTATAAACGCTTAGCTCAAATTGGCTTGGATATTTTATTAATTTGGCTGACGTTGTGGTTGGCATTTTTTGTGCGCTTGGGTTTTGAGGGTCTAATTAATCCCTTTGGCGAGCATACTTGGCTGTTTGTCGCTGCACCTTTGATTGCGATTCCTATTTTTATCCGCACCGGAATGTATCGCACGGTACTGCGTTATGCCGGTACTGAAACTTTAGTTTCCATTGCTAAAGCAGTGTCGGTGTCGACGCTGCTACTGGCCCTGTTAATTTATTGGTATGACGATGGTTCAGAGCCTATTCCACGCTCGTTAGTGCTGAATTACTGGTGGATGAGTCTGTTTTTAATTGGTGGTGCACGGGTGCTGCTGCGCCACTATTTTATTGGTGATTTATTCGCTGCCAGTCAGTTTTTTATCCCGTATTGGACTCGCAATACTAATCGTGAGCGCGTGGCGATTTATGGTGCTGGCTCGGCAGGGCATCAGTTGGCGTTGTCGCTACGTATGGGCACAACTATGGAGCCTGTGGCTTTTCTTGATGATGATAGTGGTATCGCTAATCGCACGATTGCTGGTTTGCCGGTGTATAAGCCCAAACATATTAAGCAGATGCTACGCGAAACTAAGGCTACGCAGGTGTTATTAGCGGTGCCCTCGGCCAGTCGTTCCCGCCGTCGTGAAATTTTGCAGAGTTTAGAACCGCACCCTGTGCATGTGCGCAGTATCCCGGGGATGATGGATATTGCCAGCGGTAAGGTGAAAGTTCAGGACTTGCAAGAAGTGGATATTGCTGATCTGCTGGGCCGTGATGCAGTAGAGCCGCAAATGTCGCTCTTTGAGCGCTGTATTAAGCAGAAAGTGGTTATGGTGACGGGTGCCGGTGGTTCAATTGGTTCGGAGTTGTGTCGACAGATTTTAGCCAGTGGCGCGACCACTTTGATTTTGTTTGAGCACAGTGAGTTTAATCTCTACAGCATTCAAACTGAGTTAGAAGCACGTATCCGCCAAGAAGGCTTAAGTGTGAAGTTGATTCCTATTTTAGGTTCGATTCGCAACCTTAAGCGTTTGCGTGAAGTGATGGATGCTTGGAAGGTCAATACCGTCTATCACGCGGCGGCTTATAAGCATGTGCCGATGGTAGAGCACAATACCGCTGAAGGTATTCTGAATAATGTCATTGGTACCTTAAACACTGCACAGGCAGCCATTGCCGCGCAGGTTGAGCACTTTGTGCTGATTTCCACCGATAAAGCCGTGCGTCCCACTAATATTATGGGCGGTACCAAGCGCTTAGCAGAGCTGGTGTTGCAGGCGCTGAGTAAAGAGGCCTCTTCTAGCTTATTCAGGGATAAGAGTAATCAGCAGAGTTATCCAAATAACACCCGTTTTACGATGGTGCGCTTTGGTAATGTGCTGGGTTCGTCAGGTTCGGTGATTCCATTATTTCGTGAGCAAATTAAGCGTGGTGGCCCAGTGACGGTGACCCATCCAAAGATGACCCGGTACTTTATGACCATTCCTGAAGCCTCGCAGCTGGTAATTCAAGCCGGCGCTATGGGGCATGGTGGCGATGTATTTGTTTTGGATATGGGCGAGCCGGTGAAGATTGTTGACCTGGCGGAGAAGATGATTAATCTGACCGGCTTGACTGTGCGTAGTGAGACAAATCCTAGCGGTGAAATTGCTATTGAGTTTAGTGGCTTGCGTCCCGGTGAAAAGCTCTATGAGGAGCTACTAATTGGCGATAATGTCTCGCCCACTGAGCACAGCATGATTATGCGCGCTGATGAGGCGTTTTTGCCTTGGGATGAGTTGGTTGTGGTTCTGCAAGAGTTGTTTGATGCTGCAGCTAAGGGCGATTGTGTGTTGATTCGTCAGTTGTTAAAGCGCACGGTGGATGGTTATGCGCCGCAGGGTGAATTGGTGGATTTGGTTTACCATCAGAAAAGGCTCAGTGTGCATACAGCGGATGAGTTGCAGTCATAGGCCATGCATCTAATACGCGGGATTTAATCTGAACATGCCTTATTATTGGCCATATTTGTCGGCTGGGCACTGTATTTCGCCATGGCCGCACTTTGGCTAACTCGATCACAGTTTATAAACGGCCTCGGTCTCGGCATTAGTATGGGCATTGTCTCGTTAATGGTTCACTCATTTAGCGACTTCAATCTACAAATCCCGGTCAACGCTATCACCCTCTGTGTCATTGCGACACTAACGCAAAACCACAGCAACCGAAAAAAGCGTACAAATTGAATGCTTTAGTAGAGGCATGGTCTGCTCTTATTGGAACAGATCATGCCTGCGAACAAGTTCTTGGTATGTATAAAATTTACAAACCTTTGATTTCAATTTAAATAACCCGTAAATAGATTCGTTAAATCCCCCGTTTGGGGCTAACATACGCCTGCTCATTTTCATTAATCTTATTGCTGTTGCTGCAGTTTCTTTTTATCACTCATTAATTCTTGTACGTTTCAGTGGTAAACCGCTCGTTAGCAAAGAAATGCAAAAACGGCATGTTTGGACACATGATGCTCACTTCTACAGATATAAAATTAGCCATCATCGGCTTAGGTTATGTTGGGCTGCCGCTTGCAGTCGAATTCGGTAAAAAACGCTCCATCGTCGGTTTTGATATCAATCAGCTGCGCATTGACGCCCTCACCGCAGGGCACGACTCCACTCTAGAAGTCAGCGATGAAGAACTCACCCAAGCCACCGGGTTGAGCTACACGACCAGTCTTGATGATCTAAAAGACTGCAATGTGTTTATCGTCACCGTGCCGACACCGATCAACGAACACAAACAGCCTGATCTAACCCCGTTGATTAAAGCCTCCGAAACCATCGGTAAAGTGCTGAAAAAAGGCGATATCGTTATTTATGAGTCCACGGTGTATCCCGGCGCGACCGAAGACGATTGCGTACCCGTATTAGAGCGTGTCTCAGGTTTAGTGTTTAACCAAGACTTCTACGCCGGTTACAGCCCTGAGCGCATCAACCCAGGTGATAAAGATCGACGAGTGACCAATATCACCAAAGTCACTTCAGGCTCCACTCCAGAAGTTGCTGAGTTAATTGATCAGCTGTATAACGAAATCATTACCGCCGGCACGCACAAAGCCAGCAGCATTAAAGTCGCTGAAGCGGCCAAAGTGATTGAAAACACCCAGCGCGATGTCAATATCGCCCTGATCAACGAGCTGGCCATTATCTTTAATAAGCTGGGCATTGATACCGAAGCCGTACTCGAAGCTGCAGGTACCAAATGGAACTTCTTACCGTTCCGCCCCGGCTTAGTCGGTGGTCACTGCATTGGTGTTGACCCGTACTATTTAACCCATAAAGCACAAAGCATTGGCTACCAGCCCGAGATTATCCTCTCCGGTCGTCGTCTGAATGATGGCATGGGCGAGTATGTGGTCAGCCAACTGATCAAAGCCATGCTGAAAAAGCGCATCCACGTGCAAGGCGCACGGGTGTTAATTATGGGCTTAACCTTTAAAGAGAACTGCCCAGACCTGCGCAACACCCGCGTAGTCGATATTGTTAAAGAATTAGCTGAATACGGCATTCAAGTCGATGTGTTTGATCCGTGGGTCAAAGCAGAAGAAGCCCAGTGTGAATACGGCATCAGCCTGATTGCAGAACTCGAGCAAAGCGCTTACGACGCCGTTGTCCTCGCCGTCGGCCACGATCAAATCAAAGCAATGGGCGCAGAAAAAATCCGCGCACTGGGCAAATCCGAACACATCCTCTACGACCTAAAATACCTACTCACCGCCGCCGAATCCGACCTACGCTTATAAATGTAGGGCAAAATGTAGGTCGCGCCTTTAGGCCGACATGGGCGTCACCGACGCCCCAATAAACACCCAAACACATTCCCCGGAAAACACATGAACGCCTACCAACAACTCTTACAACAACTCCCGCAACAACCGAAAAAATGGCTCATCACCGGCGTCGCCGGCTTCATCGGCTCCAACCTGCTAGAAACCCTACTCAAGCTCAACCAACAAGTAGTCGGCCTCGACAGCTTCGCCACTGGTCATCAACACAACTTGGATGAAGTGCAAGGTCTGGTCAGCGCTGAACAGTGGAGCAACTTTAACTTTATCGAAGGCGATATCCGCAATCTGGAAGACTGCCAAGCCGCCTGCCAAGGTGTCGACTATGTTCTGCACCAAGCCGCCCTCGGATCAGTCCCCCGCTCAATTAATGATCCCATCCTCACCAACAGCGCCAATATCAGCGGCTTTTTAAATATGCTGGTGGCCGCCCGTGATGCCCAAGTACAAAGCTTTACCTACGCCGCCAGCAGTTCCACCTACGGCGATCACCCAGC
>CAZEZR010000105.1:0-6674 GCA_964516465.1 uncultured Thiopseudomonas sp. | reverse complement strand
TCACGTTACAGCTTACGTCTTAACGACGTAGACCCAGACGACCAATCAAAGTCGCATAACGGCCAAGATCTTTACCCTTCAGGTAGTCCAACAACTTACGACGCTGGTTAACCATACGGATTAAGCCACGACGTGAGTGGTGATCTTTAACGTTAGCTTTAAAGTGACCTTGCAGTTTGTTGATGTTATGGGTCAAAAGTGCAACCTGCACTTCTGGCGAACCGGTATCACCTTCAGACTGTTTGTAATCATTGATAATCTGGATTTTTTCTTCGTTACTAAGTGCCATGTTGGGCTCCTTATGTGGACAGGCCGAGAATATTCCCGTGCAAAAGATGAGGTATGACCGTGCCTGCCAACAGCCTACCTGGGTATTTCCTAGGAGCAATTATAATGCACCTAGTAAAACAGAGTCATTGTGACCGAATTAGGCGTCTGGGTGCAACCATTGCGTCATCATCCATTTCACCGACACCGATAAACTCATTGTTATGGTTATATACGCGCACCATTCCCTTTAAAGGCGCCTGCTGGGCGCGCACTGGTTGACCATTGAGCCAAAAGAAGCTGCTGTGCTCGGTTAAGTAGACAATTGGCCAGTCTTGCAAACCGCTGTCCATAGGGATCATACAGGCATCCAGTGCTTCTGCACCGCCTTCTTCGTGCAAACGCTCCAGCTCTTCTAGGGTGACTGCATGGGTTAAATCAAAAGGGCCGGCCTCAGTTCGACGCAATTGCGCCACATGGGCACCGCAACCTAGAGCGGCACCAATATCCTCGACTAAAGTTCGAATATAGGTGCCTTTAGTGCAGTTCACCAGAATCCGCGCTTGATCACCTTCCAGTGCCAGTAACTCTAGATGATTAATGGTTACCGTGCGTGCTGGACGTTCAACGGTAATGCCGGCGCGGGCCAGCTTATACAACGGCTGCCCATCTTTCTTAAGCGCCGAATACATGGGCGGCACTTGCTGAATCACGCCTCGGAACTGCGGCAGTACGGCCTCAATATCCTCGACAGAGACATGCACCGGCTGCGTCTCCAGCACTGCACCTTCGGCATCGCCGGTATCAGTGGTCACTCCCAACTGCATCAGCGCCTCATACTCTTTGTCGGCATCGAGCAAATAGCGGGAAAATTTGGTTGCCTCACCAAAACACAATGGCAGTACACCAGTGGCTAACGGGTCAAGACTACCGGTATGCCCGCCTTTGTCGGCATTGAGTAACCAGCGTACTTTTTGCAAAGCACCGTTGGAGCTAAAGCCATAGGGCTTATCAAAAATAATAATCCCACTGACACTGCGACGCTTACGTTTAACCTGCTGTACCACGCCTTAGTCTCCGCTTGGCTCAGTATTGCGCTGATCTTGCGACACAGCTTTTTCGATCAATGCTGACAAGTGTGCACCACGGCTGATGCTTTCATCATAATGAAAATGCAAAGCCGGCACACTACGCAGCTTCATGGCCTTGGCCAGTAACATTCTTAAGTAACCCGCAGCATCTTTTAATACGCTCAGATTATCTTTAATCAGCTCTGGGGAATTATCACCCATCACTGTGATAAACACCTTAGCATGACCAATATCACGACTGACATCGACACCTGTCACAGTAATAAAGCCTAAGCGTGGATCTTTCACTTCGCGCGGAATCATAGTGGCCAGTTCACGCTGGATCTGGTCACCAATACGTTGGGTGCGGCTGTATTGTTTCGCCATAACATTCACCTTGCGCTGCACAAAGCAGCTTTGTTCTAATCCATATAAGCAGCAAACGGCAAGGGCAATTGACCAAGGTATTTACCCAGTCAATTGCACTTGCCGTTGCCGATACAGCTATGAATTACAGAGTACGTGCGACTTCGACTTTCTCGAACACTTCGATTTTGTCACCTACTTTCACGTCATTGTAACTCTTAACGCCAATACCGCACTCCATACCGGAACGCACTTCACCGACATCATCTTTAAAGCGACGTAGAGATTCCAGTTCGCCTTCAAAAATCACCACATCATCACGCAGTACACGGATGGGACGGTTACGGTAGACAATACCTTCAACCACCATACAACCGGCGACTGCACCTAAACGAGGCGAGCGGAAAACTTCACGCACTTCAGCAATACCTAGAATTTTCTCGCGAACATCAGTACCGAGCATGCCAGACAGGGCTTTCTTAACATCTTCGATAATATCGTAAATGATGTTGTAGTAGCGCATGTCGAGGCCTTCTTGTTCAACGATTTTACGCGCACCAGCATCAGCACGCACGTTGAAACCAAAGATCACCGCATTGGACGCTAAAGCTAAGTTGGCATCACTTTCGTTGATACCACCTACACCACCAGCCACTACACACACTTCTACTTCTTCGTTACCCAATTCAGACAGCGAGCTGCGTAACGCTTCCAGCGTACCGCGCACGTCCGTTTTAATAACGATATTCAGTACTTTCTTCTCTTCCTGCCCCATGCTCTCGAACATATTCTCGAGCTTACCGGCATGGGCACGGGCTAACTTAACTTCGCGGAACTTACCTTGACGGAATAGCGCCACTTCACGTGCTTTACGCTCATCCACTACCACCGCCATTTCATCACCCGCTTCTGGCGTACCATCAAGACCTAAGATCTCAACTGGAATGGAAGGTCCGGCCTCTTCAATGGGCAAGCCGTTCTCATCCATCATGGCGCGAACGCGGCCAAAGTTAGTCCCTACTAGAACCATATCGCCTTGACGTAAAGTACCGTTTTGCACCAGTACCGAAGCAACTGGGCCACGACCTCGATCAAGACGCGATTCAATCACTACACCACGACCTGAAGCCGACGGCGTAGCATTAAGCTCAAGTACTTCCGCTTGTAGCAAGACCGACTCAAGTAGCTCATCAATACCGGTGCCGACTTTGGCGGAAACGTGAACAAACTGTGTATCACCGCCCCACTCTTCTGGGATCACATCATGGGCGGCCAAGTCGTTTTTAATCCGATCTGGATCAGCTTCTGGTTTATCAATTTTGTTCACCGCAATAATCAAAGGTACTCCAGCTGCTTTCGCATGCTCAATACCCTCAATGGTTTGCGGCATCACGCCATCATCAGCAGCAACCACTAGAATCACGATATCAGTCGCTTGCGCACCACGTGCACGCATGGCAGTAAAGGCCGCGTGACCCGGTGTATCTAAGAAAGTGATCATGCCACCTTCAGTTTTCACGTGATAGGCACCAATGTGCTGAGTGATACCACCCGCTTCACCGGTGGCAACCTTGGCCCGACGAATATAATCAAGCAACGAGGTTTTACCATGGTCAACGTGACCCATTACCGTAACCACAGGGGCACGGTGGAATGTTTCACCATCAATCGCCAGTGATTCAGCAAACTGCTCTTCCAGCAAGTTATCGCTCACACGACTGACTCTATGACCCATATCTTCAGCGATTAATACTGCCGTATCCTGATCCAACACTTGGTTGATGGTAACCGGCGAGCCGAGCTGGAACATATACTTAACTACTTCGACGCCTTTAACCGACATCTGTGCAGCTAATTCAGCAACGGTGATGGTTTCACCAATCTGTACGTCACGTACTATTGGACCTGCAGGACTGTGGAAACCATGCTGATTGCTGCGTTTTTTCGCTCGACCACGATTGCGACCACCACGGCGCGAAGTTTCGCGCTCATCAGTGCGTCGCCCTTTAGTGGCTGCGCGGGGCTCTTCTTTACGCTCACGGCGCTCATTGTCTTCCGCGCGCTTAGCTGGACGACGCTCTTGCTTGCGAGCAGGTGTCGGCGCAACCACTTCATCAACCACCGGTAAGGTGATATCTGCTGGCGGCTCAGGCTTTTCAGCAGCTACAGGCGCCGCTTTAGGCGCTGCAGGCTTTTCAACCACTGGCTCAGGCTCAGGCTTAGCAGCAGGGGCTGGCTTAGCTTTTTCCGCCGCAGCCTCTTGCGCCTTCTGCTCAGCTTGCAGCTTGGCCAAATCTTTTTGCTTTTCAGCTTCAATTTCTTCAGCGCTACGCTTTACGTAGGTTCTCTTTTTACGTACTTCAACACTAATGGTTTTACTACCAGGCGTACGTAAAGTAGTTGTGGTTTTACGCTGTAAAGTAATTTTCTTAGAGTTATCAGCTTTAGTACCGCTGCCTTTCTCTAAAAAAGACAAAAGCTTTTGCTTTTCAGTCTCACTCACTTGTTGGTCGGCACTTGTATGTGCCAGACCTGCCTCATGCATTTGTTGCAGTAGGCTTTCTACTGGCGTGTTCACTACTTTAGCCAGTTCTTTAACCGTGACTTGCGTCATGAACTTCTCTCCTCAAGCCGCAATGTGCTTATTCAAACCAGTGGGCGCGGGCGGCCATGATCAGCTTGCCGGCACGATCTTCATTCATGCCTTCGATTTCGAGCAGGTCATCAATTGACTGCTCTGCTAGGTCTTCGCGGCTGAGCACTCCGCGGTCGGCCAGCTCAACAGCCAGCTCTTTGCTCATGCCCGTTAAGTCGAGCAAGTCTTGTTCTGGCTGGATATCAGCCAATTTCTCTTCAGTTGCAATGGCGCGCGTTAATAAACAGTTCTTGGCACGTGTGCGCAGTTCCATCACGATATCTTCATCGAAACCTTCGATGTTAAGCATTTCTTCCATTGGCACATAAGCCACTTCATCTAAACTGGTGAAACCTTCATCCACCAACACTTGCGCTAGATCCTCATCAACCTCAAGATCTCTAACAAAGAGCTGGACTAAATCACCGGTTTCTTCTTCCTGGCGCGCCTGAATTTCTTCCTGACTCATTACATTCAGCGTCCAGCCAGTTAACTGCGAAGCCAAGCGTACGTTTTGACCGCCACGTCCAATGGCTTGCGCTAGATTTTCTGCTGCAACCGCGATATCCATTGTATGTGTATCTTCATCCACAATAATGGCTACCACTTCAGCAGGTGACATGGCACTGATAACAAATTGCGCCGGGTTATCATCCCACAGCACAATATCAACGCGCTCACCACCGAGCTCACTGGATACTGCTTGTACCCGCGAACCGCGCATACCAATACAGGCACCCTGTGGGTCAATGCGCTTGTCTTTAGAGCGCACCGCTATTTTAGCACGGGAGCCCGGATCACGAGCTGCCGCCATAATCTCAATCAAACCCTCTGAAATCTCTGGAACTTCAATATTGAATAGTTCCATAATCATTTCAGGAGCGGTGCGTGACAAGATCAATTGCGGGCCGCGGTTTTCTGAGCGAATATCCTGCAGCAAGGCCCGCACGCGAGCACCGACACGGAAAGTTTCCCGTGGGATAATGTCTTCGCGGGCTAAAATTGCTTCAGCATTGTTACCCAAATCAACAATAATATTGTCTCGGGTAATTTTTTTAACCGTGCCAAAAACAATCTCACCGAGTTTGCTGCGGTACGCTTCAACGATTTGTGCACGCTCAGCTTCACGTACTTTTTGTACGATAACCTGCTTCGCTGTTTGTGCCGCAATCCGTCCAAACTCGATGGAATCAATTTTCTCTTCAATAATATCGCCAACAGCTGGATTCTCGGTACGCTTTTCAGCCATATCAATGGTCAGCTGGTGCGCAGGATCATCAAAATCAGCTTCTTCAACGACAGTCCAGCGGCGGAATGTTTCATATTCGCCGGTGTCGCGATCAATTGCCACGCGTAATTCGACTTCATCTTCGTAATTTTTTTTCGTCGCCGTGGCCAATGCCAACTCCAGCGCTTCGAAAATCACCGCTGGCGGAACACCTTTTTCATTAGAAACTGATTCAACAACCAGTAAAATATCTTTGCTCATCGCATGCCTCGCCTTTCGCAAACTACAGGAGTCGCGGAGTCCGTCTTGTTATTCAAAGTTCGGGAGTATATTTGCCTTTTCAATCAGATCGATAGGCAACAGGTACTCATACTCATCCACCTGAACAACCACATCCTGATCTTCTACTGATCGAATCAGCCCTTGATAGCTGCGACGCTCCTCAACCGGAGAGCGCAACTTAATTTTAACTTGCTCGCCTATATACTGAGTAAACTGCTCGAGTGTAAACAGTGGGCGATCTATACCTGGAGAAGAAACTTCCAGCGTGTACTCGGAACTGATTGGATCTTCAACATCCATCACAGCGCTCAACTGACGGCTGACGGTCTCACAATCATCAATTAAAATTCCATTCTCATGGTCAATATAAACACGCAACACCGAGTGACGGCCTTGAGCAACGTACTCAATACCCCAGCATTGATATCCCAGCGCTTCAATCACTGGTGTCAATATGCCCTGCAACTGCTCCAGCTTGCTCGTCATCCGACCTCCAATGCACGCTGTAGAAATAAAAAATGGGCCTAACGCCCATCCAGAAATGTAAAATCTATCTGTTAAACCTAATAAAAAGCCCCTTACTAGGGGCTTTTTATGCTGGGTGCTTGACGTATAAAGCACCGCGCGAAAACTGTATCACTCAAATTCGATGAGTAATTGTACAGCGCTAGCTCACTACAGTCAAGCAAGCAGAAACAAGACGACCCGCTATACAGCAGGTCGTTTTGTTATATGGTGCCGAGAAGGGGACTCGAACCCCTACAGCCTAATGGCCACTACCACCTCAAGGTAGCGTGTCTACCAATTCCACCACCTCGGCAAAATC
>CAZEZR010000104.1:0-6873 GCA_964516465.1 uncultured Thiopseudomonas sp. | reverse complement strand
GTCATGGACAGGGCCCATGCTAGGGTTTTGCCTTTAATCATGGGAGTTCTCCTTAGTTATTATAAACGCAACACACCATATAATGGTTGAGGGTTGCGCTGATAAGTTGCTGTGCAGCTGATTGAGTCCAGCAACATATTTGCACTCTAATAGTTTTTAGTTGGTAAAACTATTAGCTTAAGGTTTTGCGAAAAACTTTAGAGTTACGCTGAAAGTTATACAGTGATGCTTTGCTACTGGGAAGCTGCTCCAGCGCACAGGCTTGGAAGCCGCGTTCTTGGAACCAGTGTGCAGTACGGGTGGTAAGAACAAAAAGAGAGTCTAGCTGCAAAGCCCGTGCCCGTTGCTCGATGCGCTCTAAAAGCACATCACCACGTCCACCGTGGCGGTAATCAGGATGGACTGCTAGGCAGGCTAGTTCAGCGGTGGCTTGTTCGGGAAAAGGGTAAAGCGCCGCACAGGCAATGATTAAACCATCCCGCTCAACAATACTGAATTGGTTAATTTCGCGTTCGATTAAGTCCCGTGAGCGCCGTACGAGGGCGCCTTGCTCTTCAAGTGGACGAATCAGCTCAAGTAGGCCGCCCACGTCTTCAATGTGCGCTTCGCGAACCTGTTCAAACTGGCCTTGATCCACCAAGGTGCCGCAACCGTCCCGGGTAAACATTTCTGTGAGCAAGGCACCATCAAGGTGATAGCTAACAATATGGCAGCGGGGCACACCACCGCGGCAAGCACTCACCGCAGCTTGTAAAAGTTCGCTTTGCTCACGCTGTTGGCTGTCTTGCAGGCGGCGCAGGTGTTGTTCAGCATCTTGCGCTGACAGCTCGCGAATTAACTGCCCGGTGGCGTCGAGCAAGCCCTTTTCTGCGCTGAATAGGAGCAGTTTGTCCGCTTGCAGCTCTATGGCTGCGCGAGTAGCGATATCTTCACAGGCTAAGTTAAATGTTTCACCAGTGGGTGAATAACCCATGGGTGGCAGCAGCACAATGGTGCGGTCATCCAGCAAACGGTTAATGCCTTTACTGTCGATGCGGCGTACTTCACCAGTGTGCAGATAATCGACACCATCAATCACCCCTAAGGGGCGTGCAGTCACCAAGTTGCCGCCGGCCACCCTTAAGCGTGCGCCGTGCATCGGTGAGGCAGCCATATCCATGGATAAACGCGCTTCCATAAATGCGCGCAGTTGACCGACTGAGTCCAGTACACAGCTAAGCGTTGCAGCATCGGTGATGCGCAGGTCTTGATGATAATGAGAGTGCAAACCTTGTGCGGTTAAACGCGCTTCAATTTGTGGGCGTGAGCCAAACACCAAGACTAAACGCACACCTAGGCTGTGCAGCAAGACTAAATCATGCACAGTATTGCCAAAGTTTTCATGGGCAATACTCTCGCCCGGCAACATCACCACAAAGGTTCGTTCACGGTGAGCGTTGATATAAGGTAATGAGTGGCGGAGCGAGTTAACGTAATCGTGCATGAGTGCGTCCAGTCATGGCGACAGCGAAAAAGGTATAGATGTCTACAGCAGTGGGCTGTCACGCAGTAGAGTAGAACAGTGCCGTTTTTTCAGGTAATACGCAATTGCGCAGTACCTGAAAAACGCCGTGTCAGTATTATAGAAAGATCAGTTTCAAAATACTAAAGAACACGATGGCGAGGAATGCACCGGCGGGCAAGGTAATTGCCCATGACATAAAGATAGAACCAATGACCCGTAGATTAAGCGCACCGATACCGCGCGCCAAACCAATACCCAGCACAGCACCCACCAGAGTGTGGGTGGTTGAAACTGGCAAACCTATGGCTGAGGCACCGACCACTGTCGATGCAGTAGCCAATTCTGCGGCAAAACCACGACTTGGGGTCAACTCAGTGATACCGCGGCCCACGGTGGCAATGATTTTATAACCATAGGTGGCTAAACCCACCACAATACCCACGGCACCCAGCAATAGCACCCAGGTAGGTACCGCTGATTGAGCTGTTAGCTCACCGACTCCATTACTTTGAATCACCCCAGCAATCGCTGCGAGCGGACCCACCGCATTGGCTACATCGTTGGCACCATGGGCGAACGCCATCGAGCAAGCGGTGAAGATCATTAAGGTGGCAAAGACTTTCTCTACGCTGGCAAAGTAGGTGCTGCGATTGGCATTGGCTTCAATTTTCACTCGGCGCAGTAAGAAAATCCCTAGCAGCATGACAAATAGACCCACACCAACAGCGAGGATCACGCTTTGCTCGCTATTAATATCTAAACCAACATGCTTAAGACCTTTGGAAAGGGTCATTAGCGCAACCATAAAGCCCGTTGCAAACATGTACACAGGCACGTAGCGCTTGGCATTATTAAACGGATTATCAGTGTTGATAATCAGTTTTTGCACACTGACAAATAGACCAAAGGCTAAAACACCGGACAAGAAAGGTGTTACCACCCAACTGGCCATGATCGGTAGGATAGCGCTCCAGTGCACAGCATCAAATGATACGCCAAAAGCGGCAAAGCCAACCACTGCACCAATAATGGTGTGGGTAGTGGAGACTGGCCAGCCTTTGTTGGTGGCAATTAACAGCCAGGTTCCTGAGGCAAGTAATGCCGACATCATCCCTAACACCAGCAAGTCTGCGGTCATGACATCAATATCGACAATACCGTTTTTAATGGTTTCGGTTACTTCACCCCCAGCTAAATAAGCACCGCAAAACTCAAATACCATTGCCACAATAATGGCTTGTTTAATGGTGAGGGCGCCTGAGCCCACTGATGTTCCCATGGCATTAGCAACGTCATTAGCACCAACGCCCCAAGCCATAAAAAAGCCAAAAAGACAGGCTAAAACTAAAAGTATAAAGCCGTAGTCTGTTAAAAAAGCCATAAAAAATCCGCTTGTACTAGTACTAGGTGGGGCGCGCTAGGGTATTAGCGCGCAAGCAATTGTTCCAGTCGGTTGCCGATACGTTCAGCACGGTCAGCAACATCACCGATCCATTCGATAATTTTATAGAGAAAAATCACATCCACTGGTGGCATATCTTTCTCTATTTTGAAGAGGGTACGCCGTACTTCAATTTGCATTCGGTCCGTATCGTGCTCAATATCTTCGAGCACTTCGATCATTGCGGTGACGCGGTTGACTTCACGGTTACCGAAACCTGTCTCAAGGATTTCATCCAGTTCGTTCATGGCAGTCAGTGCTTGATCACTGGCATCCACGACGCGCTGAACAAAAGCAAGCATCATAGGCTGTAGGGGCTGTGGGATAGTCATTTGCCGGCCAAGCATCAGTCCGGCAATGTCTTTTGCGCGGTTAGCAACTTTGTCCTGTACACTGAGCAGCTCAAGTAAGTCTGAGCGTGGCACAGGTAAAAATAGGCTTTTAGGCAGATGAATGCGCACATTACGCTTGAGTTTATCGGCTTCTTTTTCCAGCCGAGACATCTCTTGCTGCACAAGTTCTACCCGCTCCCAATCTTCAGCAATGACGGCTTGAAAAAAAGGCACCAAATTAGAAGCACATTCGTGTGCTTTCGCGATATGTTGCTGCATTGGCCCAATGGGCGAACGACCGAACAAACTTACAAACGGGTTTATCGACATAGTAGAGCTGCGCTCGATTACCAATAACAGCCTAGATTATACGGTGCTGTCATAGGGTTCGACCAGCAAAGCGCTAAACTAGTAACAATTTTAATTGAGAATGAGATGGCTAAAGAAACCGAAATAAAGCTGCGCGTCAGCCCTGAAAGCCTCGCTACACTGCGTGAACACAGAGCTTTAGCAGAGCGTAGTGCAGGTCCATGGCAGACCCGTGAGCTGCTTAATCGGTATTACGACACAACTGATTTTGCCTTGGCAAATAGCCAAGTAGCGCTACGAATTCGCCGTGATGGTGAGCAATTGATCCAAACTTTGAAGAGTAAAGGCTCCAGTGTTGCAGGATTATCCGAGCGCAATGAGTGGGATTGGTATTTAAAAAGTAACCGTTTGGTGCTCAGTCACTTAGATGACAGCTGTTGGCCAGAGAGTTTACGTAAACTGGATAAAAAGCAGCTTAAAGCAGTGTTTAGCACCGACTTTAAACGCCAGTTTGCTGAGTTGCGCTGGCAGCGTGATGGCGTTGCAACAGTGGTTGAAGTTGCACTCGATCAAGGTGTAGTTATTGCCGATCAGCAACAAGAAGAGATTTGTGAAATAGAGCTGGAATTGCGTGCCGGCGATCCGGTGGCCTTATTTGAGTTGGCGCTGGAGTTGGCAGCAGATACCGCCTTAATGCCTTGCGACATCAGTAAAGCCGAACGTGGTTATCGTTTGTTTGATGCCAATAGCTATAGTATCGCCGCAGATCCAGCGCAGTTAACTGCAGATATGCCACTTGATGACGCCGTTGCGGCAATTGCTTGGGAGTTGTTGGGTACCAGTCAGCGCCTAGCCGAGCAGTACCGGTTTAATGGTCACTGGAAACTGTTAGAGCAATGGTTGCAACAGTTGGTCAGTTTACGCGCTTTATTGGCCAGTCTTGGTCAAGCTGTGCCGCGTGCTGCTAGCAGTGCTTTGCGAGCGCAACTGGATGCACTGATTGATGATTGGCGTGAGCGCATTTTGTCTGGAGCTGAGGATCAAAATGTGCGCGAAGCCATGCCGCAGCAGTTTGCGCTGGAATTAGAGAACACCCGCTGGGGCGTGTTTTCATTGCAAATGGCACTCTGGCTGCAAGACAAACAATGGCAAAACAAGCGTACTGCGCGAGGCGCTCGTCAGGGTGCAGCGGCATTACAAAACTGGCTACTGCAGTTTTTAAAGGATGAGGCACAAGCCTTGCAAGTGCAGCGTTATATGCGGCAGCCGGAAGATCTGGCCGAGCAAGCACCACGCATTGAGCGCTTACTGGTTTGGTTACAAGCTGCACGGCACATCACCGAGCTGGTTGACAGTGACCGCTTGTTTGGTAGCTTGCGCGAACTGCATACCTTGGCTTTGCAACCGTTGGATGCAGAAGCGCTGGTTATACGACGGGAGCATTTAGCTTCGATACTGACTCTTAACGCTTGGAAACAGTTGCGTTAAACTGCAGCAATAAAGCACATACAGGGTGCGCTGCCAACGGCCACCCTGTAGCGATTGCAAGAACCATCTACAGATTATTAAATTGAGTAAGTTATGTGTTTAGTTGTCTTTGCTTGGCGGCCAGATAGTTCGCAGCCCTTACTGGTCTTGGCTAACCGTGATGAGGTGCATGGGCGACCCAGTGCACCCTTAGCGCAATGGTCTGATCAGCCTGGAATCTATGCCGGGCGAGACCTTGAGGCGGGCGGCACGTGGTTAGGTATTACCCAGCAAGGACGCTTTGCTACTTTGACCAATATTCGCGATGTATCGCTGCCTTTAGGTGAGCAGTCCCGTGGTGCTTTAGTGACTGATTATTTAGCTTCTGCACAATCTCCTCAGGCTTACTTGCAAGCAGTTGCTAAGCAAATTGATCAATACAGCGGTTTTAATTTACTGGTGGCTGATTTGCAGTCTATTTGGTATTTAAGCTCAACCGAGCCACGGCCAGTACGCCTAACAGAAGGCATTTATGCGTTGTGTAATGGCAGTTTAGATACGCCATGGCCTAAATTAGTGCGTATTCGCAGCACTTTCGCTGAGCATTTAGATGCCGCAGATCATACTTTATTTGAACTGATGCAGGATGAGCAGCGGGCTGATGATGATCAACTCCCTGACACAGGGGTTGGTCTGGCGATGGAGCGTATGTTGTCCAGCATCTTTATTCGCGGTGAGAGCTATGGCACCCGTGCTACAAGTCTATTGCGGCGCTTTGCTGATGGTTCAAGCATGCTGGCTGAGCGCAGTTACAACGCTAGTGGAGCTATTACAGGGCAGACTCAGGTTGAGCTGCCTGCCGCATTGACTGCTTCAGAGTCGCGCTATCAAAAATCACCCATTGTGAACAGTAATCAACCTGTTGGTAGCTGACGCGCTTGGACAAATGGTCGCATCGTTGTTGTTGAGGTGTGTGAGTGTGGTCAGACTCTGACCAAAGAGCTTGCTGCAACCCTTGTTTTCAATAGTTAATAAATAGATGCAGTAGCAGAAGTCAAAAGACTCACTGCGGGCGGCAGCTAGTATGTCGTCGAAAGCATAGAGGCACCCTCAGCTTAAACAATCACTTGCATGCTTTGCGGCCTTTGGTTGCAGTGCAATGGTTAGCATGACCCCAGAGATGAACCAAGCTATTCACAATGATCTGCTGATCGAAGGAAAAAGTATAATCGGCATCATTGAAGGCGATTTTATCAGTTTTGCGCGAAAGACCCCGTACTTTTAGTGCCGGGATGGATAGCGCGGGAAGCGCTGCTTCCCCTTGGTCTTAGTATATAAAGCTGGCAATATATACAGTATGAACAAGCAGACTAAAACATTAAAAGTCCGAGTGCGAGACAGGCATTGTGCCTTGCTCAACAGCATGGCTAAACGTGTTAATTTCGCTTGGAACTATGTCAACGAGCTAAGCCAGCGCTCCATTAAAGAGCGTGGCGTGTTTTTGTCTGCTTATGATATGCACCCTTACACAAAAGGTGCAGGCAAAGAGCTGGGGCTGCACAGCCAGACTCTACAAAGTATCGCGGCTGAATATGTTACGCGCCGCAAGCAATTTAACAAGGCGCGGCTGAATTGGCGCAAGTCAGGCGGCGTTAAGCGCTCACTGGGCTGGATTCCTGTTAATACCGGTGCCGCGCAATGGAAAAACGGGCAGGTCTATCACAATGGCCACTACTTTAAAGTGTGGGCCAGCTACGGCTTAAGTCAATACAAATTCCGTTCAGCCAGTTTCAATGAAGATGCCCGTGGCCGCTGGTACT
>CAZEZR010000103.1:0-6993 GCA_964516465.1 uncultured Thiopseudomonas sp. | reverse complement strand
CCATCTCACCAAAGCGCTGTCCACCGAACTGTGCTTTACCGCCTAGAGGCTGCTGAGTAACAAGACTGTATGAACCCGTAGAACGCGCATGCATCTTGTCGTCAACCAAGTGGTTCAACTTCAGGATATACATGTAACCAACCGTCACAGGACGATCAAATGCGTTACCGGTACGGCCGTCATACAGTGTCATCTGGCCACTTTCTGGTAGATCAGCAAGCTTAAGCATTGCTTTAATTTCTGGTTCTTCAGCACCGTCAAACACAGGGGTAGCCATCGGCACACCGCCACGCAAGTTATTTGCCAGCTCGAGAATTTCTTCATCATTGAGACTATCAAGATCAACGCGGTCTTCATCAGCACCACCAATCTCGTTATAAATCTTATGTAAAAACTCGCGCAGTTCAGTGACTTTGCGTTGCTCTTCTAGCATCAGGTTGATCTTTTCACCCAAGCCTTTGGCAGCTAAGCCTAAGTGGGTTTCAAGAATTTGGCCGACGTTCATTCGCGACGGAACACCAAGTGGGTTCAAAACGATATCAACCGGCACACCATCAGCATCATGCGGCATGTCTTCGACAGGCATAATAACCGATACCACACCTTTGTTACCGTGACGTCCAGCCATTTTATCCCCAGGCTGAATGCGACGCTTGATTGCCAAGTAAACTTTAACGATCTTCTGTACGCCAGGCGCTAAGTCATCGCCCTGCTGCAGCTTACGTTTTTTGTCTTCAAACTTTTCATCCAACAGTTTGCGACGGTCCGACAGATATGCTTGTGCTTTTTCCAGCTGCTCATTGAGCGCATCTTCTGCCATGCGTAATTTGAACCATTGACCGTGCTCGATGCCATCAAGAATTGCATCCGTCAGCTCAGTGCCTTTCTTAACGCCAGCACCGCCTTCTGCTTTAGCACCCACCAAGTGGGCACGTAAACGCTCAAAGGTTGCACCTTCAACGATGCGGAACTCTTCGTTGAGATCTTTGCGGATTTCGTCAAGTTGCGACTTCTCAATCGATAACGCACGGCTATCACGCTCAACACCATCACGAGTAAAGACCTGCACATCAATAATAGTACCTTTGGTACCAGTAGGAACGCGCAGTGAAGTATCTTTAACGTCAGAAGCTTTCTCACCGAAAATAGCGCGCAAGAGTTTCTCTTCTGGCGTCAGCTGAGTTTCGCCTTTTGGCGTCACTTTACCGACCAGAATATCACCTGCCTCTACTTCAGCACCCACATAGACAATACCGGCTTCATCCAGCTTGTTCAGTGCCGCTTCGCCCACGTTAGGAATATCCGAAGTAATTTCTTCTGGGCCTAACTTGGTGTCACGGGAAACACAGGTCAATTCCTGAATATGAATGGTGGTGTAACGGTCTTCTTCGGCCACTCGCTCTGAGAGCAAGATGGAGTCTTCGAAGTTGTAACCGTTCCATGGCATAAATGCCACGCGCATATTCTGACCTAGCGCCAACTCACCCATATCGGTGGATGGGCCATCAGCCATAATGTCGCCACGGGAAACACGCTCACCTTTGCGCACTAATGGACGCTGGTTAATACAGGTGTTCTGGTTAGAGCGGGTATATTTAGTCAGGTTGTAAATATCTACACCTGCCTCACCTGCTTCAATTTCATCATCATTGGCGCGTACAACAATACGACTGGCATCAACAGACTCAATTACACCGCCGCGACGAGCAACTTCACACACGCCTGAGTCACGGGCAACGTTGCGTTCCATACCAGTACCCACTAGCGGCTTATCCGCACGCAGGGTTGGTACAGCTTGACGCTGCATGTTCGAGCCCATCAATGCACGGTTAGCATCATCATGCTCAAGGAACGGAATCAAGGACGCAGCAACCGAAACAACCTGCTTCGGCGACACATCCATCAACGTTACTTCATTGGGTGCTTTAACTGTGGTTTCGTTGACGTGGCGAACAGTTACCAGCTCTTCAGTCAACTCGTTGTTTTCGTTCATCAAAGCTGAAGCCTGAGCGACAACGTGATCAGCCTCTTCAATCGCTGACAAGAATACAATCTCATCAGTGACCTTGCCTTCATTGACAATGCGGTATGGTGTCTCAAGGAAGCCATAGCTATTGGTACGCGCATAAGTGGCCAGCGAGTTAATTAAACCAATGTTCGGGCCTTCTGGTGTTTCCACCGGGCAAACACGACCATAGTGAGTCGGGTGTACGTCACGCACTTCAAAACCAGCACGCTCACGAGTCAAGCCGCCTGGTCCAAGCGCGGAGACACGACGCTTGTGCGTCACTTCAGACAGCGGGTTGTTCTGGTCCATAAACTGCGACAGCTGGCTAGAGCCAAAGAACTCTTTAACAGCGGCGGCTACGGGCTTAGCGTTAATCAAGTCTTGGGGCATCAAACCTTCGCTTTCAGCCATGGATAAGCGCTCTTTAACCGCACGCTCAACACGAACTAAACCAACACGGAACTGGTTTTCAGCCATTTCACCAACGCAACGCACACGACGGTTACCGAGGTGGTCAATATCATCGACAATGCCGTGACCGTTACGAATCGCAACGATGGTTTTCAGCACATCAACAATATCTTCTTTGCTGAGTACGCCTTCTCCCAAAATTTCTGTGCGACCAATACGGCGGTTGAACTTCATCCGACCAACAGCTGACAAGTCATAACGCTCAGAAGCAAAGAATAAGTTTTTAAACAGATTCTCTGCGGCGTCTTTAGTTGGCGGCTCGCCAGGACGCATCATGCGATAGATTTCCACCAGCGCTTCGAGCTGATTGGTGGTGCCATCAATTTTCAGGGTATCTGAAATAAATGGACCACAGTCAATATCGTTGGTGTACAAGGCTTCAATTTGTACCACTTGCGCATCTACGACAGTCTGCAGCATTTCCGCAGTCAGCTCAGTATTGCACTCAACTAAGATCTCACCAGTTGCAGGGTGCACGATCGGCTTAGCAGTGGTAACCCCAATGATGTACTCATTAGGAACAATTAATTTAGTGATGCCAGCTTTTTCTAACTGATTAATATGTCTTGAGGTAATACGGCGCCCTTCTTCAACGATAACTTTGTCTTTATCGTCTTTAATGTCGAAGGTGGCAATCTCACCACGTAAACGTTGCGGTACCAACTCAAGGCTGACTTCATCCGCAGATACGTGGAACACGTTAGTCGCGTAGAAAGCGGCAAGGATCTCTTCCGTGGTATAACCCAGCGCGCGTAACAATACCGATGCAGGTAGTTTACGGCGGCGGTCAATACGCACGAACACGCAGTCTTTCGGGTCGAACTCAAAGTCGAGCCATGATCCACGGTAAGGAATAATACGTGCAGAATAAAGCAGCTTGCCTGAGCTGTGCGTTTTGCCACGGTCGTGGTCAAAGAACACCCCAGGAGAGCGGTGCAACTGCGAAACAATAACGCGCTCGGTACCATTAATTACAAAAGTACCGTTTTCAGTCATCAGAGGAATTTCACCCATGTAGACTTCTTGTTCTTTAATATCTTTAATCGCTTTACTTGATGATTCACGATCAAAAATAATTAAGCGTACTTTTACGCGCAACGGAACCGCGTAGGTTACGCCACGTAAAGAACATTCTTTGACATCAAAAGCGGGCTCGCCGAGGCGATACCCTACGTACTCAAGCGCTGCGTTGCCTGAGTAACTGATAATCGGAAATACCGATTTAAAGGCTGCGTGCAGGCCAATATCACGGAACTGCTCCTTGCTCACGCCAGTCTGCAGAAATTCACGATAAGAATCTAACTGGATTGCCAGTAAATAAGGCACATCCATCACATCCTGCAGCTTGCTAAAGTCCTTGCGGATACGTTTTTTCTCAGTATATGAGTAAGCCATCAGCGTTCCCCAGCTTGGTAACCTGCCTGTTGGATACTTCCGGCGGAAATATCCAGTAAATCGTGCAAACATTTATTTTTCAGTTTGCTCATGAGTTCTGCTTAAGCATCCACTCAGAAGAGCTATAACAGAAAAAGGCCGGTGACATTAGCCACCAGCCATCAGCCCTTTGCACAGGCTGTTATGCAACATCGATCTTATTTAAGCTCGACTTTAGCACCTGCTTCTTCCAGCGTTTTAACGGCTGCTTCAGCTTCGTCTTTCGATACATCTTCTTTAACAACGCCTGGCGCGCCATCAACAACTGCTTTCGCTTCTTTCAGACCTAAGCCTGTGATTTCACGAACTGCTTTAATTACGCCAACTTTTTTCTCGCCAGCTTCTAACAGCATAATAGTGAATTCAGTTTGCTCTTCAGCCGCTGCAGCAGCAGGGCCAGCAGCAGGACCAGCAGCAGCTGCTGCAGTTACGCCAAACTTCTCTTCCATTGCAGTGATCAGCTCAACAATTTGCATTACTGACATTTCTGAAACGGCGTTAAGGATATCTTCGTTAGTAAGAGCCATGACTCTATGCTTCCTATATTGGTGATGACTTAACTAAGCCACCAAAATCAAAATTTTGTGTAAAGAACCAGAGCTTAAGCAGCTTCTGCTTCTTTCTGGTCGCGAACGGCTGCCAAAGTACGTGCCAGCTTGCTGGTCGCGCCTTGCATCACGCTCATCAACTGAGAAACCGCCTCGTCGAATGTTGGCAAAGTTGCCAATACGTCGATTTGGTTGGCTGCAATCAAGTTACCTTCAAAAGCGGCTGCTTTGATCTCAAACTTATCCTGACCTTTAGCAAACTCTTTGAAAATACGAGCGGCTGCGCCCGGATGATCATTAGAGAAAGCAATTAAGGTCGGGCCTGTGAACACGTCATTGAGGATCTCATACTGAGTTCCTGCAACAGCGCGACGCAGCAAGGTATTACGCACAACACGTACATACACACCTGCTTCACGAGCCTCTTTACGGAGTCCGGTCATAGCGCCTACTGTCACGCCACGGGCATCAGCCACAACAGCGGAAAGGGCAGCTTGGGCAGCCTCGTTGACTTCAGCGACGATAGCTTTCTTGTCTTCGAGTCTAATTGCCACGGGTTTTACTCCTGCTTATGTATATCACTCAGTAAACTGAGCGCCTATTTGGTGTCTGGCTCAATAAAGAACCGGGAGCACCATCTACGTAGACTGATATGTGCAAGACATATCTATTAAGGTTTACACCATCTACGGTCTTTGACGGCCCCCGCTAAGCAGGGACCCCAAAATCATAAAATCTAAATCAAACGCCAGCTAGGGTGGACTGATCGATAATCAGACCAGGACCCATAGTGCTGCTCAAGGTCACACGCTTAACGTAAATGCCTTTAGAGGACGCAGGCTTTAAACGCTGGATCTCAGCAAGCAACGCTTCTGCGTTCTGCTTGAGCTTCGCTGGTTCAAAATCAATCTGACCAATCGCTGCGTGAATGATACCGTTCTTATCAGTACGGAAACGTGCTTGACCTGCTTTAGCATTGTTTACTGCTGTAGCAACATCTGGCGTCACAGTACCAACTTTAGGGTTCGGCATCAGGCCACGTGGACCTAGTACCTGTCCGAGTTGACCAACTACGCGCATTGCATCTGGTGAAGCAATAACCACGTCATAGTTTAGATCCCCTGCTTTCATTTCTTCAGCAAGATCATCCATACCAACTTTGTCGGCACCGGCAGCCACTGCAGCTTCCGCAGCTGGGCCTTGGGCGAATACAGCAACACGTACAGTTTTACCTGTACCGTTAGGCATAACGGTTGCGCCACGTACCACTTGGTCAGATTTACGCGGATCAACACCTAGGTTAATCGCGATATCAACTGATTCTTTAAACTTGATCGTTGACAGCTCGCTTAATAAGCTCGCTGCCTCTTCAAAAGCATAATGTTTACCATGCTCAACTTTAGCTGCAATAGCCTGTTTGCGTTTTGAAAGCTTAGCCATTATACGCCCTCCACATTCAAGCCCATGCTGCGCGCAGAGCCAGCGATGGTACGAACGGCTGCTTCAAGTTCGGCTGCAGTTAAGTCAGCTTCTTTTGTTTTAGCAATCTCTTCTAACTGTGCACGGGTTACCGTACCCACTTTTTCTGTGTTTGGACGCGCAGAACCGTTGGCTACACCTGCAGCTTTCTTCAGCAAAAATGACGCAGGAGTACTTTTTGTTTCAAAAGTAAAGCTACGGTCGCTGTACACAGTAATCACTACTGGTGTTGGTAAACCTGGCTCAACACCTTGAGTTTTCGCGTTAAACGCCTTACAAAACTCCATAATATTTACACCGTGTTGACCCAACGCTGGACCAACTGGTGGCGACGGGTTCGCCTGACCTGCTTTAACTTGCAGCTTAATATAAGCTTGAATCTTTTTAGCCATGATTCGCTCCAAAATGGGTATAACGCCTTGCGGCTTCCCAGTGATTTATCTAACAGTCCTTTGACAAAAAAACCCCGCAACAATGAGCTGCAGGGTGGCATCCATAATCCAACGTCAGATTTTCTCGACCTGACTGAACTCCAACTCTACGGGTGTTGAGCGGCCAAAAATAAGTACAGCCACTTGAATACGGCTCTTCTCATAGTTCACTTCTTCAACTACACCATTAAAGTCTGCAAACGGACCATCATTAACACGAACGGTCTCGCCTGGCTCAAACAATGTTTTAGGACGTGGCTTATTGTCACTGTCCTCGACACGTCGCAATATCGCCTCTGCTTCTTTCTCGGTGATTGGCGCAGGCTTAGCTGCAGTACCACCAATAAAGCCGAGCACGCGCGGCGTATCCTTAATTAAGTGCCAAGCCGCCTCGGACATTTCAACCTGAACGAGCACATAACCTGGAAAAAATTTACGTTCGCTGCGTCTTTTCTGGCCGTCTCTCATCTCCACAACTTCTTCAGTCGGGACGAGAACATCACCAAATTCTTCTTCCATTCCAGCGAACTTGATACGCTCAAGCAAATGGCGCATCACTTGTTTTTCATAGCCTGAATAGGCGTGAACTACATACCAACGCTTAGCCACAGAGCACCCTTAA
>CAZEZR010000102.1:1700-7104 GCA_964516465.1 uncultured Thiopseudomonas sp. | reverse complement strand
GGTGTCTGTCGTCTTTGTCGCTGCCTCCAAATTACCCACCCCGTTTGCTGAGTTTATGATGCACGGTTTCTTTGATGAAGAAACTGGCAAGGAGCACTTAGTATTAACCTTAGGGGATATTGCCAATGGTGAGCCGGTATTGGGTCGTCTGCACTCTGAGTGCCTGACCGGTGATGCCCTGTTTAGTTTACGCTGTGATTGCGGTGCGCAACTTGAAGCTGCACTTAGGGCAATTGCTAAAGAAGGTCGGGGCGTCTTATTGTATTTGCGACAAGAAGGCCGTGGTATTGGTCTGCTGAATAAAATCCGCGCGTATAAGCTGCAAGATGGCGGGGCGGATACGGTTGAGGCCAATGAGCAGTTGGGCTTTGCGGCGGACTTACGTGATTATTCCATTTGCCGGCCAATGTTGGACCACTTAGGTGTGCACTCTTTGCAATTGATGACCAATAACCCACGTAAGGTTAAAGCCATGCGCGAGTTTGGGGTTGAGGTTGCGCAGCGAGTGTCTTTGCAGGTGGGTGAGAACCCTTACAATAAGCTGTACTTAGCAACTAAGGCAGGTAAATTAGGTCATCTCTTAGGTCTTGAGCACCAAGCCGAGAAAGTAGAAAACGACTCGTGAAACCTCAAGAAGCACGTCGCACATTGCGTATGTTGTGGTGGTTACAATTAGCGGTAGCATTGTTGCCGGTCTGGTTATTACCAGCACATGTGTTTAGTTTAGGCCAGCACACTGAACTGGTCTCACTGCTGTACTTTGCCGCTGCTTTGTTGCTCTTATTTCTGAATAACAAACCTTTTCAACGCTTTAAGCATGCCGTCATAGCAGTGGGGCAGGTGCGCGGATCGGCACAAGAGCCAGCGGCTTGGCAGCGTTTAATGCATTGCCGTTTGCAAGCCTTATGGTTTGCCTGCCTGCCCGCTTGGGCGGCCACTCTAGCTAAGACTCTAGGTTTAGAAATGCCGGTAGTGGTTTTATTGACGATGGCCACGCCAATCCTGTTTTGGCTGTATCGCACCCCCAAACAATTATCATGAGTGCACTGCGTGTTTTGACCCTGAGTTGCGCTTGCCTATTGACCGCTGTACTGCTGCCGTTGCAAGCAGCCGAGCGGGTGATTAGCTTAGCGCCATCGTTGACCGAGATGATGCTGGATTTACAGGCTGAACAGCGCTTGGTGGGTATTTTGGACGGCGGGCCACGGCCTGCAGCCGTTCAAGATGTGGCATCAGTGGGGCAGTTTGCTCAATTTGAGCTGGAAACAGTGTTGAGTTTGCAGCCTGATTTGATTTTGCATTGGCCCGGCAGTATTGGTGAGATACAGCTCAGGCAATTACGCCAGTTGGACATTCCTATCTTTACTTCCTACCCACTGACTATGGATCAACTGGCTGAGCAGTTTGCCGAGCTGGGTGTTTTGGTGGGTGCGCAGCAGTCTGGTGCTGAGCTGACTGCACAATTGCAGCAACAGTTGACGCAGATGCGCGCCCGTTATCAGCGTGATGTGCCGCTGCGGGTGTTTTATCAGGTATGGGATTCACCCATGTATACCTTGGGTGGCGAGCAAATTATCAGTGATGCGCTGCGGGTCTGTGGTGCGGAAAATATTTATGCTGATCTGGCCTTGCCAGCACCACAAGTCAGTGTGGAGTCTGTGCTGGCGCGCAATCCCGATGTGATTTTGCTCGGCAGTGAGCGCTTAGCGCAGATGTGGCAGGCTTGGCCAACCCTGCGAGCAGTGCAACAAGGGCAAGTGTTGGAGGTGCCGGATCATGGTCTGGAACGGCCCAGCTTGCAGATGTTTGCCGCGCTTGAGCAATTGTGTGAGCAGCTGGCTGAGTTTGACTAGCCGATCGATGCATCGCGTTATTTTTTATAGTGGATATTATGACTTTGACCTACAGCGCCCGTAGTCGCGCAATCGAACCCTTTCATGTGATGGCGCTGTTGCAGCGAGCCAATGAGCTGGAAGCTGCCGGCCATGATGTGATTCATTTGGAAATTGGGGAGCCGGACTTTGCTACCGCTGAGCCTATTATTCAAGCGGGACAAGCAGCATTAGCGGCAGGGCATACCCGTTACACTGCGGCGCGGGGCTTGCCTGCTTTGCGCGAAGCCATTGCTGGGTTTTATGCCAGCCATTATGGCTTAGCGATTAATCCCGAACGCATTATGATTACCCCGGGTGGTTCAGGGGCATTACTGCTGACCAGTGCTTTATTGGTTGATCCAGGCAAGCATTGGTTGTTGGCCGATCCAGGTTATCCCTGTAACCGTCATTTTCTTCGTTTGGTTGAAGCTGAGGCTCAATTGGTGCCAGTGGGACCAAAGGAAAACTATCAACTCACAGCTGATTTAGTTGCCCGCCATTGGCAGACTGACAGTGTTGGCGCTTTAGTTGCCTCGCCGGCTAACCCAACAGGTACGGTATTAAGTCGCGATGAATTGGCTGAGTTATCTAGCGCACTGAAAGCGCGTGGTGGGCATTTGGTGGTGGATGAAATTTACCACGGCCTGACCTACGGCATGAATGCGCCCAGTGTGTTAGAAGTGGATAACAATGCGTTTGTGCTCAATAGCTTTTCTAAATATTTTGGCATGACTGGCTGGCGCTTAGGCTGGCTGGTGGCGCCGGAAGCGGCAGTGCCGGAGCTGGAGAAACTGGCGCAAAATGTGTATATCAGTGCCCCCACTTTATCGCAGCATGCTGCCTTAGCTTGTTTTCAGCCGGAAACATTAGAGATTTTAGAGGCGCGCCGCGCTGAATTTGCCGCCCGCCGTGATTACCTATTACCCGCCTTACGTGAGCTGGGTTTTAAAATTGAAGTGGAACCGCAAGGTGCATTTTATCTGTATGCGGATGTTTCCGACTTGGCTGAGGATGCCTTTGCTTTCTGCCGGCATTTTTTAGAAACCGAAAAAGTAGCCATTACCCCAGGGGTGGATTTTGGTCGGGCACGGGCCGATCAGCATGTGCGTTTTGCTTATACGCAAAGTGTGCCGCGCTTACAGCAGGCGGTCGAACGTATTGCCCGTGGTTTAACAACATGGAAGGCGCAGCATGCAGTTTGATCCCGTATTAGAGGAAGGGCGTTTAATTAAGCGCTATAAGCGATTTTTAGCAGATATTGAGAGTGCCGATGGCAGTGTGGTAACCGCACATTGTGCCAATACCGGTTCGATGAAAAACTGTATGGAGGAAGGGGCGCGGGTTTGGTTCAGTCGCAATGATGATCCCAAACGCAAGCTAAAAGCCAGTTGGGAGTTGGTGGAAACACCCCATGGTCGCGTGGCTTGTATTAATACAGGTCGAGCCAATCGTTTAGTGGAAGAAGCGTTGCAGGCAGGAATCATTACTGAGCTGGCGGGCTTTACCCAATTACGTCGTGAAGTGAAGTTTGGTGAAGAAAACAGCCGAGCAGACTTTTGCCTGATGTTTGAGCAGCAATCGGTGATTGTTGAGGTGAAGAGTGTCACCTTAGGTTTTGCCGAGTCGGATATTGCCGCTTTCCCAGACGCGGTCACCGCACGGGGCACCAAACATTTGCGTGAGCTCACGGCATTGGCGGCGAGCGGGCAGCGGGCGGTACTGATATATTGCGTCAATTTAACCGGCATTACTGCAGTGCGTGCCGCCGCAGAAATTGATCCTGGTTATGCGGCAGCGCTGGCCGAGGCTCGAGCTGCTGGGGTGGAAGTGCTGGCCTACGGTACCACCATTACGCCGTCTGCGATTAGCGTTACCCATCCGTTAGTCATCGCAACAAACTAACTGTTGCTGGGCGGTACAGCTGAGCAATGTTTCACTGCCTTCTAACAGCTGCTGCGCGCGCCTTGGCACCTGCAGCAGCTTATCCCTTCCGAGTCAGCCTTCTACGGCAGGATTCAGTCATAGGGCTCTTATCAAGCAGGATCAGTCACTCTTAGCCAGCCGTACAACTGACTAAGCCTGTGGCTGCTCAGTTTTATTGCAGCAACTGACAGCGCAATGTCTAACAGGCTCTTAATACTTAATGGTTATGCATACTATCTGTGTTTCTGTGATACACCTAGTCGTTGTATTAGAGCAGTAAGTTGAGCATCAGCCAGTAAGTCACTGGACCTGTCTGAGCAACGTTACTGCCGGTCTTGGTCCATGTTGGACGAGGATATTCAATGAGGATTGAAGTATGACAATGCCAGATAAAATGCAAGCGATTGTGTACGGTGGTCCAGGGGTTAAGTCACTAGAGACAGTACCTGCTCCAAAAATTTTGCAACCCACAGATGCCATTGTAAAAATTGTTAAAACCACAATCTGCGGTACTGATTTACATATTCTTAAAGGTGATGTGCCAGCGGTGACTGAGGGGCGCATTTTAGGTCATGAAGGCGTTGGGATTGTTGAGGAAATTGGCAGCGCGGTAACCCGCTTTAAAAAAGGCGACCGTGTCATTATTTCCTGCGTCAGTGCCTGTGGTAAATGCGATTATTGTAAGAAACAGCTCTACTCTCACTGTGAAGATGGCGGCTGGATTTTAGGTCACTTAATTGATGGCACCCAGGCCGAATATGTGCGCACGCCCCATGCTGATAACAGTCTGCACCATGTGCCTGCAGGTGCTGACGAAGAAGCGTTGGTGATGCTCAGCGATATCTTGCCCACAGGTTTTGAAATTGGCGTGCTGTATGGCGCGGTAAAACCTGGTGATACCGTTGCCATTGTTGGTGCAGGTCCGATTGGCATGGCCGCGCTGTTAACCGCGCAGTTTTTCTCACCCGCACGCTTAATAATGGTGGATATCGATGACTCGCGGTTAGCCATGGCGAAAACCTTTGGCGCCACTGATGTCATTAACAGCGCGACCAGTGATGCGGCGGCCGAGCTGATGGCTATGAGCAAAGACGGTATTGATGTGGTGATTGAAGCAGTGGGGATTGCCGCGACCTTTGATATCTGCCAAAGCGTGGTGCGTCCAGGCGGACATATTGCCAACGTCGGCGTGCATGGCAGCAGTGTTGATCTGCAGCTGCAGGATTTGTGGATTAAAAATATAACTTTGACCACAGGGTTGGTGAATACCAACACCACAACGATGCTGTTGAAAACAGTGCAGTCCGGTAAGCTGAAGCCAGCAGAGTTAATCACCCACCGCTTTCCATTTGCTGACTTTATGCGCGCCTACGAGGTGTTTAGCAATGCCGGCGAAGAAAAAGCGCTTAAGGTGATTATTGATAATAGCTAAAAGTCTGCTGTGCGGCAGCGCTTGTTAAAATTAATAGGAGTGTCCTCAATTAAGGCTGGAAAATAGTGCAACTGGCCTTAATTGAAGGATAAGCTTGCTAAATATATTTTAGAAGCCTATAATACGCACCTCTTCGAAAGACCATGGGTGATTAGCTCAGCTGGGAGAGCATCTG
>CAZEZR010000102.1:0-1690 GCA_964516465.1 uncultured Thiopseudomonas sp. | reverse complement strand
TGTCACGCCGGGGGTCGCGGGTTCGAGTCCCGTCCACTGCGCCATATTACGAAAGCCCGTTAAGTTGCTAAGACTTAACGGGCTTTTTCGTTTCTGGGTAGCAAAACCCCTGTCTTTTCTCCAAACTATCTACGCGTATTCTTGTTGTGACCATTCTTGTGATCATCCGTGCATCACGCTTGATTGATTTGAGTCTTTTATGATCGATGTGATTCGTGTTTGATTGGTTTTGAGTGATTTTAGGATTGCTTTTAACTCGTTGAGCTTGTGCTTGGGATGCCTTAAAGCAGGGTAGTCAGTCACAGCGAGCCGGTAGTCGATTTGTTCGGTATATATCGCGTTGACAGGGGCTGCACTTAGTGATGTAGCACTAATCACTAGAAGTATCAGTCATGTAGAAGCTTGAGTTGGCGAATGGAAAAAATTTGGCGAAAAAACCGGCTTCATTTTAAGGAGGTAGTTGTACTTGAATAGTAAGGACGCTGATCAAGCTTTGGTGCCTACTAGGCAGTCTGCTTCATTGGCACGGCACAAAAGTCCTAAATTAAAGCGGATAGGATTTATATAATTACTGTAGTGGTCAAGTAAAACTGGCCACCCGTTTATAGTTAATCCAGTATTTTTCTTCAGCTTGATTTGGACTCATGCCAGTATTGTGTTTATGCGGCCTAAGCTGACTGTAATACCCGATTAAATATTTAACGATATGATGCTGTGCCTGGGTAAATGAGTGGTAACCATAAGTTGGCACCCATTCAACTTTTAAACTCCTAAAAAAGCGCTCCATGTGCGCGTTGACGCTCCTATGTCAAGGATCTGTCGTAATTCCCGACAAATCATCCATGATCAATGGATAGAGCTCCCTTACAATGTATCTTTTCAGGCATCGATAAATCTCTTTGGTGGACAATCCTTCCGCGCTGCGCCGTGCCACATACGCACGTGTTCGCGGGTCGCTACGAGCTCTAACAAGCGTTATCGTCCCAGCAGTTACCGCGTCGACTCATGCTCTGTTTGATTTGGCACTGCCAGAGCGTTTGCCGGAATTTACGGCTCGTATAATGACTTCCTTGATCGCTATGAAACATTACTCCTTTAGGTCGCCCACGGCTTTCATAGGCCATTTTAAGCGCCTTACTGGTCAGCTCGCTATCGGGCGATAATGACATTGCCCAACCAATAGGCTTGCGTGAAAATAAATCCATCACCACCGCTAAGTAAGCCCAGCGATGCCCCGTCCAGATGTAAGTAACATCACCACACCAAACGCGATTGGGCTGATCAGGATTGAACTGACGATCTAATTCATTCGATATCTCAACATGCTCATGACCTGTTTTCTTGTATGTGTGCCCTGGGATCTGGCAGCTGATAAGCCCCAGCTTTTTCATCAGGCGACTAGCGCGGTAGCGACTTAACGGGACATCCTGATCCGTTGCTATTTGCGCAATACTGCGCGCACCCGCTGAGCCTTCGCTATCCTCAAAGAGCTTGGTAATCTTGGCTATTTCCATAGCTTTTACGACACATGCAGGCCTTTTTGAACGTTGTTTCCAGTACTTAAAGCTGCTGCGATGTATGCCAAATACTTCGCAGAGCGTGCTCACTGGGTAGCTCTTCTTGAGTTTCTCGATTAACGAGAACTGTTCAGGGAGTCCGACATCAAGAGAGCTGTGGTGAGTTCAATCGG
>CAZEZR010000101.1:0-7142 GCA_964516465.1 uncultured Thiopseudomonas sp. | reverse complement strand
ACACTAATCTCTACGGCGCGGATTCGCATCAGAAATCTCCAAACATTAAAGCAGTCAAAATAAAGTCCAATCCCAACACAGCTAAGGAGGCATACACCACCGTACGCGTGGTTGCGCGACTGATACCTTCAGAAGTTGGTTCACAATCATAGCCTTGGAATACCGCCACCCAAGTCACCACAAAGGCAAACACTACACTTTTAATCACGCCATTGAGTACATCATCATAAAAATCAACGCTGTTAACCATATTGCCCCAGTAGGAGCCGTCATAGACGCCCAGCCAGTCCACTGCAACCATGGCGCCACCCCAGATACCAACCACCGAGAAAATCGCGGCCAATAAAGGCATGGAAATAAAGCCCGCCCATAGACGTGGCGCAATAATGTATTTGAGCGGATCAACACCAATCATCTCTAAGCTTGAGAGCTGCTCAGTGGATTTCATATTGCCAATTTCTGCGGTTAAAGCAGAACCCGCACGGCCAGCAAACAGTAGCGCAGTCACCACTGGTCCCAGCTCACGCAACAAGGTTAAAGCGACCATTTGCCCGACTGCTTGCTCAGAACCAAAATCCACCAAAATGCTATAGCCTTGCAGCGCCAGCACCATGCCAATAAACAGGCCGGAAACGATAATAATGGCCAGCGATAGCACTCCTACAGAATACAACTGCTTGACCAGCAAATGCATACCTGTGCCAGCGCCGCGGCGACCAATAAGAACATTCCATAAAAAGATTAATGAGCGACCCATCGCCTGCACTATATCCAGACCAGAACGGCCCAGTAAGGCAAGGCGGTCGGCTATCGACTTACGCGCCATCCTTTCGTCCTCCTAACAAGTCATCGCTATAGTCAGGTGCAGCAAAGTGAAATGGCACCGGCCCATCGGGAATGCCTTGCATAAATTGACGAATGCGCGGGTTGTCTGAGTCCATCAACTCATCGGGCTGACCTTGCCCTAAAACTTGGCCATCGCCGATAACATAGAGATAATCAGAAATACTCGCTGTTTCTGCTAAATCGTGGGACACCACCACGCTGGTAATGCCTAGAGCATCGTTTAACAAGCGGATTAAGCGTACCAATACGCCCTTAGCAATGGGGTCTTGCCCCACAAAAGGCTCGTCATACAATAAAATATCGGGATCTAAAGCAATTGCGCGGGCCAACGCAACACGACGCTTCATCCCCCCGGATAACTCATCCGGCATCAACTCAATTGCACCGCGTAAACCCACTGCCTGTAATTTCATTAAGACAATATCGCGAATCATTTCATCGGGCAGCTTGGTATGCACACGCAATGGAAAGGCCACGTTTTCAAACACATTTAAATCGGTAAATAATGCACCACTTTGAAACAACACGCCAAATTGTTTGCGCATCTCAAACAGCTCAGTGCGCGATAAACTTGGTAAATTCTGTCCGTTAACCCAGACTTCACCCTGCTCCGGCCTTAACTGTGCCGCCATCAAACGTAACAGTGTGGTTTTACCACAACCGGACGGTCCCATAACCCCTGTGACTTTGCCGCGCTGGAAGCGAATATCAACATTGTCAAAAATCTTACGTGAGCCGCGCCGAAAGGTCAGGCCTTTTAAATCAACGGCGAAAGCATCGTCTGCTGACATATAAACTCCCGCTAAATAGTAATAATGTGCTTAACCATTAGAGCATCCATGCATTGCCTGCACAGGCCACCAACAGAGCAATATAGCATTGTCAGCGCTCACTCCCAATAGACAACTGCACCCATTACGCAGATTAATCCAGACGCTGGCAAATATACTGCAATAAAAAAGGCACTTTGAAAGTGCCTATTTTATCGTTTATGCACTCAGTTGAGTCATCAATGCTGATGACCACCTTCACCGTGTACATGACCGTGAGCAATTTCTTCTTCGCTAGCGGCACGCACGCTGGCAACTTTAACTTTAAAGTTCAACTGCTGACCGGCTAACGGGTGATTACCATCAATGGTGACTTGATCACCTTCGATATCACGGATGGTCACAATCTGCATGCCACCGTCCGGTGCTGATGCATGAAATTGCATGCCCACTTCCAGTTGGTCAACACCTTCAAACATTTCACGGCCTATATTAGTGATCAGCTCTGCGCTGTACTCACCATAGGCATCTGCTGGCTCGATGCTCACTTCCAACTCATCGCCGACAGCTTTGCCGACTAATGCGTTTTCTAAGCCAGCAATAATATTGCCTGCGCCATGCAAATAAACCAACGGCTCTGAACCTTCAGAGCTGTCAAGCACTTCGCCAGCTTCGTTTGTCAGCGTGTAATCAATGGCGATAACGTGTTGGTCGGCAATCAACATAAAATAAAAACCTTTAGCTAAATAAATGTAAACGAAAGTTTACCTGTACCTGAAACGTAATGCGACTTTAGATTGAGTAGACCATTGCTTACTTGACCTAACTCCCTGCCACACATGAAGATTAGACAACTTTCTTAGATGATACGGTTCTTATTTTCAATATTTGACCGCATCCAACCCTTACTTAACACAGCAAAAGGACTTTAAATGTCATCTCGCAATGTACTCGTTATTAACAGTGGCAGCTCTTCAATTAAATTCGCACTGGTCGATAAAAACAGCGATGAGTTTCCCATCCAAGGTTTAGCAGAGCGCTTAGGCAGCAACGATGCAGTGCTAAACTGGCAGCTTGGTGAGCAGAAGCATGTTGCAAAACTTCCTGGCGCTGACCATACAGAAGCCTTTGCCCACTTATTACCATTAGTACAAGAGGCCAGTGGTGGCAAGCTCGCTGGCATTGGTCACCGTGTGGTTCACGGCGGTGCACACTTTACTAAAGCATCCGCGCTGAGCCCCGAAGTGATTGATGTGATTCGCCGCGCTGCAGTACTGGCTCCGCTGCATAACCCAGCCGGTTTAATTGGTATTGATGCAGCTATGACGCTGTACCCAGACTTAACCCAGGTTGCTGTATTTGATACCGCTTTCCACCAAACTATGCCGGAACATGCTTTCCGCTATGCGGTTCCAGAGCACCTGTACAAGGATCACCATGTACGCCGCTATGGCTTCCATGGCACCAGCCATATGTATGTCAGTCGTAAAGCAGCAGCCATGGCTGGCCTGCCGGTAGAAGACAGCTGCTGGTTAACCGCTCACCTTGGCAATGGCTGCTCAACTGCCGCAGTGGTAAACGGTGAAAGCATGGACACTAGCATGGGTTTAACCCCACTCGAAGGCTTAGTCATGGGTACTCGCAGTGGTGATGTTGACCCAAGCCTACACAATCACTTAGAGCGCGCTTTAGGCTGGGATCTTGAGCGCATTGAAACAGTGTTGACCAAAGAGAGCGGCCTACTGGGACTTTCTGGTTTATCCAATGATATGCGTACCGTGATCGAAGCCCATGAAAAAGGTGACGAACGCGCAAGCTTAGCGCTTGAAGTATTCTGCTACCGTTTAGCTAAGTCACTGGCCGCCATGTCCTGTGCTCTGCCCAAGTTAGACGGACTGATCTTTACCGGTGGTATCGGTGAAAACGCCAGCCTAGTGCGCAGCAAAACTCTAGACCATATGCGTTTATTCAACTTCAAACTGGATGAAGCAGCCAACCTGAAATGTGTTCGTGGTGAAGCCGGTATCATCAGCGCTGAAAATCATCCACGCGTACTGGTAGTACCGACCAACGAAGAACGCCAGATCGCTATTGAAACACTGGCTTTAATCGACGCTCAAGCTTAATACAGGACACTTGATTCATGCATACTTTTTTACTTGCCCCAACCGGTTTCGGTGTTGGCTTAACCTCAATTAGCTTGGGCGTGGTACAAACGCTTTTACGCTCTGGCTTAAAGGTCGGTTTTTTCAAACCTATTGCCCAGCCGCACCCTGATGACGCAGGCCCTGAACGCTCCAGCGCGCTGATGGACGCCACCCATAATATTCGCCAACCCAAAGCACTCTCTTTGGCTTATGTTGAACGTTTAATTGGCAATGGCCAGCTCGATGAGCTGATGGAAGAAATTGTCAGCATGCATCAGCAGATTCAAGCTGAATACGATATTATTATTGTCGAAGGCATGACCCCGTCACGCCAAGCCAACTATGCTGAGCGAATCAACGCCTATCTGGCCAAAACCCTAGACGCTGAAGTTATCCTAGTCAGTGCCCCCAGCAGCGATGACCTGAATGAGCTGTCAGATCGCATTGAAATGCAAGCGCAACTGTTTGGTGGCACTAAAGACCCTAAAGTACTGGGTGTGATTATCAACAAGGTCGACGAAGCCCCCCTCGAAGGCTTTGTTGATCGCTTAAAAAGCCACCTACCTGCATTGCGTAAAGGTGACTTACATCTGATTGGCTGCATTGCCAAAAAAGATGAGCTGAACAATGCGCGTACCAGCGACTTTGCTGAACTGATAAAAGCCAAAGTACATAACACTGGTGAAATCAATCAACGTCGTGTGCAAAAAGTTATTTTATGCTCACGTACTGTGGCCAATATTGTGCCCTTGCTGCAGCCCGGCGTCTTAGTGGTCTGCCCTGGCGACCGTGACGATATTATTTTAGCCACCAGCTTGGCTGAAATGAACGGCGTCTTACTTGCAGGTTTATTACTCACAGGCGATCTGACACCCAATCCAAGCATTATGGATATTGGTGAGCGTGCACTAAAAGGTGACTTGCCAGTGATGAGTGTACCCACTGGCTCCTACGACACAGCCTATAACCTAACGCGCTTGTACAAAGGTATTCCAATCAGTGATACCGAACGCGCCAAAGCAGTGACTGATTATATTGCCGGTCACTTGGATCAAGAGTGGCTCAGCGCCCGTTGCAAAACCACACGTGAGCTGCTGCTATCCCCGCCAGCATTCCGTCATCAACTGGTCAAGCGCGCACAAGCAGCCAATAAGCGCATTGTACTTCCAGAAGGCAATGAGCCACGCACCATTCAAGCCGCTGCTATTTGCCAAACACGTGGCATCGCCCAATGTGTGTTGATCGCCAAGCCAGATGAAGTCCATGCCATTGCTAAAGCACAAGGTATCGACTTGCCTGCAGGTCTAGAAATTATCGATCCCGATAGCATTCGTCAACGTTACATTGCGCCAATGGTTGAACTGCGTAAAGACAAAGGTTTAACCCCACAACTGGCCAATGTGCAATTGGAAGACACTGTTGTATTAGCCACTATGATGCTGGCTGAAGGCCACGTGGACGGCTTGGTCTCTGGCGCAGTGCACACAACTGCCAGCACCATTCGCCCAGCGCTGCAGCTGCTTAAAACCGCACCGGGTTACAATCTAGTGTCGTCAGTGTTCTTTATGCTGCTGCCTGATCAAGTACTGGTTTATGGCGACTGCGCAGTAAACCCTGACCCTAACGCTGAGCAGCTGGCTGAAATTGCTATTCAAAGTGCTGAATCTGCGCAAGCCTTTGGTATTGACCCAAGAGTTGCCATGATCAGTTATTCCACCGGTGACTCGGGTACCGGCGCTGAAGTGGAGAAAGTACGTGAAGCGACCCGCATTGCTCGCGAGCTGAACCCAGAACTGTCTATTGATGGGCCACTGCAATACGATGCTGCCAGCATCGAAAGTGTCGGTCGTTCCAAAGCTCCTGACAGCTTAGTTGCCGGCCGCGCTACAGTGTTTGTCTTCCCGGACCTGAACACTGGTAACACCACTTATAAAGCAGTCCAGCGCAGTGCTAACGTAATCAGCGTTGGTCCTATGCTGCAGGGTTTACGTAAGCCTGTGAATGATTTATCACGTGGCGCTTTGGTTGACGACATTGTCTTCACCATTGCTTTAACTGCGATTCAAGCGGCTAATATGCCTCAGGAATAACGCCATTAAGAGTCACTGTTGCGTCCTGCGCAGTGACTCTTAAATCTCAAGCAACACTTGCACTCCCTCACTGAAACGATAACCATACTTCCACAACATTGTATGTTCCTGTTGCGCTGCGCGCATGGTTTTGAGGTATTGCTGTTATGTTGCATGCTCTTCCGCCTTTGTTACGTGGCATCATTGCTTCACTGCTCTTGGTGCTTAATACGCTATTTTGGTGCTGGCCACTGTTTGCTTTAGCGTTATTAAAATTTATTTTACCTTTCGCCCCGGCACAGCGCGGCCTGCGCTTTGCCATGCACTGGATTGCTGAGTCTTGGATTGCCATCAACTCATTTTGGATGCGTCTCGTGCAGCCCATTGAATGGGATGTTAAAGGTCTGGAACAACTCGATCTCACCCACTCCTGGTTAGTTACCAGCAACCATCAAAGCTGGGTGGATATTCTTGCCCTGCAATATCAATTTAACCGTCGTTTACCCCTGCTTAAGTTCTTTTTAAAACAAGAATTAATTTGGGTGCCAGTGATTGGTTTGTGTTGGTGGGCGCTGGAGTTCCCATTTATGAAACGCTACAGCAAAGCTTACCTCGAAAAATATCCAGAAAAGCGCGGCCAAGACTTACTCACCACCCGCAAAGCCTGCGAGCGTTATAAAACCAACCCAGTGTCGGTATTTAATTTTCTCGAAGGCACGCGTTTTACTCAAGAAAAACATGATCAACAAAACTCGCCGTTTCAGCATTTGTTAAAACCTAAGGCTGGCGGCATTGCTTTTGTGTTGGACGCCATGGGTGAGCAGCTGCATGGTTTAGTCAATGTCACGTTGTATTACCCACAAGGCAAGCCCGGTCTATGGGATCTGCTCAGCGGGCAAATCAAACGCATTGTGATGCGCATCGAGGTCAGACCCATCCCGCAACAATTTATTGGCCAAAGTTACGACCAAGATATGCAGTATAGCGCTGAGTTCCAGGATTGGGTGAATCAGCTCTGGCAAGAAAAAGATCAGCAACTGACTGAGTTAATTGAAGCTGAGCAGACGCGCAAAAACAATTAACTCCTCATTTGCCACCATAGTCGATAGCCTGCCACTGTCCCAGAGGCTGCTAGGCGCGCTATACTTAGCCGCTTATCAAGCACCTGCATTGTGCGTTAAGTCTATTTAGCGTACTCGCTGCCTGCTTATTCACACCGAGTCCGCTGGTTACAAGCACTTGATGTTCCCTTCACCTTAGAGGAGCGTTTCATGACCGTTATTAAGCAAGATGATTTGATCCAAAGCGTT
>CAZEZR010000100.1:0-7151 GCA_964516465.1 uncultured Thiopseudomonas sp. | reverse complement strand
CGGGCGACTTCGCGCGCTAAAGGTGCCATGCCGCAGTTGGTGGACGGGTAGAGCTTGTCCGCATCGACAAATTGCAGTGCTTTGCGTAGCGTAGCGGCAACGTCTTCTGGTGTTTCAATGGTATTGGTGGCCACATCAATAGCACCGAGCATGATTTTCTTACCGCGGATCAGCTCAAGCAGATCGATGGGCACATGGGAGTTTTGGCATTCGAGGGAGATAATATCCAAGCTGGATTGTTGCAGCTTAGGAAAAACTTCCTCGTACTGACGCCATTCGGAGCCCAAGGTCTTTTTCCAATCGGTATTGGCTTTAATGCCGTAGCCATAGCAAATATGCACGGCGGTTTCACAGTTCAGACCTTCGACGGCTCTTTCTAGTGCAGCAATGCCCCAGTCATTCACTTCATCAAAAAACACATTAAATGACGGCTCATCAAATTGGATAATATCCACGCCAGCGGCTTCGAGCTCACGGGCCTCTTGGTTAAGGATCACAGCAAATTCCCAGGCCAATTGCTCGCGGCTTTTATAGTGCGCGTCATATAGGGTATCGACCATGGTCATTGGGCCGGGCAGCGCCCATTTAATCGGTTGCGTGGTGTGCTGACGTAAAAATTTGGCATCGTCAACAAAGACTGGGTTTTTGCGGCTCACAGCGCCCACTACAGTTGGCACGCTGGCATCGTAACGGTCACGGATTTTAACTGTTTCACGCTGGGCAAAATCAACACCATCAAGGTGCTCAATAAAGGTGGTGACAAAGTGCTGACGGGTTTGCTCACCATCACTGACGATATCAATGCCTGCCTGTTGCTGCTCGTGCAGCCAGACCCGTAAAGCATCTTGCTTACCTTCAATTAAGGCCTCGCCCTCTAAGCGCCAAGCCGACCAAATGGTCTCTGGCTCAGCCAGCCAAGAGGGTTTCGGCAGGCTGCCAGCGGTGGATGTGGGTAGTAAGATGCTCATAGTGAATCCTGTATTAAATTCTTGTAAGTAATAAAGCTCAAATTCAGGCAGCGTATTTAGCCGACCACTGCTCAAGTAGGGCTTGGTAGGGCTTGATGAAATGCTCTTGGGTAAATTTACCTTGCTCAAGTGCTAGCGCGTTACGTTCTTCGCGATCATAGACGATTTGCGTGAGTGAGTGATCTTGGTTGCTCAAGCTGGGTTGGTAGCAGTGGCCAGCAGCGGCGTTGGCATTATAAATCTCTGGGCGGTAAATTCTCTGAAAAGACTCCATGGTGCTAATGGTGCTGATCAGTTCCAGATCGCTGTAATCATTGAGCAAATCACCAAAGAAATAGAACGCCAGAGGTGCGACGCTATTGGGCGGCATAAAGTAGCGCACTTGTAAGCCCATTTTTTTGAAATACTGTTCCGTTAACGAGGACTCATTAGGCAGGTATTCCAGACCGAGGATTGGATGCTCATTGCCAGTTCTGTGATACACCTTGTTATCTGAAACGCTAAGGCAGGTCACCGGTAATTTAGTAAAGTGTTCTTGGTAGGTTTCTGAGCTAACAAAGCTTTTGAAGATATTGCCATGCAGCTCGCCAAAATCATCTGGCACACTGAATTTAGCTTGATCTTTATTATGCTCTCTGAGTAATACGCTAAAATCATAATCGCGCACATACGAGGAAAAATTATTGCCAACCATGCCGTCGATGCGTTTGTTAGTCAGGTGATCAACAACAGTGGTTTGCAAAACTTCAATTGCAGGAAAGCTACTTTTATTGCCGAGATGATCAATCTTCATGTCGACAGAAATGATGTCTAACTCCACAGAATAACGATCGCCTTTGGGGTTATCCCAGTGTGCTAAGGCATTAAAGCGGTTGTTAATCATCGCTAAGGTATTACGCAGGTTCTGCTGGCGGCTTTCGCCTCTGGCCAAGTTAGCAAAGTTGGTCGTCGCTCGGGTGTTGTCTGCGGGATGATAATTTTCATCAAAACTAATGCTATTGATAGCAAATTCAAAGTCGTTGCTCATGATGCTCTGTATCCAATTTGTGCGATAAACCTGAAGGCAAGCCTGCTGTTACTGGACTCACTGACGCTTCTAGTCAGTTGTCTGCAGCGCGTGTTGGTGTTTATCGTTTATTAATAATCGCTCTAGTGGTGTAGAGCTGGGAATGGATACATTTATACGCGGATGCGGACATGAACAAAAATGATCTTATTTCAATCCGTGCATGAGTAAAAGTCATGGTTGGCTGCAGCCCAAGCATTGCGCGCCTTTCACTGAATGAATAAGAGCAAAGTCAGGCTGGCAGAATTGATTCAAAGCGCACAGGTTCAGCTCAGTGGCGAGGGGTACAACACCATCAAGTAAGTTAATTGCCCTATAAACGAATCCCGCCTGCTTGGCAATGTGCAGGCGAGGTTATTGGCTAAGCTGAATAAAGACAGATTGTAATGGCTAAGTTAATTGGCCAACCAGCGCAGGCGAGAGGATTAAGCTGTCCCTGATATTCGTAGCGCATCCCTTGGCTGGATTCTGCTGTCTAACTGTATCGAAAGAACTCTAATGGCATTTAAACTCTGGTTGCCGTACATGATCGACGACCACAATACTGGCTTGATCGACTTTAACTGTAGATGCGCATGTTAAACTAGACTGTCATATGTAGCCATAATCGAGAGCCTTGCATGTCCACTATTGTTCTACCGCCGCACGGAGCTTTAACTGATTTTGTCGCGCCATTGTGTGAGGAGTTGGTGGAAATACTCTATCAAGATGACGATATCTTGTTAATTAACAAACCCAGTGGCTTGCTCAGTGTCTCTGGCAGAAATCCGCTGAATTGGGATTCGGTGTATTACCGTCTGCTCAACGGCCAAGTGGGAGCAACACCTGCGTTCCCTGAGGCGAAAATGCCGCATCGTTTAGATATTGGTACCTCGGGGATTATGGTGGTGGGCTTACATGCCGCAGCGACTCGTCATCTTAATCTGCAGTTTCAACAGCGTGCTATTCATAAGCGTTATGTGGCAGTGTTAGAAGGTTGGCTGGCAGAGGATGCAGGGCAGATCAGTGCGCCCATTGGCAAAGATAAAAGCCTGTTTCCGCGGGTACAAATTTGTCATGCAAGCGGTAAAGAAGCGGTCAGCGAATACACTGTTTTGCAGCGTTTAGAACAGCCAGAGCGTACCGTAGTGCGCTTTAAGCCGATGACTGGCCGAACCCATCAGCTGCGTATTCATAGCCTAGAAATCGGTCATCCGATTCTGGGTTGTGAGCTGTATAGCAGCGAGCACAGTGAGCAAAAGGCTGAGCGTTTACTGTTGCATGCCAGTGACTTGTACTTCCAGCATCCGAGCAGCGGTGAAGCCATCCACGCCCAGTGCCCTTGTCCGTTTTACTCAGGTAGTTAATCGCCGTGCAGCAGCTTGATTCGATTGAGCAACGTTATGCTCTGGTGGGTGTGGAGTGTTGTTATGCGCGCTAAAACCCATCGGCTTGATCGTTTTATCAGTCAAAATACGGAGTTTACTCAGGGTGATGTGCGCTTATTAATTGCCCAACAGCGGGTTGTTGTGGATGGCCAGTTGGCGCAGTCGATCCGCCAGCAAGTCACTCAATTTTCTTCTGTACTGCTCGATGGCCAGTGCTTGCAAGATAACCAACCAGTCTACCTGATGCTCAATAAACCTCGTGGAGTGGTCAGCGCCACCAAGGACCAACAGCACAGCACTGTGTTGGATCTAATTGCGCATCGGCAAACAAGCCAGCTGCACATTGTCGGGCGCTTGGATTTGAATACCACTGGCATGCTGTTGCTAACCAACGATGATGCTTGGTCGCGTAAAATCAGTTTGCCCGAGAGCAAGCTGACTAAGACCTATGCGGTGACGGTGGCGCAGCCGTTAACTGCTGAGTATATTGCGTGCTTTCGCCAAGGGATTTACTTTGCGTATGAAGACAGCACCACGCAGCCTGCTGATTTAGAGATACTCTCTGCGTACCGGGCTCGGCTTACTTTAACTGAAGGTAAGTACCATCAAGTGAAGCGCATGTTTGGTTATTTTCGCAATCAGGTATTGGCGCTGCATCGCTCCAGTGTTGGGCCTTTGCAGTTAGATGGGCTTGAACTGGGCCAGAGTCGTGAGCTGACTCAGGAGGAGTTGCGGGCTGTCGAGCAGCAGCTCCCGTTCTAGATGAGCAATGCTGCGCTAGCAATAATAGTGAATCAGTCTGCATGCAGAACTCATAGTGTTTAGCTGACGTGCTGCTTCGCTAGTAAAGCCTGGGTTAAGGCTTGGCTGTGGCGGGTAACACTACATAAGCCAGCGTTTTTTCATTAATAGGTAGGCAAACAAGAACATCACTGCGCCGAGCAGCAATAAATAGAGTCCATTGAATGACATAGTAGCCATGCTGCCACCTTCTAAAAGGATGGACTGCAGCGGTTGATAGAGTTGGTAGGAGGGCAGCAAAGGTGCGATGGCAGTGAGTTTCTGCGACACATCGGACAGAGCTGAGGGCAGCAAATGCGGTAAATACACCAGCACGCCCAACGTGCGCGCACTGGCCTGAGTACGACAGAGAAAACCGAGAAAGACACCATAAGCGCTAAAACAAAAGCCACCGACTAAAATAAAGATAAAATAGCTGAGCAGGTCTGTTGGCCAAACATTGCTCAGTAGTTGCAGCAGCAGCGTAGCAGTGACGATCAGAACCATACCTAGGAGCACTTTTGCCGCCAGCCATTGTGCTTCGTGTATCGGCGTTTGCAGCAAGCCGAGGAGGAGTTTCTTTTCTTTTTCTTCAGCGATTTGTGCCGGAATAATAATAAAACCCACCAGCAGCGTGACCATTAAGATCCAAGTCGGTAAGGATTCTCGTTGCATATCACCTGTGTGCACTGCATCGATCGCGGCAATCCAACTGGGCGGATGGTCTTCAGTTGCTTTCTGTAGCGCGGAAAAACCCTGCACTATGGCAATGGTATGCACAGATTCTTTTTTCAAAACCAGCAGTGTTAGGCGGTCAGACTCTGGATCAGGGCGAGTGATCACACCTCTAATCTGCTGTTCTTTTAGCAGCTGCAAACCTTGCTCTTTATTCTCTAGCCATGTCACTGCAATCGACTGTTCAGCAGCTTGAATGCTGCTCAGAATATCTGCTGGGTAGGCGTTATCCTGCAACAAACCAATCTGTATACGGCTGACCTCTGCGTCTGTTTGATCGACTAGATTAAGAGCGACAAAAACAAATACAGGGATAAACAGCACCAACAGCAGGGTTTTGTTTTTTACGGCAATGGCCAGATCATTCAACGCTAGGATTAGAGTTTTTTTCATAAGCTGTACAGCTCTGCATGAATCTCGGACTGGAAATAATCCTGCGGTATCCCATCGAAAATCATCTGGCCTTGATGCAGGACCATAATGCGCGTGGCCAAGTTCTTAATTTCTTCAGGGCGGTGTGAGGTAAACAGAATGGTTTTACCAGCGTCATGCATGGCATTGAGCAGGCGGTAAACTTCCCGTGTGGTCTCAAAGTCCAAGCCTGAGGTGGGCTCGTCCAACAACAATATTGGGGGGTCGGCTATCAAAGCCCGGCCGATGCTCACTCTTTGTTTTAAACCTTTAGACAGGGTTTGTACTTTGCTTTTGCGAAAAGCTTGTAGGTTGAATTCGTCCAGTATCTGTTCGACCCGCGACATGGGCGTATGGGAGAGCTTAGCGAATAACTTTAGATTGTATTGGACGGAGAAAAAATCAAATAGGTTGGGGTCTTCTGGGATAAAACCGATTTTTTTAACCGCCGCTGCTCGATTTTTTAGATCAACGCCAGCGACAACCGCCTCACCGCCGTCAGGAACTACCCAGTTGGCCAGCATCTTTAGTAGGGTCGATTTGCCGGCACCATTGTGGCCAACAATGGCGATCAGCTCGCCTTGTTCCACAGCAAAACTGGTGGCGCTAAGGCCTCTATTCTGACCATAGAGTTTGCTTAGGTTTTTGACGTGCAGTTGCATAGAGTAGGGTTCTAGCGCCAATAAGGTTGTAGCGTAACAGAATCAAGTCTCGCGTCTTGGATAAAATGAACAACACTTGATGCCACTGAACTACAGCAAATGAACCAAGGGCCCGGATTGCGTTCAAAAAAAGCATGCATGGTTGATCAACCATGCATGCTTTTTATACAGATTAAATAATTTTGATGATAACGATAACTAAAATGACAACTAGCAAAGCAGTGACCATGATTACCTCCTGTGCTCGGATGACCTGATGTAAAGTCTAGTGGTTTAAATTTCCCGCCTCAAGGCCGCTAACAGTGAAACATGCCTTGTTTTGCCTTTGCTCAAAGGCGCTAACCGTTCGGGGTAAAATGATGGCGAAGAAGTATAAGCGGCCTGCCTAATTAAGGTCAAACAACCCGTTGGTTAAGTAAAGCAGCTCCTTTTTCTCTATAGCTCCAATCGATATTACGTGGGTCTTTATCAATTAACAGTAACTCAATGGTTAGACTGTGCGACTGCAGGTAAGTTCGACATAAAGGCTGCGCTCTAGACTTGGTGTGTCAAAACTGGCACTCAGTGAATGAGTACAACAATCTAAAAGGTCGATAGATAAAGGCCGGTTTTGCCTTACGAGTCTTGATCTATCTAATAATTAGATTGTTATCAGTGATAATTAGCGCTTTTTATCAATATTAATGTCGCTATAATAGTCACCATCAACAACATAAGAGAGTTCATATGCAGTTGCTTAATTCATCAAATCGCTATGGCTTAGTCAGTGTGGCGACACATTGGCTGGTAGCCTTGGCAGTCTTTGCTTTATTTGGTTTGGGCCTGTGGATGACCGGCCTGAGTTATTACAGCGAATGGTACCGCACCGCACCGGCGCTGCACAAAAGTGTTGGGGTTGTGCTTTTTGCGCTAATGCTGTTACGGCTGTTATGGCGTTTCCTAACCCCTCAGCCTGCGGCGCTCAGTAGCCATTCCGCTGCAGTGCAGTTACTCAGCCGTTTAGGTCATGGTGCCCTGTATCTGGGGCTTTTTGTGGTGATGATTTCAGGCTATCTGATTTCCACCGCTGACGGACGCGGTATCAGTGTGTTTGATCTGTTTGAGATCCCAGCGCTGATTACTGGCTTACCCAATCAGGCCGACTTGGCTGGAGCAGTGCATT
>CAZEZR010000099.1:0-7302 GCA_964516465.1 uncultured Thiopseudomonas sp. | reverse complement strand
GTTTAATTCTTACCGTGGCTGCGCCGTTCTTTATGTTGTTCTTTTTAAGCTTCGCGAGTATCTAAGGTCTTGGTGTCGCAGCTGGCTGCATCAATGCTATCGGCAGCAAAGATAAAAGAGGCCGCGCCACTGGCCTTGGCTTGAGCCAGTGCCAGTTCAGCATTGTGCAAAATATCTTGAGGGTTTTGCGCGCAACAGGGCAGCAGGCAAATGCCAATACTGGCGCTGATAGACAGTTGTTTGTTAGCGATGTTAAAGGGCTCTTGGCTGGTTTGGATAATCTGTTCAGCCAGCTCCGCCACTTGACTCACAGTGCTGAGGCTTTCACACACGGCAACAAATTGGTCCTTGCCAATCCGCGCTAATGTGCATGTATTGCGCACCACAGTGCTGAGCCGTTGCGCCACCGCCTGTAGCAGTTGATCGCCAACGCTGTGGCCGAGCTGGTGGTTAATCTGCTTAAAATTATCCAGATCGATTAATAACACAGCGCTAGCTTGATCCTGATTATTGGCTGCCTTTAACACTCTCTTTAAGCGTTCATGCAGCTGGGTGCGATTGGCTAAACCGGTGAGTGAGTCGTAATAGGCCTGATAGCTTAGATCCGCAGGGGAGTCTTGCAGCACGGAAATATCAGAAAATACCGCCACGTTATGGGAGACAAAACCATTTTCATCACGAATTAAGCGAATGGTTTGATATTGTTGCAAAATCTCACCGTTTTTACGCCGATTCCAGATGGCTCCGCGCCACTGGTCGTGCTGCTCTAGCTCAGTCCAAAGAGCCTGGTAAAATTCTGGGCCGTGGCGGCCTGATTTAAACATACGTGGGGTTTGCCCCAGCACCTCTTCGGCACTGTAGCCAGTGATGCGAGTGAAAGCTGCATTGATATAGATAATGATATTGTTGCTATCAGTGATCAACACACCTTCATTGGTGCTGGCAAATACCGCTTCGGCTTGTTTGAGCCGTTCTTCAGCAGCACGTTGTGCGGTGATATCTTGGGCGATACCAATCAGACGCACCGGTACACCTTGGCCGTTTTTGATTAAGCGGCCACGGGAACGAATCCAGCGCACGCTGCCATCTTTATGCTGCATCCGATAAGTACTGTCATAATTACCATCCCCTTCAGCAATAAAGCGCATCACATTGCGGTAAACCCGCTCCCGCTCTTCAGGAATTAAATGACTTTGCCAAGCCTGTTGGTTATTGCCGAACTCTGCTTGACTGTAGCCTAGGTTGGCGCAATAGGCAGCGGAGAAGAAAACATCTTGCTCTTGGTTAAGAGACCAGTCCCAGAGTGCTTCTTGGGCTGCGTCTAGGGCCAGTTTTAGGCGTTCAAGTTGTGTTTGCGCAGCCGTCTCAAGGTTCGCTTTAAGACGGCTGTAATGCAGTATGACGGCGAACCAGAAGAGTATTGAGAACAGCGCAAAACCAAGCACATGCAAGAAAGTATCGCTCGAGATACGAACTGTTGCTGGCCCAGCAAATTCAGCCAATAACCAAGCACATGCCAGAGCGGCATAGACTAAAAAATACTTTAATAAGGCACGGTCAGTTTTCATAGTGCAGCATGCTCTAAATGACAGGGTTAAGCATCATCTATACTGACGCAGTATCAGGCTGTTGAGCAATGATTTAGCGCAAGACAACGTTGAAGAGGTAAGAAGCGGGGCAAATTTTAGGCAAAAAAAAGCTCATTCAGATGAATGAGCTTTTTAAATATGGTGCCCGGAGACGGAATCGAACCGCCGACACGAGGATTTTCAATCCTCTGCTCTACCGACTGAGCTATCCGGGCCAACGGCGGCTATTAAACAGAGTTTTACCGCAGCCGTCAAGTAACTTGTTGAAATATTTAATTATTCTTTTAGCGGTACATAACCTTCGGCTTGGGCAAACTCTTCACCAGCAAAGTATTTATCCATTTCTTGCATAATAAACTTACGATCATCCGCATCCATCATATTCAGATGACGCTCGTTAATCAGCATGGTTTGGTGGGTTTGCCACTCATCCCAAGCTTGTTGGGAAATATTATTGTAAATGTCTTCGCCTTTACTACCTGGAAAAGGTGGGCGGGCTAAGCCGGCGAGTTCTTTCTTATGTTTACGGCACATAACCATACGGGTCATTTTAATTCTCCTGTTGCAACTGAATAAGTGCGCGCTCAATCAGCCCCTTAATTGGGGCGGCTAAACCTAAGCGCGGAGGGTTGAGGGGGTTATACCAGAGCCAGTGATTTTCGGCTACGGCCAGTGACGCGCTGCTGCGTACTTGAATCAGCCAAGGCTCAATATCTAAATGGAAATGGCTAAAGGTGTGGCGCAGCGGCGCTAAATTCTGCTGCTGCTGAGAATAGAGCTGGTGTTGCGCCAGTAAAGGTTCCAACCCGTTGATATCACTGAGCTCCGGCAGACTCCATAAACCACCCCAGATGCCTTCTGCGGGACGCTGTTGTAATAATAGGGCATTATCCTGATTGATTAGCAGCGGCATGGTCACGGATCTTACCGGCAGCCTCTTGCGTGGCCGTGGCGCCGGTAGGGCATCTTGTTGTTGATTGGCATAGGCTGCACAGCCGCTGACTATTGGGCAACGTGCACAGTCCGGTTGTTTGCGCGTACAAAGTGTGGCGCCTAAATCCATCATGGCCTGGGTGTACTTAGCCACATCTTGTTGCGGGGTGAGTAATTCAGACAGCTGCCATAAACGCTTAGTGGCTTGACTGGCTCCGGGGTACTCGGTTTCTGCACTGTAGCGCGCTAGCACACGTTTAACATTGCCATCCAAGATGGGTGCACGCAAACCCATGCTCAGGCTGGCAATAGCACCCGCAGTGGAGGGGCCGATGCCCGGCAAGGTGGCTAAGGTGTCAGCACTGCGTGGAAACTCGCCGCCATAGTTGGCACAAATCAGTTGCGCAGTTTTATGCAAATTACGCGCACGGGTGTAATAGCCTAAGCCAGTCCACAGATGCAGTACTTCATCCAGCGGTGCCGCCGCTAACTTTTCCACATTGGGCAGTGCTTGCATAAAACGCGCAAAGTAATCCAGCACCGTGCTGACCTGAGTTTGCTGCAGCATAATTTCCGAGATCCACACCCGGTAAGGGGTAGCATTGTGCTGCCACGGTAAATCTTTGCGGCCATGGTTGTTGTACCAAGCCACCACTGCTGGGCCAAAAGCCTCGGCTTTCATCGCTTAAATAGACCTCTTAGTGCATCTTGCAGCTCAGGGCTGACCTTTTTTTCGATTCTTTCATGGATTTTGTCGGAAATTCGCTCCGTCGCCATGCCTGCAGCGATTTTACCCAAAGCATCTTGATCAATACGGCAGGCTTTAGCGCCTAGTTCCAACGGGCCGCGGCAGCGCAATGGCCATTCAATATTGGCAAAGTTTTTATTCACTTTACAGGCAGGGTCGGCCATGGGCTGAGTATTGCCAGTAATCAGCACGCCTAAAAAGTAATCCAAGCTGAGCACGCGCAGATTGATATCGCCGCGACCTTTAACACTTAAGCCTGGAATCGCCACGCGCAAATCTGGGTTATGGGCAATACCATCGCGGATCGTTAAGCTGCCGCGCAAATCGTTAAAGCGGGTATCTTGGCTGCCAGTGCTCGGCGCCAGACGTTTGCCATTTAAAGTAGCAATGCCCATGCACAGCTGGCGCTCAAGATCAGCGCCGGGCAGTACACCCTCATGCAACGCAAAATCTAATTTGCCATTAAGGTGCTCGATCCATTCGTACTGGCTATTGCCGCGGCTGCGCAGTTCCATGTTGTTATCCAGCAAGCCAGTGACCATCACTTCTTCATCCAGAGCTGTGAGAATGTTCTCCACTGGCATATTTTGCGTGCGGTGTTTGAGGGTTAACAAGGGTTGCGCTGCGGTGGTATCGAGACTGGCGCTGGTTTGGAACTCACCATTAAACAAGTTGCCTTGTAGATTATTTAAAGTCAGCACGCCTTGTTGAGCCAGCAGATTCAGTTTGGCCTGGGAGATATCCAGAGCATTGATGGTTAACTGGGCAAAGGCTAAATCTAAGTCAGCGTTGATTTTCCCTAAGCGCTCAATGGGCAGCACCTGCTCTGTGCTCCATGCCGAATTGGCTGGCGCGCGAGGTAAGCTGCTAGTGCCACTGATGCCAGCTTGTGCGGTTTGTTGTTTAACTTCCACTTGGCGTTCAGTGGGGGCTTTTTTCTCAGGGACAGGTAAATAACGGTCTGCATCCAGTTGGTCAGCGCTTAATTTGGCGTACAGCATGGCAGTATTAAAATCTTGAATGCCAGCGCTGCCGGTGACAGCGGTTTGGTCAATGTTTAGAGCCATCTCGTTAAACAGCAAACTATTGCTGGTGCCTTGCAGGCGGGCATTAAATTCAAAGTGGTTGAGTGCTTTTTTATCGGCCATCTCTGGCAGTTCGATGCCAACGCCAGTGAGGAATTCGTGCAAGTTAACTGCAGCAATGGACAGTGCACCGCTCAGCTGTGGCTCTTGATTCAGCTCTGTCGCCTGCAGCTCACCCAGTGCTCTAAGTTGGTTCACTGAAAGCTTTAGACTATCCCAGCGAGCGAGATTGGCGCTTTGGTCATAAAGCAGGTTGCCCCGCGCAGTGTAATTGGCAGTTTTACCTTTGAGCGGCTCACCAGAGACTTCACCGGAGAGCTTGACATTGTCCACTAAGTAGCGCTGTAAGCCTTGGTCAATGCTGGCTTTGGCGGTCAGCTCAATCCGTGCGCGCAGCAATGGTTTGGGATTGCCAAGAAACCCAGAAAATTTGATCGCGACCGGTTCTTTGCCACGAATGGCACCAGTGGTGAATTGCACGCTTTCTAAGTTGAATTGCTGACCGCTGTGCTCATCGTGGTAATCAATCCGTGCGCCATTGACAATCAAACTGTTGATATCCAGCTGCAATGGAGTACTGCGTTGAGCCGCTGACGCAGGGGCTTTAGGCTGGTCTTGACTGCTGCTATCTGTGGCGGATTCGCTGCTGGCGGTTGCAGCAGTATCCTGGCTTGAGCGACCAATGTGCTCCCAGTTCGCTTGCCCTTGGGCATTGCGGTGCAGATAGAGGTTTAAACCATCAACCCGAATATCGCTCATTTGGATTTCTTTACGCAATAAAGGCAATACTTGCACCGATAAGCCCAGTAAGCGTAAATCGGCAAAAGGATCATTTGGGGTCTCGCTACTGGCTATTTTTGCATCGGTAATTTCAATACCTAGCCAAGGAAATAAGCTCCAACCAATTTCCCCATTGAGTTCCAGTTCAATATTGCCATGCTTACGGGCAAGATCACGGATCTCATCTTTATAGCCATTGGGATCAAAAAACTGGGTCAGGGCAAATCCGGCCACTACTAGCACGGCTAGCAAACCTAGAAGTAGCAGACCGATAAGCTTGCTTAAAGATTTCACGGGCTCATTCCTTATGCTAATAAAACAACTATGGGCGCAGTTTAACAGCTCAATACATCACTGCAGTCAGCCGGTAGTCAGTCTTTAGTACTGGCGATTAGCAATGATTTTTCTTCAGCTAACTGGCGTAATGCTGGCTGATCTGCAGGAATAGATACTTCTAACACTGTTCCTGCGGCGTCGGCTAAACGAGTGGCTTCTTCCAGTATGCGCCGTGCTACACCACGCTTACGGGTTATTTCACGGACGCATAAGTGCGACAGTAACCAGCGTTCTGCTTGTTTCTCTAATAAGGCTGCGCCGAGCAAACGGCTATTAAAGCGGCCAGTGACCAAGCTGTTGCTGCTGAGAGCAGCATTGATTAATTCGGCTGCATTGTTATAGGGTGCAAGCAGCCAATCAGGTGCATCAGCGTAGATTTTTTCTAAGTCAGCTAAGTCTTGCTGGCTGGGTTGTGCAGCACTTTCAAAGTAAACAGGCATTACCAAAACTCCTTAATAGATGGGTCAGTGTACCGTTCAAAAACCTCTATCGGTAGCGGTCATACACGTTGCCGGCCTATAATAGGTAATTAATGAGATAACTCGGCCGCATTATGCGGCTTTTAGCGGTGGAGTAAATCATGACCGAACGTAAGGTTTCTGTTGAACGTAACACCCTTGAGACACAAATTAAGGTAACCATCAATTTGGATGGAACTGGTGAAGGACGTTTTGCCATTGGTGTGCCTTTTATGGAGCACATGTTGGATCAGGTTGCTCGCCACGGTTTGATCGACCTCGATGTCGAGTGCGTGGGTGACACCCATATTGATGATCACCACACCGTGGAAGATGTGGGCATCACCATTGGCCAAGCCTTTGCTAAAGCAGTGGGTGATAAGCGCGGTTTACGTCGCTATGGCCACTCCTATGTACCTATGGATGAAGCACTGTCTAGGGTTGCGTTGGACTTTTCTGGACGTCCAGGCTTGCAGATGCATGTGCCCTATTCCCGTGCGCTGGTGGGTGGCTTTGATGTGGACTTGTTCCAAGAGTTCTTCCAAGGCTTTGTTAACCACGCACAAGTGACTCTGCATATTGATAACTTGCGCGGCACCAACACTCACCACCAGATCGAAACAGTATTTAAGGCCTTTGGCCGGGCGCTGCGCATGGCGGTGGAAGTTGATCCACGTATGGAAGGTCGCATGCCTTCTACTAAAGGTAGCCTGTGATGCAAACCATTGCCGTAGTTGACTACGGGATGGGCAATCTACATTCAGTGGCTAAGGCGCTGGAACATGTGGCCTCGGCTCGTGTACAAATTACCAGTGATCCACAGCTGATTCGTGATGCTGACCGTGTTGTGCTGCCAGGTGTGGGCGCAATACGGGACTGTATGGCTGAAATAGAGCGCCATAATCTAGTGGATGTGATCGCTGAAGTAAGCAGTGATCGGCCTTTTCTGGGCATTTGTGTTGGCATGCAAGCTTTGCTGGAAAGCAGTGAAGAAAATGGCGGTGTTGCCGGCTTGGGTGTATTCCCTGGCCATGTGCGTGCTTTTGGCGCTGAACTGTACGAAGGTGAGCAGCACTTAAAAGTCCCGCATATGGGCTGGAATCAAGTCACCCAGAACTTACCGCATCCAATGTGGCACGGTATTCCTGATCTAGCGCGTTTTTACTTTGTCCACAGCTACTATGTTGAAGCAGGTAACCCGCGTCAGGTGGCTGGCAGCTGCCAGTATGGGGTTGAGTTTGCTGCTGCGTTAGCTGATGGCCCGCGTTTTGCCGTGCAGTTTCATCCAGAAAAAAGCCACACCCATGGTTTGCAACTGTTACAGAACTTTGTAGCTTGGGATGGGCGCTGGTAGCGCTTGATTCTGAGTTGAT
>CAZEZR010000098.1:5379-7360 GCA_964516465.1 uncultured Thiopseudomonas sp. | reverse complement strand
CGACAACCCATTCGGCTTGCTGATCGCCGCGCAACTGACGGCCAAGCTGATCAAAAACGGTAAAAACCGTGTCGACAACTTAATTGGCTATTACCGACTCGCCGCACAAAAGAAATTACCCCGCGAACTGGTAATGCAATTGGTAGTCTTTTTAGAATGGATCGTAGCACTACCCGAAGACCTAGCCCCGTACTACAATGAGCAACTTGAACACCTCGAAGAGGATAATAAAATGACATATATTTCGATTATTGAGCGTCAGGGAATCGAGCAAGGTATTGGCCAAGGCCGTGCGAGTACTCTTTATAAGCTACTACAACTCAAGTTTAACGAGCAGGCCCGTGAATATGAGCAGCGCTTATTCCAAGCCAATGACGCCGAACTGAACCTCTGGACCGAGCGCGTACTCTTTGCTGAAACCATTGAAGCTGTGTTTGCAAAGTAGCAGCCAGCCTAGCCAAGCAATTCACTCTTCAAACTATGCGCATCAAAACCCGGCAAACTGCAAATAACTGCTGGTAATTGCATCGCCCCAAATCAGCGCAATCCAGCCAGCTACAGCTAAATAAGGGCCAAAAGGAATGGGGTTACTGTAGCTGTTGCGCTGCAAACGCAAAATAATTACCCCCAGCACCGCCCCCACCACAGACGACAACAAGATTGTCAAAGGTAACACTTGCCAGCCACCCCAGGCCCCCAGCAGCGCCAGCAACTTAAAGTCGCCATAACCCATGCCTTCTTTACCGGTCACCAACTTAAACAGCCAAAAAATCGACCACAAACTCATATAGCCAATCACCGCACCCCACAGAGCATCCGGCAAACTGGTAAACAATCCAAAGCTATTTAAAATCAACCCCAACCACAGCAGCGGCAACACCAAAGCGTCGGGCAAAATCTGCTGATCAGCGTCAATCAAACTCATGACCAGCAAGCCCCAAGTCAGCACCAGCATCGCCAAAGCTTCCCAACTCACGCCAAACTGCCAAGCGATCACTCCGGACAACACACCACAGGCAAGCTCCACCAGCGGATAACGCACGCTAATGGCTTGCTTACAACCTGAGCACTTACCGCGCAAAAACAACCAACTCAGCAGCGGAATATTTTCCCAAGGTTTTATTTCATGACCACAATTGGGGCAGCTGGAATTGGGCAGCACCAAGTTAAATGCTTCCTCGACATCTTTCGTGGGCATTTCCAGCACTTCACGTGCCTGAGCACGCCAGTCCCGCATGAGCATCTTGGGTAAGCGATACACCACCACATTCAAAAAACTACCAACCAACAAACCTAGCACCACCACACAGGCAACAAACACCGCCGCATTCGCGCCCCAAAACTCAAGAATACTCATACATATACCGATTAAAATTAAACCAAAACACCTAAAACCCTACTTACTTATACCGGCCACAGCCTACTGGTGAAGTATTCAGCCCCAGCACCCGCACAGGCTTAGACCCCACAATAAAGCTGAAACATAGGCACTCGACCGGGAGCGCGGGCCGCTGGCCCGCATTTGTACAATCACAACTTAAAGCGCAAACACTGCTACACAACTTCTCGGACTCACGCAGGCCCCGACCTACAGTTAAACCACCGCACCCAACTGGAAGATTGGCAAGTACATGGCAATAATCAAGCCACCCACCAACACACCCAGCACAGACATAATAATCGGCTCCATCAACGCAGTTAAACCATCCACCGCGTTATCCACTTCAGCCTCATAGTGCAGCGCAACTTTATCCAGCATCTCATCCAACGCACCGGACTCCTCACCAATGGCCGTCATCTGCAACGCCATGGATGGAAACACCCCAGTACTGCGCATCGAGAAGTTCAGCTGCATACCACTAGACACATCAGCTTTAATCTTATTCACCGCATTTTTAAACACCACGTTGCCCGTCGCTCCAGCCACCGAGTCCAGCGCTTCCACTAAAGGTACACCAGCGGAAAAGGTTGTCGCCAAAGT
>CAZEZR010000098.1:0-5279 GCA_964516465.1 uncultured Thiopseudomonas sp. | reverse complement strand
CCGAGTCCAGCGCTTCCACTAAAGGTACACCAGCGGAAAAGGTTGTCGCCAAAGTACGGCCGAAACGCGCTACAGAAGATTTATAAATAATATCGCCAATCACCGGCGCCTTTAATAAAGCCCGATCCATAGTGTCGCGAAACTTCTCTGAAGACTTATGCAAATGCCTAAATACAAACACAAAAGCAACAAAAGCCACCACAATCACCCAGCCCTTACTCTGAATAAACTCAGAAATACCAATTACAAATAACGTAAAGGCAGGCAGTTCAGCACCAAAACTAGAGAACACATCTTGGAACTGCGGCACAACTTTAATCAGCAAGATAGCTGTCACAATCACCGCCACTGCCACAACAGCAATGGGGTAGTTCATGGCCTTTTTAATTTTAGCTTTCAACGCTTCAGTTTTTTCTTTATAGGTCGCCACCCGATCCAGCAAAGTCTCTAGCGCACCCGCCTGCTCACCAGACTCAACCAAGTTGCAATACAGATCATCAAAATACTGCGGGTGCTTACGCAAAGACACCGCAAAACTATTACCGCCTGCCACATCCTGCTTTATATTTTCCACTAACTTACGCATGTTAGGGTTATCCAACCCTTCAGCAATAATGTCGAAGGATTGCAACAGGGGCACACCGGCTTTCATCATCGTTGCCATTTGCCGAGTAAAAATGGCGATATCCATTGGCTTGATTTTTTTGCCAGCACTGAACAGTTCAATGCCTTTTTTGCGTACTTTCGTTGGGTTCACGCCCTGTTTACGTAGCTGCGCCTTCACTAAAGCGACATTCTGCCCTGCCATTTGCCCGGACATGGGCGCGCCTTGGCGGTTTTTGCCCTCCCACTTGTACATACTTGTTTTTGGTGTTTTCGCCGCCATGGTTTAATCCTTAGTAACACGGTTAACTTCTGCGAGACTGGTCACGCCTTGAATAACTTTTAGCAATCCCGAAGCGCGTAAGCTGTTAAAGCCATCTTTACGCATCTGTGCATCAATATCGATGGAGTTGCCGTCCTCCATGATAATCCTTTGTAGGGCAGGCGTGCTTTTAACTACTTCATAGATTCCGACACGACCTTTGTAGCCGCCATTGCAATTATCACAACCTTTGGGCCCGTACACTTTAAAAGTGCCCACCTGTTCTGGGCTAAAGCCTTCTTTTAATAGCACATCATCCGGCACTATCACCTCTTCTTTACAGGCGCAGAGTTTACGCGCCAAGCGCTGGGCAATAATCAAGTTTACCGAGGTTGCTAGGTTAAACGCCGCCACCCCCATATTACGCAAGCGGGTCAAAGTTTCTGCGGCACTGTTGGTGTGCAAGGTGGACATCACCATGTGCCCGGTTTGTGCTGCTTTAATGGCAATTTCTGCGGTTTCTAAATCTCGAATTTCCCCGACCATGATCACATCCGGGTCTTGGCGCAAGAACGCCCGCAGCGCCGTGGTAAAGTCCATGCCCTGCTTAGGGTTCACGTTAACCTGGTTAATCCCTTCCAAGTTAATTTCCACCGGATCTTCCGCGGTAGAAATATTCACATCAATGGTATTTAGGATATTCAAACCGGTATACAACGAAACAGTTTTACCAGAACCGGTCGGCCCCGTGACCAGAATCATTCCTTGCGGCTGTTTTAGCGCATCCAGATACAACTGCTTTTGATCTTCCTCATAACCCAGTGCATCAATACCCATTTTCGCACTGCTGGAGTCGAGGATACGCATTACGATCTTCTCACCCCACAAAGTGGGCAAGGTATTCACCCGGAAATCGATGGACTTATTGGCAGAAACTTTTAACTTGATCCGACCATCTTGCGGCTTACGGCGCTCAGAAATATCCATACTGGCCATAACTTTTAAACGCGCAGAAATACGGTCGCGTAGCTGAATAGGCGGCTTGGCGACTTCATGCAAGACACCATCGGTACGAAAACGCACCCGATACATTTTCTCATACGGCTCAAAGTGCAAATCCGACGAACCGCCTTTAATAGCATCCAGCAGCATTTTATGCACGAACCGCACCACAGGGGTTTCATCAGCATCATCAGCGGTAGCAGCGGCCTTACCATCCTCATCAGCGACTTCTAAACCGTCGAGATCAACATCATCCAGCCCTTCCAAGCCACCAGTGGCCGACTCATAGAGCTTTTCAATGGCTTTACCGAGCTTGTCGTCTTCGACCAACAACGGCTCAACCGTCATCCCGGTACTGAACTGCACATCCGTAATGGCTTGGTGATTACCAGGGTCCGATATAGCCACATAAAGTTTATTAGCGCGCTTATAAAGCGGCAGCACTCGATGCTGCAGCGCGAGTTTCTCACTGACTAAATCTTTCGGGAAAACATCGGCATTGACCGCAGACAGATCAAAATACGCCACACCAAACTGGTCAGAAGCCAACTCCATCAACACGCGGCTTTTAACCAGTTTATTTTGTACCAACCAAGTGACTAAGGGTGTTTGATTGCGCTTTGCCTGCTGTACCGCGTCTTGTGCTTTCTTCTCATCTAACAAACCAGCCTCAACCACCTGCCGGGCGAGGCCAACTAAATTCACACTGTCATTCATGCATTTGTCCTGTGCGCATTGCGTATGGGCATAATGCCGCTACTTATAGCCTAGAACAGCACCCTATGCCAAACTCTGCGGGAACTTTTGCACAGATGTTTGATCTAGGCCCGCATTCGTAGCCCTGCAAGGCAAAATCGCAATAAAACCTAACACGGCACACACTGACAAAAAACGTCACCTAGTAACAAGGCCTGACAGTTTGTGAGGCTTTATCAGTTTCTCATTTTTCCGTGCAGCCTGAGTCTAGCCGCCTGATTAAACCACGCCGCATTAAACAACCGATAAAACTCGAAAAATTTCAGCAAAGCGCCTGCACATGCAGCTTTCAATGCGTATTTGGCGCGTTATCGCCCCAGCTAAAACACTACAAAATCAGCTATTAAAACAGCCAAACACCACTGCAAATCAAACTTGGCACAGCCGTTGCAATAACACTTACAGGTCACAAGGCCTTTTCACAAAACACAACGGAGCTTCAAGAATGAAAGCACAAATGCAAAAGGGTTTTACCCTAATTGAATTAATGATCGTAGTGGCGATTATTGGGATTTTGGCGGCGATCGCACTGCCTGCTTACCAAGATTATACAAAACGTGCAAAAGTAACCGAAGGTATCTCTCTCGCGAACGCAGCAAAAACAACAGTTGTTGAAAACGCCTCTAGCGCAACCCAATACGATCGCGGTTACACTTCGCCAGCATCAACTGATATTGTTGACTCTGTTGAAATTGACAACTCTAACGGCGAAATAACTATTACGTATACTGCGCAAATACAAGCAGATGATGCAACTTTAGTGCTGGCCCCATTTACAATAGTAGAGGATGCTGCTACAGCACTGCCTGAATCCGCAGATGATGATGGCGCAGTTATTTATACACCGCCAGCAGACTCGATCCAGTGGCAATGTTTAGCTGCAGACGCAACTCCTAAGGTTGAAGGTGCAACTGTTGGAAAACTAGAAGCAAAACTAGCACCCTCTAGCTGCCGTTAATTGTAATAACCGCTAAATAAAAACACCCTGCCTGTACAGGGTGTTTTTGCTTGCCCAAAACACTAAAGATAAAATCAAATATTAGGTAAATAATATACACTCTAACCGTACCCCAACCATCTACTGAAGACATGAGAAATGGCTTACTCTATGTGTCAGCCTAGTTTTCGTCTGAATATTTCAGAGGACAATCATGGCGATAGATCATATTACTGAAGCTGCTAGAATCATAAAAAGCAAACAACATGATGAAGTTTAAACAATAGCACAGTTTGATATAGAGAATTCAAAAAAATAAAGTTCGCCAATTTTTACTAAGAATGATAAATACTAAAGAGTTTTCTGGTGTAAAATCAAACTGCATGACTTAACTCAACTTAATTAGTAAACTGTAGCTTATATATAAGCGTACAAGTTTATCTAAATAAAAACCCACACAATAATTAATTCAACCAGCAATTTGCAGTATTACGTCTGCGCTTTCGTAAAATATCGCTCCAACAAGCATGACGTAACGCGAGACACGGTTGATACCAATTTAGGATATCGAACTGTTATATAGTTTCGTTTATATTTATTAATTGTACAAATAATACGACAAGAGCGATTAACCATGATCTCACGCATTAAAGCCTTTGCCGTCCATCTCGTCATTTCTGCCTTAATAGCCCTTGCTGTGATTGGGCTAGTATTTTTTGTTTGGTATCCCGCACCGCTTCACTCTGCTGTCGGCGTCACTCAGATTTTTCTTATCCTACTGGCCGTAGATGTCGTACTTGGCCCTCTTATAACCTTGCTGATTTATAAAATTGGCAAAAAAACCTTAGTTATGGATTTAACCGTGATTGTCTTATTACAGCTTGGCGCGTTGAGTTACGGTCTCTGGACAGTCGCCGAAGGCCGTCCCGTATGGCTGGTATTTTCCGTGGACCGCTTTGAATTAGTTCGCGTATTGGATATTGATGAGCGTAAGCTCGATCAAGCCAATTTAACTTATCGACAGCCGTCATTACTTGGCCCACAGTGGGTAGCAGCCAGCCCCCCTAACGACCGCGATGAACATAGCATTCTTATAATAGAGTCGGTATTTGGCGGTGCAGACATTGCTCAAAGGCCAAATCTTTATCAGTCCTTAAACACTAAAAGAGAGGCTATTAAGCGGCGTTTATTAGAGCTATCTGAACTTTCCGAGTTAAATACTGCTGGAAATTTTAGCACCTTACTTGCGCAACATCCTCGCGCCGATGCTTGGCTGCCTCTACGCGCTAACAATCAAGACATGGTGGTGCTGATGCATAAAGAGACTGCAGAAGTTGTTGCTATTGTTGATTTACGCCCCTGGAATTAATTCCACTGTGTAATTAGGTGCAGCAAACGCCTAAAACCTTAGCTCCATTATTGAAAACTGTGCAAGCACACCATGGACTGCCACGTCGCTACACTCCTCGCAGAGACGCTGTTTCTCCCGGGAGCGCGGGCCGCTGGCCCGCATCCGCATCTGCACTCGCACTTAGAATCCCAAGCACGCAACCACCCACATTTCAAAACCCCGTCTATACTGCATAGCAGCAAACCCAGTAACACGGAGGTTACTATGCGGCGATCTAAGCACGGCCAATCTGCACCCGAAGACCACGACAGCCCTTGGAAAGGTGCGCTGGAAGTCTTTTTCCAGCCCTTTATGGATTTTCTCTACCC
>CAZEZR010000097.1:0-7851 GCA_964516465.1 uncultured Thiopseudomonas sp. | reverse complement strand
ATGACGGTCAGTTCCAACTTCGGCAATGTGTTTTCCGTCGTGATTGCCAGTGTGTTTCTGCCGTTCTTGCCGATGCTGCCATTGCAGTTGCTGACGCAAAATCTACTCTATGATATTTCCCAGATTGCCATCCCCTTTGATAACGTTGACGACGAAATGGTCAGTCAACCGCTGCCATGGAATGCCGGTGGTATTGGCCGTTTTATGCTGTTTTTTGGGCCGCTTAGCTCGATTTTCGACATTATCACTTTCGCAGTGATGTGGTATGTGTTTATGGCCAATACGGTCGAAAACCAAGCATTATTCCATTCAGGCTGGTTTGTCGTTGGCTTGCTCACGCAGACGTTAATCGTGCATATCATCCGCACCCCGAAGATAGCTTTTATAGAAAGTCACGCGGCGGCACCCTTACTCGCAACGACGCTAGTGATTATGGCAGTGGGTATTTTTATACCGATGGGTCCGCTGGTCAGCTACTTCAAGATGCAGGCGCTGCCGTGGAGTTATTTTATTTGGCTGTTCGCGATTGTAGTCGGCTACGCTGTTTTGACATCGCTGATGAAACGCTACTACATCCGACGCTTTGGCTGGCAATAATCACCATACCCTTAGGTGATCGGAAAGCATGACAAAAATCATTACTTACAGCGATATTCATATTTGTGTTTACTGCGCGCTATACCCGTAGCTCAGCTGGATAGAGTACTGCCTCCCGAAGGCGATGGTGCAAAGCACCACTTCCAATGTCGGTAAAACCACGGTGGTAGCAGCGCTATGTCGCTGGCTGGCGCGGCAAGGTGTCTCGCTGGCACCCTTTAAACCACAAAATATGGCACTCAACAGTGCGGTAACTTTGGACGACGGTGAAATGTCTGCCCGACCCGATTCCTCGGCCAGTATTGGCGCGCCTGCTGAAAGCTGCACACCATGCGCTGTTAGTCGGTTTTATGCAGCCGTGGGATTTTATTCTGATCGACAGTTTAGAAATCCGTCAGCAAGTCCTCGCCAGCTATGCTGAAGAAAACGCCAAAGCTTAAGACAACTACAGCGGTGAACGCCAAGACACTTACCGTAGTCTCAAGCTGCAAGGCATTATCGAGAGCCCACTGAACCTGTGCACCACCTGCAACCGCAGCCGTGGCGGTACTCATGTTTTAGGCCGCAACTCCATAGTCGAGATGGATCTCTGTAGCACTTGCCTGACTGTACAAAGTCTCTGGCTGGCAGCACGCGCAGAGGGTATTGGCGTGGGCTGGGGCAGCATTCTTGATCAAGACAAGTTGGCCAGTATTCTTAAGCTGCCAGAGCACGTTTATCCGCTGGCCTACTTAGGCATTGGCTATGTCAGCGAGTTTTTTGACCAGCCGGAGCTGCAAACTAAAGGCTGGCTCTCACGCTTAGCGCTGGATGAGTTGGTGCATAGTAATGGTTTTGGGATAGAGCCGGAGGATGAGAAATTGTTGGAGCAGTAAGCGGTAATATTTAAAAATATGGCGCACTCGGCGGGATTCGAACCCACGACCCCTGCCTTCGGAGGGCAGTACTCTATCCAGCTGAGCTACGAGTGCATTGCAAGAAGTGTAACAAATTTGCAGCTTTTTGACCGCTGCCCTAAATCTGGATTTTAGCCCGCCTTCGGAAGGCAGTACTCTATCCAGCTGAGCTACGGGTGCATGCGGCGGCAATGATACGCATATCCTCAGCGTTCGTCCATGCCATTGCGTGTTCTAACCTACTTATTGCTGCGCATCTTAGAGTAGAGCTTAAGGCTAACGTCTGTAATTACCCGTTGCAGCCTTAAAGGCTTGAGCTCATTTAAAGCAGTGCTCACATTTAAATTTTAATGCTTAGCGAGCGTGCGCCAATACCTTGTATGGTAATTTACCTAGGGCTTGTATTTAACTTCAAGCAATTGCTTAATAAATCAATTGGGCGCTCGCGCTTATTCAGCTGTAGGCGACTCGTTTTTCACCCCGTTTCCCGGAGGCAATTATGCTCTTAAGCGACCTTACTCTCTTTCGCCAACAGGCTTTTATTGCCGGTCAGTGGTGCGCTGCTGACTCTGCGCAAACGATGGCTGTGAATAATCCTGCGAACGACGAGCTATTAGGCTCAGTGCCCAAGATGGGCGCCGCAGAAACCCAGCGCGCGATTAGTGCAGCCCACGCTGCTTTACCTGAATGGCGCAGCAAAACTGCAGCGCAACGTGGGAAGATTTTGCGCCGTTGGTTTGAGCTGATGCTGGAAAACCAAGACGACCTCGCTTTACTGATGACCCTTGAACAAGGTAAACCCTTAGCCGAGGCGCGCGGCGAAATTGCTTATGGCGCTGCATTTTTAGAATGGTTCGCCGAAGAAGGGAAACGCGCCTACGGTGACACCTTGCCCAGCCCTGTCAGCAGCTCACGCTTGATGGTGATTAAGCAACCGGTGGGTGTCTGTGCGGCCATTACCCCGTGGAACTTTCCGGCGGCGATGATTACCCGTAAAGCCGGCGCAGCGTTGGCCGCCGGTTGCACCATGGTAATTAAGCCGGCATCCGCCACGCCTTTTAGTGCCTTGGCTTTAATGGTGTTAGCACAGCGTGCGGGCGTTCCCGACGGCGTGTTATCGGTGGTGACCGGTGGCGCCAGCGAGATTGGCACAGAACTGACCAGCAATCCACTGGTGCGCAAGCTGTCGTTTACCGGCTCAACTGAGGTGGGTCGCACCTTGCTGCGTCAATGCGCCGATGATATTAAAAAAGTATCCCTAGAATTGGGTGGCAATGCGCCGTTTATTGTCTTTGCCGATGCCGATATTGATGCCGCAGTCACCGGTGCCATCGCGGCCAAGTACCGCAATGCGGGACAAACCTGCATCTGCGCAAACCGTTTTTATGTGCACGAAGCCGTTTACGACAAATTTGCTCAGGGTTTCACTGCCGCGGTGCAGCAACTGCGTATGGGTGATGGTCGCGATGCAGATGTGGTGATCGGGCCATTGATTGATCAGGCCGCTGTGGACAAAGCACAGGCGCATATTGCTGATGCAGTGCAATTGGGTGCCACCCTGCAATATGGTGGCAAGGTGACTCGGGGTACGTTTTTAGTGCCAACGGTACTGACGGATGTGCCACACAATGCGCTCTTGGCCCGCGAAGAAACCTTTGGCCCAGTTGCTGCTTTAATACGTTTTAGCGATGAACAAGAAGTCATCCAGCTGGCCAATGACACTGAGTTTGGTTTAGCGGCGTATTTCTATAGCCGTGATATTGGCCGTTGTTTCCGCGTGTCTGAAGCGTTGGAGTACGGCATGGTCGGGGTCAACTCTGGCGCCATTTCTAACGAAGTCGCCCCCTTTGGTGGAGTTAAAGCTTCGGGCCTGGGCCGCGAAGGCTCCAAATATGGTCTGGATGAGTATTTAGAAATCAAATATATCAACTTTGGTGGCATCAGCTAACCACGGCGCACCCACCGCCACGCTCAACAATGGCGGTGGGTCTCTCTCAGCCCAGTTTAGTCCTGCAGCAGTAACGGCAACAGCTGCCCTGCTGCGCCAGCTAGACTGATCTCTCGAGGATGCTGGCTGGGCATTGGATCAGGATTAATATGCACCACCCAAGCACCACTGCGTAAAGCTAAAGAAGGTATTTGTGCGGCGGGCTGGACCAGCCCTGAGGTACCGACCGACAGCAAAACATCGCAATTTTCTGCAGCAGCAAAGGCCGCCTCCATCTCAGCTTGCGGTAAACCTTCGCCAAACCACACCACCCCCGGACGAATCATTCCTTGGCAATGGCTGCACAGCGGTGGTGATAACTTTTGCTCATGGCTCATCTGTGGCGCTGCAGTCAACTCATGCGGCTGCGCGCAATTAAAACAACGAGGCTGAAAAATACTGCCGTGCAAATGCAACACATTATGACTGCCGGCTCTTTCATGCAGATCATCGACATTTTGCGTCACTACTGTCAGCTTAGGTACCCGCTGCGCCAGGGCAACAATCGCCTGATGTGCGGGATTGGGCTGGGCTTTTAATAACAATTGACGGCGCCATTCATACCAACCCCAAACCAAGTCAGGATCAGCGACAAACGCTTCAGGTGTAGCCAATTGCATCGGATCAAAGCGGGCCCATAAACCGGTTAACGCATCACGAAAAGTGCTGACACCACTTTCTGCCGACACCCCAGCCCCAGTAAAAACCACCACATGCTGCGCCTCAGCTAAGGCTGTTATAAGTTCACTGGGTATCTGTATAACTTGTTTCGACATAGTATTTCTCCACTCCATCCACTGCGCAAACAAAACACAGCGAGTTTATTATGACCATAGGGTCCTACAGCAAATATACAATTCACCCATAGCCATAGCGCTAGATAACCTTCAAACTAGCCGCCCCACTGGTGTCTTCTGCATAACCATTTTACTTTCAGCGTAACCTACTCCATAGGCAGCAACGTGTTTAACTCGTATTTTTATCGCACCACCTTTATCAGTCTACTCAGCTTAATCCTACTCAGCGGCTGCGCTGGGGTAAAATCTGTCTCGGTCAGTACCAATGATTATATGTCGCAGCGTCGTGGTGATATTTTAACCACTGGCGAAATGAGTTCGGCCGTGGGTGTGGCCTTGCAAGTGGCAGGTATCAGCGAAAAGCAGTGCCGCAGCGCAGCACAACAGTGCCGTAGCGACTTAGCCGATAATATCGGTCTGGACAGTGAACAGCGGATGTCCGCATTGGCTGAACTCTGGCTGCAAGAAGCGCTGGCCATGGATCAAAAAATCAATGAAGGCATTCTTGCCGAAGACGTACTCAATGCGTACTTAGAAAGTGCGCGGCATGCCTATGCGTATTTGTTTCTAACTGAACGCTCGCCCAGTCAGCGCGCCCTCGAAGATCGACAAACACAGGTGCGTGACTATTATAACTTTGCCGTACAGCAAACAGTGACGCGCACTTTCAACCATCACCACGCCCGTTTGTTGGAGAGTATTGATGAGCAAGGTCAGTTCAGTATTACATCCAAGCAATGGTCGATTAGTGGTCAGTTGAATGAAGTGCGCTTAGCCGGCAGCCAACGCATACCCGACGAGCTGATTCCGGCGTCCGCGCTGACCTTTAAGGGCCTGCGCAATCAGTACCGCCGTGATGGTATCGGCGCTGAGCTGGTGGCGGTCACTTCTAAACGGGTGGTGGATAAGCACAGCCGCGAAGAGGTCTTTAGCGAAACCCCTTTCCCAGCGATTACCGCGGTGCTGCGTTTCTCTGGCGATACTTTAGAGCAGGTGCTGGACAGCAATGAGGTGGAGCTACTGGGGTTTGACCCTTACCGACGCAGCAGTGTGCGCTTGGCCGGCACTCAAGTGCCGCTGGCCGCTAACTTCACCTCAGGCTATGGCTTATGGTTGGCGCGCTCCGGTTTCGCTAAGCAATCATTACTGACCTTAGTTGGCCGTGGCGAGGTGCTGGAAAAACCACGGGTGTACTTGATGCAGCCCTATGATCCCAATCGTCGGGTGATTATTATGCTGCACGGTTTAGCCAGCAGCCCAGAAGCGTGGATTAATGTGGCCAACGAAGTCTTGGGCGACGAAACGCTACGTAAAAACTTTCAAGTTTGGCAGGTGTACTACCCAACCAATGCGCCCTTAGCATTTAATCAGCTGGCGATTCGCAAAGCCATCCAGAGCACCTTACAAGCTTTTGATCCCAATGCGCAAAATCGCGCCTCAGAAGATGCGGTGCTGATTGGTCACAGTATGGGCGGCGTGCTCTCACGCTTATTGATCTCCGAATCCGGCGACCGTTTCTGGGAACCGCTGGTGGAAACCTACAAGCTTGAAGGTAAGCGTAAGGAACAAGCACGTAACAAACTCCGCAACTATGCTTGGTTTGAACCTATGCCTGAAGTCAGCCGCGCTATTTTTATTGCAGCACCGCATCGCGGCACCCCCTTTGCCGAAAACCGTTTTTCTCGCTGGGCAGCCGGTATCGTTAAATTACCGGTGTCGATGCTGGGCCGCGTCACAGAAATTGCCCAGCTGCTGGTGTTACCCAGTACAGCCAGCGCAGCGCCCTTATCCCGGCCACTTAACAGTATTTCCAATCTCAGTGATCAAGACCTGTATGTGCGTTTAGCAGCTGACTTGCCGATCTCAGAAAATGTGCAGTATCACTCAATTATTGGTAATAACACCCCAGCTCTGGACCTGCTGCTATCCAGTGATGGGGTGGTGCCCTACAAGAGTTCCCACTTAGCTGGAGCACAATCAGAGAAAGTGATTAACTCATGGCACAGTGTGCAAGAAACGCCCGAAGCGATTGTTGAAGTCAGACGCATCTTGCATACCCACTTACAGGACAGCAATGGAACTGACTATGCAAAATACTAAGCGCTCATATTTGTTTATCAGTTGGTTGATCTTGCTATCGCTGGTTATTTTCTGTGCTGCGGTTTGGGGTGGATTGGCGTTGTATTACCAACTGCCGCTGCCAATGCCTTGGCTGGGTATCGGTTTAGTGCTGTGGGCTGGCGTAACAGTGTTTGCCCTGCTGCGCTTGTGGCGTCACAGCGTCCGCCAAGGTCTACTTATCTATCTGGTACTGCATGCAGTGCTTTTAGTGTGGTGGAATAATCTAACCCCCTCTAATCAGCACCTCTGGGAGGATGATGTCGCCCAGATGACCTCAGGCAGCATAGAGGGCGACCAAGTCACCCTATTTAATGTGCGTAATTTTGTCTGGCGCTCAGAGACCGACTACAGCGCAAACTGGGAAACCCGTCACTATGATCTGAATAAGCTGCAATCGGTGGATATGCTGACATCCCACTGGGGCATGGATGCCATTGCCCATGTGCTGGTCTCTTTTGGTTTTACTGACGGTCAGTTTGTTACATTTTCCGTGGAAATTCGTAAAAAGAAAGGTCAGCAATTCTCCGAAGTTGCTGGGTTTTTTAAACAATATGAGCTGAGCATTCTAGCCACCGATGAGCGCGATGCCATAGCAGTGCGTCCTAATGTGCGTGGCGAAGAGACCTTTCTGTATCGGATTGATATGCCCGCAGACATTCGCCGCCAACTGTTTTTATCCTATATTGAGCAGGCCAATCAGCTGCTGGAAGAACCGCGTTTTTACAACACAGTCACCGCCAATTGCACCACTTTAGTGTTTGGCATGATGCAGCATATCAGTGGCGGTTTACCCTTAGATTCTCGACTGCTGCTCACCGGTTATTTACCCAGTTACATTGATGAGCTGGATGGACTCACCACTGGTTTTGATTTGAGCCAATTACGTGACGCTGGACGCATCACTGAACGTTCAAAAAAAGCTTCAAATAGCGCCAATTACTCACAAGCTATTCGCCAAGGCGTACCCGGCTGGCAACCCTAAAGAGGTAAAAAAAGACCATTTACAGCAGATTTTTCTGCATTAATTAGCAGGCTAAGCATCTTTTACGGGTGTTTTTATCCTTAAAAATCACTTTTAAGCCAAAAAAATAAAAATAATTTAAAATTTTTTCAGAGTGTTTTTCAGACCCTGCACAGATCACCCTTTCGGCAAGCTATAGCGCTACGAAACAGCAATTTTTACAGGTCAAAAAAACACTTTTTCAACCTGTCAGATGGATGGTTTGCGACAAATCCACGGTTGTTATTATTTTTTAAGCTGCCTATTCTTAAAAGGCTCAACCAATAACCATAAGGATTTATTTTGAGTTCTGCTACCGTCACATTCCGTCAACCTACCGACGGCGACGGCCATGCTTTGCATCAACTGGTCGCTCGCTGCCAGCCCCTAGACATCAATTCGGTGTACTGCAACTTACTTCAGTGCACTGACTTTGCCGATACTGCTATTGCT
>CAZEZR010000096.1:0-8165 GCA_964516465.1 uncultured Thiopseudomonas sp. | reverse complement strand
AACTTCCCTTTTCAGGCTGGAATCATCCAGCGCACCTTACAGAATCAAAGTGCGGGAACAATAAACGTCTCAACGGCATTGGTCAAGTTTTAGGCAGTGCCAGCAGGCACGGCAAATGTTCGACAGCCTGTAGGGCTGTTGCTGCGGCAAGCGGAGCCATGGATGGCGCAGCGCCCGAATTGAGCTCAGGATGAGCTCATTGAGGGAAAAGCAGCAATTGTCCTGCAGGCATCACAGCTGATTTAGCAATCCCGTTTTGCACAGCCTGCCAGCCTAGTATGTGATCAAGCTTATTGGTTGTTTGGCAGTCTGCGGTCGTCGGTATGACCGACTCCTACAGGAGTAGCGCTAGGATTAAGCCAAGCGCTGCTGTACCGCTTGTAAAATACCCTGCGCATCTAAGCCACAGTCTGCAAGCATTTGCGCGGGTTGGCCATGTTCCACATAGATATCCGGCAAGCCTAACTGCAGCAAAGGAGTATTCAGCTGTTCTGCCGCGACAAACTCACCTACTGCACTGCCTGCACCGCCCATGACCGCATTTTCTTCAATAGTCACGAACAATCTATGGTCCGCAGCCAAATCTTTAATCAGCGTCTCATCCAGCGGTTTTACAAAGCGCATATCCACCACAGTGGCATTGAGCTGTTCTGCCGCCTCTAAAGCTGCAGCCAGCTGCACACCAAAAACCAGCAGCGCCACATTCTGCCCTTTACGGCGCACTACGCCTTTACCCAGTGGCACCGACTCTAAACTGGAACTGATTGCAGCATTGGGTCCAGTACCGCGCGGGTAACGTACCGCTGCAGGTCCCATATGCTGATAGCCCGTAGTGAGCAGCAAACGTAACTCGTTTTCATCACTGGGCGTCATCACTACCATGTTCGGGATGCAACGCAGGTAGGAAATATCAAAGCTACCGGCATGGGTAGGTCCATCTTCACCGACTAAGCCGGCGCGGTCTACGGCAAATAATACATCAAGGTTTTGCACTGCCACATCATGAATCAGCTGATCATAAGCGCGTTGCAAGAAAGTTGAGTAAATCGCCACCACAGGTTTAGCTCCTTCACAGGCCATCCCCGCAGCTAAGGTCACCGCATGCTGCTCAGCAATGGCCACATCAAAGTAGCGCGTCGGATATTGCTCACTAAAGGCAATCATATCCGAGCCTTCTTTCATTGCTGGGGTAATGCCTAACAAACGCTCGTCGCGGGCCGCCATATCACACAGCCACTGCCCAAATACGGCAGAATAACGCGGCCCTGAAGGCTTACTGGAGACAGGTCCTTTTTTGCTGATTGCATGATAAGTAATCGGAGCTTCTTCAGCTGGAGCAAAGCCTTTACCTTTTTTCGTCACCACATGTAAAAACTGCGGGCCCTCTAGATCACGCATATTGCGCAAGGTCGCCAATAAGGTCGGTAAATCATGCCCATCAATCGGACCAATATAATTCCAGCCCAACTCTTCAAACATAATCCCAGGCGCTAAAATACCCTTGGCATGTTCTTCGGTTTTACGGGCAATCTCCCAGGCGCCGGGCAAGCGTGAAAGAATTTTCTTACTGCCTTCACGCATGGTTGAATAAGTGCGGCTGGTTAGAATCTTGGCCAAGTGATTGGATAAACCACCAACGTTATTGGAGATCGACATATCATTGTCATTGAGGATGACCAACATATCTGCACCGGTTTCAGGTGCATGATTGAGCGCCTCAAACGCCATTCCCGCAGTCATGGCGCCATCACCGATCACGGCTACGGTTTTGCGTGTAGAGCCTTGTAGCTTGGCCGCCACCGCCATACCTAAAGCAGCACTGATGGAGGTACTGGAGTGTCCCACACCAAAAGTGTCGTACTCACTTTCACAACGGCGCGGAAAAGCTGCCAAGCCATCTTTCTGGCGCAAGCTGAGCATTTGCTCACGGCGTCCGGTGAGTATTTTATGCGGATAGGCTTGATGGCCTACATCCCAAACTAAACGATCATCTGGGGTGTCAAACACATAATGCAAAGCCACGGTTAACTCAACCACGCCTAGACCCGCGGCAAAATGCCCACCGGTCTGTGCCACGCTCCACAGCATAAATAAACGTAACTCATCAGCCAAGGTAAGCAGCTGTGCTTCAGACAGCAGACGCAGCTCGGCTGGCAGCAGTGCTTTATCCAGCAGCGGCGTATGGGGGCGTTCAGCAGGGAATTCGTGAAAAGTCGTAGGCATTGAAATGTCGTGTTAATTCATCAAGAGGGTGAAGTTTACCTTAAAGCAAACAAAGTCCACAGTGCTGCAAGGTGGAATAAATATTTTACCGGCTCAGATCAGGCATTTAATCAGCAACCCCCTGATCTAGAGCGCAAGTCTGTTAAAGTAGCCTATAGCTTTGAAACCCTAACAGACTCCAATTACGTAACAGGCGAACCCATGATTGCAAGCATGCTACTTAATGAAACAACCCTTTTGTGGGGCTGGCTATTGTATGGCCCTGCGCTGTTTTATGCCATCTGGCGTGCGCCTTGGGTCGAATTGTTCAGTGATAATCGCCGTCAACACTTATTACTTGGCACGGTTTTAGTGCTCTGTATTCTTTGGCTGATGCGCCGCGACTTCCCTAGCGGGCTATCTTTTCATTTCATTGGTATGACTGCCGTAACACTATTACTCGACTGGCCACTGGCTATACTGGCGGGTTTTATTGCCCAGTTGGTCTTACTGGTACTGGGCAAACAAGAGCTCAACGTGCTGGGTATCAATGGGCTCTTGCTGATCATCCTGCCAGTATTTATTGCGCACTGCTGCGCCAAAGCCATTGAGCGCCGTCAGCCTGAGAATCTATTTGTATATATTTTCTTTTCCGGCTTCTTTCCCGCCGCTCTCACTGCCGCATTCTGCGTTATCAGCGCCACTGTATTATTGTGGAGCAATGGCATTTATGAGTTTCCGCCTTGGTTGGACGGCTTTACTGGCATGGTGTTATTGGTGGCATTCCCAGAGGCCTTTATTAATGGCATGGCCGTCACCGCCTTTGTGGTCTTTAAACCCGAATGGCTGGAAACCTTTAATTACAGCCGCTATCTACAAGCACCGTGGAAAGATGAAAGTGACAACTGAGCTAAGCAAAGCTAGCCCATAGATGCATTAACCCTACAGCAATGGCATTAGAGTATCTGCAATCTACCCGAGTCTAAATGGCCCTTAGTCGCTGCACAGCCCTTAACTCAAAACTCGAGCACAGCATCACTGCGCCTAGCTCATTACAATAAAAAACCGACCCAAAGGTCGGCTTTTATACAGCAATACTACCAAGTTCAGGCAAAGCCAGCTTGGCAGCATAGAACGCTATTAGGCATCATATGGATGACGCAAGACGATGGTTTCGTTACGGTCTGGACCGGTCGAGACGATATCAATCGGCGTGCCAATCAACTCTTCAATGCGCTTCACATAAGCACGGGCATTGGCTGGCAACTCTTCAAGGCAAGTAGCGCCAAGGGTTGACTCACTCCAACCGGGCATCTCTTCATACACCGGTACTAAACCGTCATAACTGTCGGCATCGGTCGGCGCTTCGATTTCTTCACCCGCAGCGTTTTTATAAGCCACGCAGATTTTCACTGTTTCTAGACCGTCCAATACATCCAGTTTAGTTAAGCAAATACCGGAAATACTGTTGATTTCTGAAGTACGACGCAAAATAACCGCATCAAACCAACCACAGCGGCGTGCACGGCCCGTGGTTGAACCGAACTCATGGCCTTTTTCTGCCAAGTAAGCACCGGTCTCATCAAACAACTCAGTGGGGAACGGGCCTGCGCCAACACGGGTGGTGTACGCCTTAGTAATGCCTAAAATGTAATCCAAGTACAAAGGACCAAAACCCGAACCTGTGGCAGTACCGCCAGCTGTGGTGCTGGAGCTGGTGACATAAGGATAGGTACCGTGATCGATATCCAATAGCGAGCCTTGCGCGCCTTCAAACATAATCCGGGCACCTTGCTTGCGCAGGGTATGCAGACGTGCGGTAACATCGGTCATTAAGGGCTTAAGCATTTCAGCGTAGCTGAGCGCATCATCCAAGGTTTCTTGATAATTAATTGGCGCAACTTTATAAAAATGCTCCAGCATAAAGTTATGTTGCTCAAGCACTTCACGCAACTTAACCGCAAAGCGCTCCGCATTGAATAAATCACCAATACGCAAACCACGACGGGCGACTTTGTCTTCGTAGGCTGGGCCAATACCACGGCCTGTGGTACCAATTTTCCCTTCGCTACGCGACGCTTCACGCGCTTGATCTAAAGCCACATGATAAGGAAGAATCAAAGTACAGGCAGGACTGATGCGTAAACGCTCACGCACTGGAATGCCTTTTTCTTCCAGCTTAACAATTTCACGCAATAACGCATCAGGTGCAACCACCACACCATTACCAATCAAGCACTCAACGTTGTCACGTAAAATACCCGACGGGATCAAATGCAACACGGTTTTCTCACCATCAATCACTAATGTGTGACCGGCATTATGGCCACCCTGAAAGCGGACCACCGCTTCAGCTTGATCTGTCAGTAAATCGACAATTTTGCCTTTACCTTCATCACCCCACTGGGTGCCCAAAATGACAACATTTTTACCCATAACCTTTGCCCTCTTCGCGCAAATAGGAGGTCGGCATACCGACGAAAAATAACCGCACTTGCGGCGTAAACTTATAGCGGCTGGACGTTCCAGCCTGCAGAATTCTGTAGCAACTGACGGTCACAATGAGCTTGCGCGGCAGCGGCAATGGACTGACCCGGTAGCGCTTGTACAACACGCTCACCTTGGCGGCGCAATGCACAAATGGCCTGCCACAAATCAGCCTCAGCCCCCGCAGGCGCCCAAATACCACTCTTTACCGTGACTCTTGGCCGTTGGCCTAAATTCACCAACGTTTTTAAATCTGTGGAAAACCCTGTGGCTGGACGAGCGCGGCCAAACACTGCACCGATATCATCGTAACGCCCACCCTGGGCGATGGACTGTCCCACACTGGGTACAAAAGCAGCAAACACCACGCCAGTGTGGTAGTGATAACCACGCAACTCACCCAAATCAAAATAAAATGGCAAGTGTGGGTAGCGCAACATCAGCGCATCCGCTACAACAATCAGTTGATCTAGCGCAGTCAAGACGCTGGCTGGCGCTCCGGCTAAAACCTCTTTGGCTTTATCCAACACCGCTCGACCACCGCATAGATGGCTTAACTGGTTCAGCATCTGGGCTAAATCATCTGGCAGCTGTGCAGTTAAGGCAGCCACTTCATCAACCGCTTTACGCTGCAACGCATCAAAAATTTGTGCTTCTAAATCAGCAGATAAATCCGCTGCGCGGGCTAAACCGCGATACACCCCGACATGCCCCAAATCCATATGAATATCAGCAATTTCTGCATGCTCGAGTGTTGCTAGCATTAAGCTAATCACTTCAATATCAGCTGCAGGACTGGCGTCACCATACAGCTCGGCACCCAACTGAATGGGACTGCGTGAACGTGATAAAGCTCGCGGGCGCGCATGCACCACACTGCCGGCATAACATAACCGCGAAGGACCTTCACGACGTAAACTGTGTGCGTCCATACGCGCAACTTGCGGGGTAATATCCGCGCGGAAGCCCATCAGATGGCCTGATTGCGGGTCGGTTACTTTAAAAGTACGCAGATCAAGCTTTTGTCCCGCGCCAGTTAATAATGACTCTAAAAATTCGATATGTGGCGTCACTACAAACTCGTAGCCCCACGCTGCAAACATATCTAGAACCTGTCGACGGGTTGCTTCAATCTGTGCCGCTTGCGGCGGCAGTACTTCTTCGATGCCGTCTGGCAGCAGCCAGCGCTCTACCGTTGCCATTGCGCCTTTCCTCATTGTAAATACAGTGCCTGTTGGGCATTTTGCATGGCCACAGGCGCAAAAAAGCCGGGAGTTTCCCGGCTGCCGCATCATACCACAAACTATTCTGTGTATGCTTCCCGCTTTTCACCTTGCAATCCATTGTGCAAGGCTGCTAAGGCTGCTAGTGACGTTTAATCGGCGCCACCACTTGGGTGGCGCCGATTAAATCTGTCTGCTTATGGCTCTGCGTTTTCCATATATTTGAAAAAGTCGCTATCTGGGGATAAGACTAAAATATCGCTCTTATCAGCAAAGCTTTCACGATACGCCATTAAGCTACGGTAAAAAGCATAGAACTCTTGGTCCATACCGTAAGCTTTAGCATAAATCTCCGTGGTTTTTGCATCACCGTCACCGCGAATTTCTTCAGCTTCTCGGTAAGCATCAGCCAGTATTACACGGCGTTGACGGTCCGCATCAGCGCGAATCCCTTCAGCTAGCTCCTGACCTTTAGCGCGGTGTTCGCGAGCCTCACGGGCACGCTCAGAGCTCATCCGCTCAAACACACTGAGGTTCACTTCTTTCGGTAAATCAATGGCTTTAACCCGCACATCAATCACCTCAATCCCCAGTTCTTTGCGTGCCATACTGTTTAATGAAGCAGTGATATCCGCCATCAACTCATCACGCTGACCACTGACCACCTCATGTAAAGTACGCTTACCAAACTGGTCACGCAAACCTGACTCGAGACGACGGGCTAAACGCTCATCTGCAACCTGCTTAATACCTGATGTTGCGGTATAGAAATGGTCAGCATCGGCCACCCGCCACTTAGCAAAAGCGTCCACCATGACCGCTTTTTTCTCTAAGGTTAAAAAGCGCTGGGTCGGAGCATCTAAGGTTAATAAACGCGCATCAAACTTACGCACCTGGTTAATATAAGGAATTTTCATATGCAGACCTGGCTGCACGTTAGTTTTCTCTACTTTTCCAAATTGCAGCAGTACCGCCCGCTCAGTTTGCTGGACAACATAAAAGCTGTTCCAAGCTACTAAGCCAATGACTGCTAGAACAATTAAAGCAAATGTCGATTTATTACTCATTAACGGCTACCTCTGGCACGTAAGTCACGAGACAGCGCATCGCTACCTAAACGGAGGTTGTCAACTGGGTTGCTATCAGTCTGTGTGCTAGCGCTGGACGAGCTTTGTGGTGCCGCACTGCGGCCATCGAGCATTTTGTCCAGTGGTAAATACAGCAGACTGTTTTGCCCTTGGTCTCCGGTCAACAACACTTTACTGGTGTTGCTAAAGACTTCTTCCATGGTTTCCAAGTACAAGCGCTGACGAGTGACCTCAGGTGCTTTGCGATACTCGGCAACTAATTTAGTAAAGCGATCCGCCTCACCTTCAGCCCGCGAAATTTTCTCATCACGGTAACCGCTGGCCTCTTCACGTAAGCGTTGCGCTCGACCACGAGCCTCAGGAATCACCCCATTGGCATAGGTTTCTGCTTGGTTTTTCTCACGCTGCTCATCTTCACGGGCACGAATCACATCGTCAAACGACTCTTGCACTTCTCGAGGTGCCTGAGCGTTTTGCACGTTCACTTGAGTCACAGTGATACCGGTACGGTACATGTCTACAAAGCGCTGCAAACGTTCTTTAACTTCTACCGCCAACACTTCACGACCTTCGGTGAGCACTTGGTCCATGGCGGTCGAACCCACCACATGGCGCAGCGCACTTTCAGTTGCTTCTTGCAAGCTTCTTTCTGGCCCATCAACGTTCAGCACAAAATCTTGTAAATTACTGATTTTATACTGCACCGTCAGTGGCACTTCGATGATATTTTCATCTTCAGTCAACATAGGTCCTTGGCGAGTATAGGCACGCTCACGGGTGACGTTATGCTCAAACTTACGATCCATGGGTGGAAAGTAAATATTCAAGCCCGGCCCAACTGTTTCGTGATACTTACCGAAACGTAAGATCACCGCCTGCTCCTGCTCATCTAACGAGTAAACTGCGGTATACAACCACATTGCAGCAAGCACCGCGATGATTACAGCCACTAGGCCAAAACCAAAGCCAGAACCTTTGGATCCCGGTTTTTTCGGTCCGCCAAACAAGCCTTTTAAGTTATCTTGCAGTTTACGGAGGGCTTCATCAAGATCAGGTGGTCCCTGTTTTTGGCCACCGCGCTTATTGCGGTCTCCCCAAGGATCCTGATTATTTGAGTTACCACCCGGCTCATTCCAGGCCATAGTGTTCTCCATCTATTTGAAAG
>CAZEZR010000095.1:0-8174 GCA_964516465.1 uncultured Thiopseudomonas sp. | reverse complement strand
ATGGCTCCGCTCATCACACCAACCCCGAAGTACTCGTTGATCAGCGCAGTTGTTTACATGTCTTCTCTAGGCGCAAAGCGAATAAAACCGTGGTTTTTATGCTCTATTCATACGCCATGCATAGAGCAATACGCTATACGCACTAGGCTAACCCTGTAGGTGAGCTATTTGCGTTCACAGTAAGCGCTCTGCGCAATTTTCTCAGCGTGCCCAGATACGTCAGCATAAATGCGACCCTATGATTCTGTTCTCCACAAAAGAGACTTACGCACATCTAACCAAACATACACCTGGTCAGCGTGTGCTGCGCTGGGTCTGTGGCGAGCACAGCCAGGGATGGCGTAGCGCCCGAATCGAGCCCTGGATGGGCTCGCTAAGGGAAGAACAGACTTAGCGCAGTACGCACTAGGCTAACCCTGTAGGTGAGCTACTTGCGTTGACAGTAAGCCCTCTACACAACTATCTCAGTAAGCCTAGATACGTGGGCATAAATGCCACCCTACGATTTTGCGGCCTCCTCTGCCTCAGCAGGAATATGAAACAACACCACATACAGCAACGGCACAACCACTAAAGTCAGTACCGTAGCAAAGGCCAAACCAAACATAATCACCACCGCCATACTTTTAAAGAACGGATCCCAAAGCAGTGGTGCCACCCCTAAAATAGTGGTCAAAGCACCCAAGAAAACAGGCCGTGCACGGCTCACCGCAGCATCAATCACCGCGATAAAGCCCGGCTTACCCTCAGCTATTTCCGCGTCTGCCTGATCCACCAAAACAATTGAGTTTTTCACCAGCATCCCAACCAAACTCAAGCAACCCAAAATCGCCATAAACTCAAACGGCACTTGGAAAATCACCAACCCCACCGTCACCCCAATAATAGCCAGTGGTGCCGTCAACCAAATCACCAGAGGCTGCCGCAATGCGTTAAACATCAACACCACAGCTAAAATCATCGCAGTAAAGCCGTAAGGTGCTGAAATCGCTAACCCCTCGTTAGATTCATTCGAATCCTTATACTCACCATGCCATTCCAAGCTGTAGCCCGGCGGCAATTCGATTGCCTCAACTTTTGGTTTCAGCCGATCAAATAGCGGATTAGACTGCTCTCCAGGCAACGGATCTGCTTGCGCTTTAATAGTAGGGAAACGGTCTACTCGGCGTAAAATAGCATCCGACCACTCCACCTGCACATCACTGACCAACTGACTCATGGGCAAATACTTTTGCGCTGTAGGGCTATAAACCTGAACGTTTTCGATATCTTGCGCCAAAGAACGCTCCCCAGCAGGAGCACGGGCAATAATTGGAATGAGCTTATCTTTTTCCCGATAAACACCGACCCGCTCACCCGTAAAGGTGCGGTTTAGCGCTTGACTGATCTGCGTAATGTCCACCCCAGCACGGCGCGCGGCCACCTCATTGACCACAGGTCGCAATACCGGAGTCTTCTCACGCCAATCATCTTGAATAGCAATAGCGCCAGGATCATCAGCCATAATAGCTTTTGCCTGCTCAGCCAGTTGCCGCAGCACAGCAGGTTCTGGGCCCTTAAAAGCCACCTCAATCTTCTTTCCACCACCGCGGCCCAGCATAAACTTCCAAACTTTAATTGCCGCTAATGGATGACGCTCAGAGAGCTCATTTTGCAACTCGTCAACCAGCTCAGCAATGCCATTGGCATCATCGACATCAATTAATAACTGACCATAACTGCTATTGGGATCTTCGGGACTATACGTCAGCATAAAACGCAAACCGCCCTGGCCGACAAAGCGAGTGATATGGGTGACACTGTCTTTTTCGTAGACGTAAGCAGCCATTTTCTCAAGTTCTTTGGCAGTTTCACGAATGTCTGAACCTTGTGGCAAGTACATATCCACCACAAACTGCGGACGCGCCGAGTCCGGCATAAACCCAGGTTTCACCCAGCTAAAGCCAAATATTGCACTGATTAATAAGCTCAGCATAATTACGCCAGTGAGCAAACGTTTACGCAGCGCCACATTTAATAAGCGGCGATAGCGGTACAAAATACCTGTTTGCTTTTCTGCCGTACCTGCAGGGATAACTTTAACCTTCAACATAGCCACACAAAGCAATGGGGTTAAGGTCACGGCAAATAACCAGCTAAATAGCATCGAGTACAGAATCACCCAAAATAGCGAACCAGCGTACTCGCCCATATCCGTGGGTGATAAACCAATGGCACTAAAGGCTAGAATCCCCACCAAGGTACCACCCAGTAGGGGAAATTGAGTGCTCTTGACCACGGCAATTGCAGCACTTTCTGCGCGCTCGCCTTTTTGCATGCGCACCAAAATACCGTCAGTCACCACAATGGCATTATCCACCAGCATACCAAGGGCAATAATCAGCGCCCCCAGCGAGACCCGCTGCATAGCAATATCGTCCATATACATCGCAATTAAAGTGCCAGCCACTGTCAGCAATAAAACGCTGCCAACAATCACGCCACTGCGCCAACCCATAAATAAGATCAACACCAATACGACAATAGCCACAGCCGCAGCCAGGTTGGCAATAAAACCGTCTACCGCCTCACGCACGGAGTCTGATTGATACGAAACAATTTGCAGATCAATCCCCAGCGGACGCTGCGACTCAAGTTCTTGTAAGCGTGCCCGTACCGCATCGCCAACATCGACGACATTACCACCCGCAACCTGTGAAATGCCCAAACCAATGGCGGGTTGGCCATCATAATTCATTAAAGCCCGTGGCGGCTCCATCGTGGAGCGTGTGATATTGGCGATATCTTTTAAGAAAATCACCTGCTCACCGCTAGCAGAACCCAAGGCGATATTGCCCAGCGCCTCCACTGAGTCCAACTGCCCTATTGGGCTAAACTGCACCCGCTGCGGGCCAACTAATAGGTCACCTGAATCAGTAATGACATTTTGCTGGCGCAAGGATTGATAAATTTCATCCTGCGAAATGCCCAGCTGCGCGGCTTTTGCGGATGCTATTTCAATAAAAATAGCTTCATCTGGCTCACCTAAGGTTGCGACGCGAGCCACCCCTGGAACTTGCAACAACTCACGCTCTAAAACATCCAGATAGTCTTTAATTTCTTGCAGACTGTAACCTTCGCCGGTCACTGCAAAAAACAGGGCAAATACGTCACCAAAGTCATCATTAACAATAGACGGGCCAGCCCCCGGCGGCAGTTTGTGCTGAGCGTCATTGACTTTGCGCCGCAGCTTATCCCAGACCTGCTCAAGGTCGGCTTTACTGGGGGCAAACTCCAGTTCAATCTCGACCTTAACTAAGGAGTTTCCCATCCGTGACACCGAGGTCACTTCTTTGATTTCCTGCAGCTGCTGCACCGCCTCCTCAATCACCTCAGTGACTTCTTCGGCCACCTGTGCCGGTAAAGCCCCAGGGTACAGTGTAGTAATCGCAGCCTGACGGATTACAAACTCTGGGTCCTCAAAACGGCCCAGCTTTTCATAGCTGATATAGCCACCCAGAAGTACCAAAACCGTTAGCATCCAGGCAATGGTACGCTTTGAAAGTGTTAACTCAGCAATATTCACTGTATTTTCGCCCTATATTTATTCGCTGCTCTGCTTACAGAGATCTGACCAACATTGCATCACGTAGCTGACTGACTCCGGCGGTTACAATTGTTTCACCACCTGCCAAGCCACTTTCAACAACCACATCAGTATTTAACACATCACCTAATTTAACCGTCTGGAAAGCGACCCGCGAACTGTCTGGATCAAACACCCAGACCCCTGTGACGCCATCAGCATTCGAGAAAACAGCTTGCAATGGCACTCGCACCGGTCCATTTCCGACAGCCTGAAGCTCTTGTTGCGGGATCACATCCACAGACATTCCTGGCAAAACTGTAATTTCATAACCGGGTTTGAGCGTCAGCACCACCTCATAGCTTTGCGTTTGCTGATCACTGTCAGAGGAGAATGATTTTAAAGTCACCGGCAATAACAACTCGGGCTGATCCGCAAAGACGGCATAACCGGCCACCTGTTTTGGCGTATTACGGACAATGCGCTCAGGCACGTTAATAACAATTTCGAGATTATTCAGATCTTGCAGGCTCACAATGGCTTCTTTATCTTGCACATTGCTAAAGTTTTCCACATAACGCTTAGTCACCACACCAGTAAAAGGTGCAAGCAAACGGGTGTCATCAAAATCTTTTTTAGCCAGAGCGTAGTCTGCTTGAGCCACATCCATAGCGGTGCGCTGCTTATCCACTTCAGCTTTGGCAATCACTTGGCTGCGCTGCCACAACTGATCAACTCGCTGATAATCGGTGCGCGCCTTATTGTATTGAGCCAACGCCGAACGCATTTGAATTTTATAGTTGGCATCGTCTAGCTGCGCAACTAACTGGCCCTTCTCAATGAGCTGCCCTTCTTCTGCAGGCAATTGAACAATTCGCCCAGGCACATTAAAGGCTAAATCAGCACGCTGAGCAGCACGCACTCGACCGGGAAAACGCAAACTTGAAGTTTTATCAGAGCTTCCCACCACCATCATGGGCACAGGCCGCGACACCTCAACCGGCTCAGTAACAGCATCTCCGTCACTGCATCCACTTAACGCGGCGAGCACCATGGCACTTAACAACCAGCCAATACGCTTCATCAACCTTTACTCCTGATTTAGGCACTGGTTGCCCTAGATAGATTAGTGCCAGAATAAAACAGCCCTACATAATCACTGAAGCCACAGCACTAAGCAACGCACTTCATACCCAAAATGGGTATCATCGCCACAACAATCTGCTTTTAGCCAGCCGAGTAGGAAGCAATATCGCCATGCCATTGAGTTACGAAAAGATCACCTACAACTTCGGGCATATTTTTCCCGCCCATGTCGAAGCGCTGTGTGAGTTACTGATAGCGCTACGCCAGCAATTTTTTGGCGACCTCGATTTAATGTTGATTTTAGCCATTATCAGTTCACGGGCCCTACCGGCTCGACAAAGCTCAAGTATGAGCTACCAGCAGTTTATAAATGATCACAATAAAAAGCGTGCTGACCAACCAATAAACATTCAGTCAGTGGCGGAGTGCAGCGGTATTGCACGCGAAACTGTGCGGCGCAAAGTCCACAAATTGGAAGAGCTAGGTTTTATCGAACGTGACAGCCATGGCATGCTCACAGTAACTGTTAAAGCCTTGAACACGCTGGCCCCAGCTACTGAGGCCAGCTTGCAGTATTTAGTTGCCATAGTTTCCAGTAACGACACTGTCACAGTCTAAGCGCCAGTCCCTGAAGCCCGCCCTAACAAGATAAACAGCGGGTAATTGCGGCCATTTTTATGCGCTATCGAAAAAATTTCACGATAACTCAAGTCTTTAAAACCAGCCTGCGCCGCAGCTTCTAATAACTGCTGCGGATCAAAACCTAAATGCACAACCCCTTTGGCCGCATTATCACCGTGGAAACTGCCATCTTCGCTGTACAAGTCAACAATGGCCAACTGACCATTTTCTATTAAGCATTGCCGCATACAACTCAGCAACTTAGGAATATCAGCCACATGGTGCAGGGCCATGCTGCTGACAACTCCTGCATAGCTTTCACTTAAGCCGCAAAAAATATCATGTTCGAGAGTGCTGATATTCGGCACATTTTTCGCAGCCAGTTTGGCCAGCATCGCAGCCGAAGTATCCAATGCGGTCACCTGCCCCACCTGGTCGGCCAAAGGCACACTCAACGCACCTGTTCCCGCACCGAAATCTAACCAGTGCTGGCTTTTATCCAGCGTCAATAAAGGAAAAAATCTCTCGCTTAACTGTGCTAGCTGCTGAGAAATAGGACTGTGCTCAAAACGCTCAGCAGCTTGGGCAAAATGTGCCTGCGCTAAAACCTGTGATGTATCTGGCATAACATCGCCCTCCAAAATACTATACAAAACAACAATATATCCTATGCTCGCACAAATGCGCAGGCCAGTCCGTTTAGCTCACGCCAGCCAGCCCATCTTTTTGGCCTTGCTTCAACATTTGGCCTGCCAACCTTTGCACATCAATAGACTCTGGGTGACACTTGCATTGAATCGCCATTGGTCACCAGCAATCCAGCAGAGAGTATTATTATGAGTAATCAGAGCCACAACACCGATCTGCCCTGTACCACCAAGGCCGGCGACGCAGCCATAGAACTGTTGCTGCAGCCTAAAGAACAAGAACTTGGGGGCTTCACCGTACGGCGCAGTGTCCCGAGTCGAGGCGCGCGCCGAATTGGCCCTTGGGTTTTCTTTGATCATATGGGTCCAGCATACTTTCCTGCAGGTGATGGAGTGAATGTAATGCCGCACCCGCATATCAATATAGCCACTGTGACCTATTTGCTTGAAGGCGAGATGCTCCATCAAGACTCTGTGGGCAGTGTGCAAAAGATTCGCCCTGGGGACTTAAACTTGATGGTCGCTGGCTCAGGCATTGTCCATTCTGAACGGCAATCTGCTGAAGTCAAAAGCCAGCCACACTGCATCCATGGTTTCCAGTTATGGCTCGCGTTGCCAGCTGCTGATGAGGAGACCGCGCCAGCTTTCTATCATTACAATACCGAGCAAATTCCCAGTGTTGATGTGGCTGGTGTAGCGGTGCGCGTGTTAATGGGTAGCGCTTATGGCGTTACCTCCCCAGTAAAAACCTTTAGCCCAACCTTATACCTTGAAGCACGACTTAGAGCCGGCCAGCCCTTAACTCTAGCTCAGGCGGCTATGCGCGGCTTGTATGTGGTCACAGGCGAGATCAACATCCAAGACTCAACCGTTAGCGCAGAGACATTAGCGGTATTGGCCGCTGAGCAAGAAATCACTATCACGGCCAAATCTGACAGCCAAGTGGTGTTAATTGGGGGTGATGACATTGGCCACCGCTATATGGACTGGAATTTTGTTTCCAGCCGCATTGAGCGGGTCAAGCAGGCTCGTCAGCAGTGGATTGACCAGCAATTTGCTAAGATCCCAACGGACAACCAAGAATATATCCCCTACCCTCATATAACCCGCTAAACAAATATTTGCTGCGCTATATACGCATAAGATATAGCGCCGCTCACTCAGCCGTAACCCCATCCCACTCCACCTTATAAGCAGCACACCCAGAGCTTCGAAGAAAATCATTCTAAAAAAATTGAACCTTATGCCCAAATCCTGTTCATATATAGTAAGCAATACAATAACTGGAGTATATTATGTTCAGTAAGAAATTATTAATTAGCGCTACCACCGCAGGTTTTTTATTAACACCCTTTGCCCTGCAAGCAGCAGATCCTGTTTCTAACGTAGGTATCACTGGTAGCCATAACAAATACAAGCTGTCATCTGATATAAACGCGCTAGATAATAACAAACAACGTATGCCTAAAGCCGGTATTTATTACAACTACGGTAATAAAATGACGGGTACTGAAGGCTTAATTTACCAAGCTGGTATTGAAGCTAAATACGGTAAGAAAAGTGACGTCAAAGACAAACAAGCTGTGGCCGAAGCAGATGTTGGTTATCGTCTGGATTTAGGTAACCGTAACTATATTGATGGTATCGTAGGTGCTGGTTACCGCTACAGTAAAGTTGACGACACCAAGGGTAACGATGTGCGCTTCACCACCAAGTCACCCTTTGCTAAAGCTGGCGTAGGTTTCAACCATAAAGGTGACACTGTACTTACCCGCTTAGAAATTGGCACACGCTACAACATTAACTCTGAAACAAAAGTTAAAGTTCAGCATTTAGGCAGCACTACAGTAGATTTAAAAGACAAATACAACCCTTATGCAGAATTAAACTTTATGTGGGATAAAGGTTACAACGACCTGCCACTGACCGCTGGTCTCTACTACAATAAAACCAACTACCAACTGAAAGATAAACGCGATATCAGCAACACCAAGTTGAAGAATGATGAGTTTGGTGTAAAAGTTGGTTTAGCCTTCTAAAGAAGACTTTTACATTAGTCTCTAATATAGCTTATAACTCATAAGCAAAACGGCCCGATGCATCACTCATGCAGCGGGCCTTTTAATTATAAAAATAATATATGCAAATCGCATAATATGAAAAAAATTAAAGCATTATCTTCAAAGCCCAGTACGGCACTAGATTGAGCATTATAATAGCTAACTTATAACGACCTAAAAAGCTAAAATAAAGAG
>CAZEZR010000094.1:0-8559 GCA_964516465.1 uncultured Thiopseudomonas sp. | reverse complement strand
TATAGCTCGACTGGACATATCCTTTGTCCTCAGTTGTTATATACACAACTCTAATTTTAATACTCTGCCGCGTAGCGGCTATGTGCAACAGAGTATTAGTGTGCACGACAGCAAGCGTAATAAGAGCAGAGTGACTTTATTGCCGCACAAACTTATTCCAGCGATTCAAACATTAATCGAACAAGCAGTGAAAATTCAGCAATTAGATAATGAGCAAGGTGTTGGCCCATCACTGCCTTTTGCATTGGCTCGAAAATACCCTTCCGCTTTTCGGCAAGCAGCGTGGATGTTTGTATTTCCGTCATCAGGCTTATGCCACCACCCGCTTACCAATACACTCTGTCGTCATCACCTACACGATTCGGTAATGCGCAAGGCGTTGAGTCAAGCAGTACGCAAAGCAGGCATCGTTAATAAGCGTATCTCTTGCCACACCTTTCGTCATTCCTTCGCGACACATTTATTACAAGCAGGAAGAGATATTCGCACTGTGCAAGAGCTACTTGGCCACACTGATGTGAAAACCACACAAATCTATACCCATGTACTAGGCGAGCACTTTGCTGGCACACACAGCCCCTTAGATGCCTTAATATAAAAACTGAGCCCACACACGCTGCATGGCTCAGTTCAATAATAAGTGTTCGGTATTGCAGGCGAGAAAACTTAGATCTGCGACTGCAGGTAGTTTTCCAAACCGAGCATTTCGATTAAGCGCAATTGCTTTTCTAGCCAGTAGGCGTGGTCTTCTTCGGTGTCGCGCAGTTGCGATAACAGCATATTGCGCGAGACATAATCACCGTGCTTCTCACACAGGGCCATGGCGTCGACTAGGTTTTTTTGCACGCTGTATTCAAGGGCTAAATCTTTACGCAGCATCTCAGTGACAGTTGTGCCGGGCTCAATCTCATCGGGACGCATATCTGGCGTGCCTTCAAGAAACAGGATGCGACGCAAAATATCATCGGCATGCTGGGTTTCTTCTTCCATCTCGTGATTGATGCGGGTGTACAGATGGGTTAAACCGAAGTCCTCGTAATAACGCGAATGGAGAAAATACTGATCACGCGCTGCGAGCTCTCCGCGTAACAGTTTTATTAAGCACTCAACAACCTCTGGGTGACCTTGCATAGCAACCTCCACTGATAACCAATGCAGTCATCATAAAACAGCGCTGTATGAAATGTAGGACTTTGTCTCAAGACTTATCTCCGATCTGCAATTGATATGTACACCCCATCGACATATGCAATTTATATGTCGATGAAAGGGCATAATTTCGACATGTAAACCTAGCATGTTGACGCCATCGACATAAAAATAACGTAACACAGAGCAAAATAGCACTGGGTCATACTCTGCAGCCAATAAAAAACCCGCCTACTCTTTTACAAGTAAGCGGGTTTCGTTTAACGCGATGAACTTACTTGATGTTTTTATACAGCTCGCCACTGGCGTAGCGCTGATACATCGTCTCTAAGGAGATCGGCTTAATTTTTGATGCATTACCGGCGGTGCCGAAGGCTTCGTAACGGGCGATACAAATATCACGCATGGCTACGACGGTTTCGCCAAAGAATTTACGTGGATCAAATTCGCTTGGGTTTAACGCCATATGGCGGCGCATAGCACCGGTTGACGCCAGACGTAAGTCGGTATCAATATTGACCTTACGCACGCCGTGCTTGATGCCTTCAACGATTTCTTCTACAGGTACGCCGTAGGTTTCTTTAATGTCACCGCCGTACTGGTTGATAATCTTTAGCCACTCTTGTGGCACTGAGCTGGAGCCGTGCATCACCAGGTGAGTGTTGGGGATGCGCTGATGAATGGCTTTAATGCGCTCAATATCCAAGGTGTCGCCCGTGGGTGGCTTAGTGAACTTGTAAGCACCATGGCTGGTACCAATGGCAATGGCCAAGGCATCCACTTGAGTTAATTTAACAAACTCAGCGGCTTCTTCTGGATCAGTGAGCATTTGTGACATATCCAGTACGCCTTCAGCGCCGATGCCGTCTTCTTCACCAGCCATACCGGTTTCTAAACTGCCTAAGCAGCCCAGCTCACCTTCCACCGAAACCCCGCAAGCATGGGCCATTTCTACGGTGCGACGGGTGACATCAACGTTGTAGTCAAAATCCATCGGTGTTTTGCCGTCTTCACCCAAGGAGCCGTCCATCATCACGGATGAGAAGCCCAGTTGAATGGAGCGCTGACACACATCAGGGCTGGTGCCGTGGTCTTGGTGCATGCACACGGGAATATGTGGAAACTCTTCAATTGCCGCTAAAATGAGGTGACGCAAAAACGGTGCGCCAGCATATTTACGGGCACCCGCTGACGCCTGCACAATCACTGGTGAGTCGGTTTGATCCGCTGCTTCCATAATTGCGCGCATTTGTTCTAGGTTATTCACGTTAAACGCTGGGATGCCGTATTCAAACTCGGCAGCGTGATCAAGCATTTGACGCATGCTAATAAGAGCCATAATTTTTCCCCGCAAGGTCATTAAAATCTATCCGACCCACGCCTGTGAGTCGGCTACTGTCATTTTCTCGCACAATAAGCCGTGTTAGGCTTTTGCCCGTTGTTCTAAAATAGCGACCGCTGGTAAGACTTTGCCTTCAACAAACTCAAGGAAAGCACCACCACCGGTGGAAATGTAGGAAATTTTGTCAGCCACATTGTACTTATCAATAGCAGCCAGCGTATCACCACCACCGGCAATTGAAAACGCAGCACTCTCTGCAATGGCTTGAGCAAGCACCTTGGTGCCATTGGCAAACTGGTCAAACTCAAACACACCCACTGGGCCATTCCACAGAATGGTTTTTGAATTTTTCAGCAACTGGGCAAACTGCTGAGCGGTTTCTGGGCCGATATCTAGGATCATATCGTCTTCAGCCACATCTGCCACAGCTTTAACTGTGGCTTCGGCATCTGCAGCAAAGGCTTTGGCCACCACCACATCAACCGGTAAAGGTACGCTCACTTTAGCAGCAATGGCTTTGGCGGTATCAACCAAGTCAGCTTCGTAAAGTGACTTGCCCACTGGAAAACCAGCCGCCGCTAAGAAAGTATTGGCAATGCCACCACCGACAATCAGCTGGTCACAGATATCCGCTAGGCTGGTTAGTACATCCAACTTAGTGGACACTTTTGCCCCAGCCACAATAGCGGCCATGGGTTTGGCCGGTGCGCCTAATGCTTTACCCAGTGCTGCAAGTTCCGCAGATAATAACGGACCTGAGCAAGCGACTTTGGCAAACTTGGCCACGCCATGGGTCGAACCCTGTGCGCGGTGAGCGGTACCAAAAGCGTCCATCACAAACACATCACAGAGCGCTGCGTATTGCTTGGCTAATTCATCGCTGTTGCTTTTTTCGCCACTGTTAAAGCGTACGTTTTCTAGCAGCACAATCTCGCCTGGCGCCACTGCAACACCATTGAGGTAATCACGTACCAGCGGTACCTCACGGCCCAGTGCTGTACTTAAGTAAGCAGCCACCGGAGCCAGACTGTTTTCTTCACTAAACTGCCCTTCTTCAGGACGCCCTAAATGTGAGCATACCATCACTGCCGCGCCTTTTTCTAAGGCCAAGCGAATGGTTGGCAAGGCCGCTACAATTCGTGCATCACTGTGCACAACACCGTCTTTTACTGGCACATTAAGGTCTTCACGAATCAATACGCGTTGGTTGGTGAGATCAAGGTCAGTCATATTTAATACTGTCATGGAATTTTAGTCCTTTACTGAGCGGTTAGTGGTACAGGCAACGTTTAAAAAGTGTTCAGCCACGTCCAACATACGATTGGCAAAACCCCATTCATTATCAAACCAAGCAATTATATTGAGCATGCGCGGGCCACTCATGCTGGTTTGGCTGGCATCAAAAATGGCTGAATGCGGGTCATGGTTAAAGTCGCAGCTGGCGTGGGGTAATTCGGTGTAATCCAGCAAGCCGTACAACGCACCTTGCGCTGCCGCTTGCTGAAACAGTTGATTGATTTCTTCGCTACTGGTGTCACGCTGGGTTTGCACAGTGATATCCAAGCAGGACACATTGACTGTGGGTATGCGCATGGCTTTGGCTTGCACCTTGCCACTTAACTCGGGCAGTAAGCGTTCAATACCGCGCGCCAGTCCGGTTGATACTGGAATCACCGACTGAAATGCGGAGCGGGTCCGGCGCAGATCTTGATGGTGATAGGCATCAATCACCGGCTGATCATTCATCGCTGAATGGATAGTGGTGATAAAGGCATGCTCAATGCCCACGCTGTGCTCTAACAGTTCCAGTAAAGGCACACCGCAATTGGTGGTGCAGGAGGCATTAGAGACAATCTGTTCGGTGCCAGTCAGTGCCGTGTGATTCACCCCATAAACAATGGTGGCATCCACATCCTCAGCACTGGCCATGGGTTGGGAGAATAAAACCCGCGGTACCCCAGCGGCAATAAAACGCTGTGCATCTTCGCGGGTGGCATATTGCCCAGAACACTCCAGCAGTAAATCAATCTCTAAAGCGGCCCAGTCAACCTCTTCCGGTGTACCGGCACAGAGCACTTGCACGCAGACACCATTGATATGTAAGCAATCACCATCCACCCGTACCTCGCCGGGAAACCGCCCATGGGTGGAGTCAAAGCGGGTCAGGTACTCAATGCTGGCTTGGTCAGCTATATCGTTCAGGGCGATAATTTCAAAGTTAGCACCACCCTGTGCTTGGCGTTCACTTAATGCACGTAGCACACAGCGACCAATACGGCCGTAACCATTAAGTGCAACTCGAAATGGGCGTGCGGACATGAGGATCCTTTAGCGAAAACTTATCAAAAGAAACCGCGTACAGCACAGGGCTCTACGCGGCACAACAATGTCACTTTCAGTGGTTACTCGTCGTCGAGTAGTTCGGCAGCAACGTTCAGTACGTCGTTTAAGGTAAAGCCAAACATCTCAAACAGCTGGTCAGCTGGGGCTGATTCACCATAGGTTGTCATCCCAATCACCCGACCATCTAAGCCCACGTACTTGTACCAGTAGTCAGCGTGCGCTGCTTCAATGGCAATCCGCGCGCCCACTTCGATGGGCAATACCGCTTGCTTATATTCAGCATCTTGCGCGTCAAACACGCTGGTGCACGGCATGGATACCACACGAACCTTATAATTTTGCTCGGTTAGGACGTTATAGGCTTGAACCGCTAAGCCTACTTCCGAACCGGTAGCGATTAAGATCAGCTCTGGCTCGCCGGCGCAGTCTTTTAAGGTATAACCACCGCGCTCAATAGCAGCGATTTGTTCAGCACTACGCTCTTGGTGATCCAGATTCTGCCGGCTAAAGATCAAGGCACTAGGTCCGTCTTTACGCTCCAGTGAGTACTTCCACGACACCGCAGACTCGACCGCATCACAGGGACGCCAGGTGTCGAGGTTCGGCGTGGAACGTAAGTTAGCCAGCTGCTCAATGGGCTGGTGGGTCGGCCCATCTTCACCCAGACCAATGGAGTCATGGGTAAATACATAGAGTACGCGCTGCTTCATTAACGCTGACATACGCACCGCATTGCGGGCATATTCCATAAACATTAGGAAGGTTGCGCCGTAGGGAATCAAACCACCGTGCAAGGCGACACCGTTCATAATGGCGCTCATACCAAACTCACGCACCCCGTAGAATACGTAGTTACCGGATGCATCCATTTCAGAGATGCCTTTACAGCCGTCCCATAAGGTCAGATTCGAACCGGCCAGATCAGCAGAACCACCGAGCAGTTCAGGCAGTAATGGGCCATACGCATTAAGGCTATTTTGACTGGCTTTACGGCTGGCAATGTTTTCGCCTTTAGCCGCCACTTGGGCAATGTACTCAGCCGCTTTTTCAGCAAAATCAGCAGGTAGATCACCGGCCATGCGGCGCTTAAACTCAGCAGCCAGCTCTGGGAACTCAGCAGTGTACGCAGCAAAACGCGCATCCCACTCAGCTTCAGCCTTGGCACCGGCTTTTTCCGCATTCCACTCAGCATAGATCTCTGCAGGAATTTCAAAAGGACCGTAAGACCAATTCAACTCAGCGCGAGTTAAGGCGATTTCTTCCTCACCCAATGGCGCACCATGGCTGGTTTCTTTGCCGCCACGGTTGGGCGAACCAAAACCAATCACAGTTTTGCAGCAAATCAGTGTTGGTTTATCGCTTTCACGGGCCGCCGTAATGGCCACCTCAATCTCATCCGGGTTGTGGCCATCCACATTACGGATCACATGCCAGCCATAGGCTTCAAAGCGGCGCGGGGTGTCATCATTGAACCAACCCTGCACCTGACCATCAATAGAAATACCATTGTCATCATAAAAGGCGGTGAGCTTATTCAGGCCTAAGGTTCCTGCCAGTGAGCACACTTCATGGGAGATACCTTCCATTAAGCAGCCATCACCTAAGAATACATAGGTTTGGTGATCAACAATCTCATGCTGGGGACGGTTGAACTGCGCCGCCATCACCTTTTCCGCTAAAGCAAAACCCACCGCATTGGCTAAACCCTGACCCAATGGACCGGTGGTGGTTTCGACCCCCGGGGTATAGCCATACTCTGGGTGGCCTGGGGTGCGGCTGTTTAATTGACGGAAGTTTTTCAGATCATCCAGATTGACGTCATAACCGGTCAAATGCAGTAAGGAATAAATCAGCATTGAGCCATGGCCGTTGGACAGCACAAAGCGGTCACGATCGACCCACTGTGGATTGTTGGGGTTGTGCTGCAGATGATCACGCCACAGGACTTCGGCGATATCCGCCATGCCCATTGGTGCTCCCGGGTGGCCACTGTTGGCTTTTTGAACAGCATCCATACTGAGGGCGCGAATGGCATTGGCTCGCTCACGACGGCTGGGCATTACTGATTCTCCTGACGCTAAAATTAAAATAAAGACGGCTATTTTCGCCCACCTGAGCGCAGGGGGCAATGTTTGCGGCAAATCTAAAGCGACATGATAACGGATAACCGCCAAGATTGCGGCCTTTGTAACAGCGTAGAATAACGCGCAAAGCAGGTCACATTGGAGCCAAGATTAAGCTGCACTCACTGCGGCAGCTATATTTAAAGAACCGTGCAAAAAAGCCACAGCAGCTTTACCCAAGAGGCAAAGCTGCTGCTGGCAGGCGTTTTACAGTCCGGCAGCCGCGCGTAACGCTTCAGCACGGTCGGTTTTTTCCCAACTAAATGCGGTAAAGGTGTCATCCCCTACAGTCATTTCATAGGGTGTGCGACCGAAGTGACCATAGGTTGCCGTGGCTTGATACATGGGGTGCAGCAAGTCGAGCATATTGGTGATCGCATGGGGGCGTAAATCAAAGATATCGCGCACCAATTGGATAATCAGCTCATCGCTAACTTTGCCAGTGCCAAAGGTATTTAAAGAAATCGAAGTGGGCTCAGCCACACCAATGGCGTAGGACACTTGAATCTCACAGCGTTCGGCCAAACCCGCAGCGACAATATTTTTCGCCACATAACGACCAGCATAGGCCGCACTGCGGTCCACTTTGGATGGGTCTTTACCAGAAAACGCACCGCCACCGTGGCGCGCCATGCCGCCGTAGGTATCAACGATAATTTTACGCCCGGTTAAGCCACAGTCACCGACTGGCCCACCGATAACAAACTGGCCGGTTGGGTTGATATGGTACTGGGTGTCTTTGTGCAGCAGTTCAGCTGGCAAGGTGTGCTTAACAATCAGCTCCATGGTCGCTTCATGCAGATCTTTTTGCGACACATGTGGGCTGTGCTGCGTAGACAACACCACCGCATCAATGGCTACGACCTTACCGTTTTCATAACGGCAAGTGACTTGGCTTTTTGCATCAGGACGCAGCCAAGGTAATAAACCACTTTTACGCGCTTGCGCCTGACGTTCCATTAAGCGGTGAGCAAAGGTAATAGGCGCAGGCATCAATACATCGGTTTCATTACTGGCATAACCAAACATTAAACCTTGGTCACCGGCACCCTGATCTTCTGGGTTACTACGGTCCACGCCTTGGGCAATTTCTACCGACTGTTTACCAATAATATTAATAATGCCGCAGGTTGCACCGTCATAACCCACATCTGAACTGTTGTAGCCAATATCGACAATAACATCACGTACCAGCTGCTCTAAATCAATCCAAGCATCGGTGGTGATTTCCCCTGCCACAATCGCCACACCGGTTTTCACCATGGTTTCGCAGGCCACACGGGCTTGTTTGTCTTCAGTAATAATGGCATCTAAGACTGCATCAGAAATTTGATCGGCAATTTTATCGGGATGCCCTTCAGAGACAGACTCTGAAGTAAAAATTGAATATTCGCTCATGTCGATTCCTATAACTACCGGCCACTACCGGTGCGTAAGAGTGCTTTATGAATCCGGCTTGGCAAAATGCCGCAGCTGAATTTGAAAGCCATTTTTTAGCCCCAAGTAAAGACTTTCACGGGGTATCAGTCCTGCGGCATTGGCCCATAAGGCCAGTTCGTCCTGATCAAAACCTAACCATAGATCGCCGCAGGCCTGCTTGGC
>CAZEZR010000093.1:0-8782 GCA_964516465.1 uncultured Thiopseudomonas sp. | reverse complement strand
GGGTGCGCTTGTTGGGCATTTTCAATGCCCATGTCGGGCTGAAGCCGCGACCTACAAGAGCAGCATGTTGGTGCGGTGCGGGGTTGATTGGGACGTTTGCAACGTCCATGTCGGCCTAAAGGCGCGACCTACAAAAGAGACCTACAGGGGGTGGATTTGGTATGAAATAAAGGTGCGACCTACAGGGTGTGTAGGTCGCGGAGGGTGGTGCTGATAAAACTAGACGTTTTTGTGGGTGATGCGGCCGTTGAGTAGGGTGTAGCGGACGGCGCCGGGGAGCACGTGGCCCATAAAGGGGCAGTTGCGGCCTTTGGATTGCCAGTTTTCACCCACTAGGGTTTGGCCTTTGGGGTCAAATAGAACGATGTCTGCATCAGCACCGACGGCGATGCTGCCGGCTTTTAAACGTAAGGCGGCGGCTGGGCCTGCGGTGAGGCGTTGTAGGGCAGTGGGCAGATCAAAGATGCCTTCTTCCACTAAACTCATGGCCAACGGCAGCAGTATTTCAATGCTGCTGATACCCGGCTGGGTGGCGGCAAAGGGATCCAGCTTGGCATCGGTTTCATGGGGTTGGTGGTGGCTGGCAATGGCGCTGATCACCCCAGTTCGCACCGCTTCCCGTAAGCCTTCACGGTCTTCGACTGAACGTAATGGCGGTTGCACATGATAGAGGCTGGAGAAATCCATTAAGGCCTCGTCAGTTAGAATCAACTGATACATCGCCACATCCGCAGTCACTGGCAAACCCCGAGCTTGGGCTTTTGCAATTAAGCGCGCGCCCCGTGCGGTGGTGATTTGGCTAAAGTGGGCGCGCACGCCGCTTTGCTCAACCAACAGTAGATCGCGGGATAACGCCACGGTTTCGGCGGTTTCTGGAATCCCCGCTAAACCACGGAAACTGGCCACCGCACCTTCGTGGGCAATCCCGCCTTCAGCCAGTTCAGGGTCTTGCGGATGGAAAATAATGGTCAGGCCAAAGGTGGCAGCATATTCTAAGGCGCGGCGTAACACGCGGTTGCTGTTAAAGGGCACTAAACCATTGGTAAAGGCTATGCAACCGGCTTTATGCAGGGTAAAAATCTCGGCCAATTGCTCACCGGCGAGACCTTGGCTAAAAGCGCCCAGTGGGAACACCTTAGTTGAGCCTTCATCACGGGCTTTATCGAGAATCAACTCCACCACCGCAGGGGTGTCAAGAATGGGCTTGGTCTGTGGCGTACAGCATAAACTGGTGATACCACCGGCAGCGGCGGCGCGGGTTTCTGTGGCGATGGTGCCTTTACCGCTGTAGCCTGGCTCACGCAGAGATGCGGCTAGGTCGACTAAACCCGGCGCCGCAATCAAGCCGTTGCCATCAATCATGTGGTCGGCAACAAAGTCCCGTGGACTGTCACCTATGGCGACGATCTTGCCCCCACGGATAAATATATCCGCTTGTTGGTCCATTTTGCTGGCAGGGTCAATTAAGCGGGCACCGTGAATATGGATGTGCATTAGAGTGACTCCTGCTTTTCTGCATTCAGTGCGCGTTGTTCATTTTGACCGCTCATGGTCATCGACAACACCGCCATGCGCACGGCAATGCCATAGGTCACTTGGTTGAGAATTTTTGAGCGTGGGCAGTCGGCCACGGCAGAGTCAATTTCTACCCCGCGGTTGACCGGTCCTGGGTGCAAAATAATGGCTTCTGGGTGTGCTAGGGCCAAGCGCTGTTCACTTAAACCGTACAGGCGGTAGAACTCACCCTCACTGGGGAGTAACCCCCCTTGCATGCGCTCACGCTGCAGGCGCAGCATAATGATCACGTCCACATCTTTGAGGCCTTTATTGACGTCGGTGTAAACGTTGACGCCATATTGCTCAATGCCAATTGGCAAGAGGGTTTTCGGGGCAATCACCCGGATATCCGGGCAACCCAGGGTTTTTAACGCCAGCATATTAGAGCGGGCGACCCGGGAGTGGAGAATATCGCCGACAATCGCCACTTTAAGCTGAGTAAAATCACCTTTATGCCGGCGAATGGTCAGCATATCCAACATGCCTTGAGTGGGGTGCGCATGACGGCCATCCCCGCCATTGATAATCGCCACATTAGGCGACACATGTTCGGCAATAAAGTGGGTGGCGCCGGAGTCAGCATGGCGCACCACAAACATATCCGCGGCCATGGCCTCAAGGGTGCGCAAAGTATCGGTTAGCGACTCACCTTTACTGGTGGATGAGGTGGACACATTGAGGGTAATTACGTCGGCCGACAAACGTTTAGCTGCCAGCTCAAAGGTGGTGCGGGTGCGCGTGGAGTTTTCAAAAAACACATTGCACACGGTCATACCGCGCATTAATGGGACTTTTTTTACCGCACGAGCGCCGACTTCAAGAAAGGAGTCGGCGGTGTCGAGAATTTCGGTCAGCATGTCACGGGACAGGCCGTCCAGGGATAGAAAGTGGCGCAAACGGTTGTGGTCGTTTAGCTGCAACGGGCACTTAAGCGGGGGAAGCATCATTGCTTGGGTCTCATAGATTGTCGAGGGTTCGCATTTCAATTGCTAAGGGTTCGGGGCCGGTTAATTTTACCCGTTGATTCTGCTCAAGGGAAAGGGTTGCACCGACAATATCCGGGCGAATCGGTAATTCGCGGGCATTTAAATCCAGCAGGCAGACCAAGGTGACGCTGGCTGGGCGACCGTAATCGAACAGCTCATTCAGTGCGGCGCGGATGGTGCGGCCACTCATCAACACATCATCAATCAACACCAAATGCTGGTTTTCGATATCAAAGGGCAGCTGGGATGGGCGCACTTGTGGGTGCAAGCCACGGCGGCTGAAATCATCGCGGTAAAATGAGACGTTCAAAATGCCCAAGGGGTCTTCGCAGCCCAACTCTTTCAGGAGTTCATTGGCCACCCAAACACCGCCAGTATGAATGCCCACATAACGTGGACTGTCGATCTGTTGCGCGTGTAAGTGGGCTTCCAGTTTGCGAGCAATTTCAGGAATTAAGACAGCGGTATCAGGTAAGTTCATTGAATTAAACTCCAAGCATCAGTAGAAGTCAGCTGTCGGCATATTGCTCCAGCCAGCCTTGTAATAACAAGGCGGCGGCTAGGGCGTCAACCGGTTGCTCTCTATAGCTGCCACGTTGTTGTCCTTGGGATAAACGCTGACCTTTGGCTTCAAAAGTGGTGAGGCGCTCATCGTGGGTATGGACAGGTAAATTAAAACGGCCATGTAAGCGTCGCGCGAATTTTTCTGCACGCACGCACATATCGCTGGGTGTGCCGTCCATGTTAAGCGGTAATCCTACAACAAGTGCATCGGGCTGCCACTCTTTTATCAAAGCTTCGATCTCTTCCCAGCGGGGAATACCATCGCGGGCCTTCAAATTGCACAATTCACGGGCTTGCCGGGTGACCATTTGCCCTACGGCCACCCCCATTTGTTTGGTGCCGTAGTCAAAGCCTAACAGCAGTTGTGGGATGTCTTTTTTCTCACTCATGAATGGCCCACTTGACTGCTGAGACGGTCCAGATCCACGCCCAATGAAGCTGCGGCAGCGCTGCGACGTTCTTCAACCGGGGTTTCAAAAATAATTCGATGCTCTGCTGGGCAAGACAGCCAAGCGTTGTCCCGCAGTTCGTCTTCCAATTGACCCGCACCCCAGCCGGAATGGCCGAGGGTGATCAAACTTTGCGCGGGACCCTTGCCTTCGGCAATTGCCAATAACGCATCTTGCGAGGCGGTGAGTGCCAGCTCACCAAAGACAGTGGTGCCTTGGTATTCTGGCCCAGCTTTGTGCAAGACAAAGCCTAGTTCAGTTTGCACTGGGCCGCCGCTAAAAACTGGATGATTGTGTTCATCGTCCAAGGTTGCATGCTCGGGCTTTAATTGTTTAAAAACATCGGAGAGCATTAAGCCGCTGGGTTGGTTAATTACTAAACCCAGTGCACCTTGTTCATCGTGAGCCAGTAAGTAGATCACCGAACTGTCAAAATACGAGTTAGCTAGGCTGGGCATGGCGATTAAAAAGTGGCCAGCTAAGGAGGGAAAGTCAGCAGTCATAAGTCGATGTGTCCTCATCAGTAAGCGAAAAAGAGGCGGCTCAAGAGGAGCACAAATAGTATCGCAGATTATTGACTGGAAAGGCGATCGCCGCGTTCAAAACGCCAGGTGCGAATAATTTCAACTTGCTCGTATTGTGCGGCCAGCTCATTACTGAAGGGGGCAAAGGGTGCCGAGAGACGGACAATATTGAGTGCTGCTTGATCCAGTACTTTATGCCCAGAGGACTCAAGGATGCGCATCTGTTGCAGCGAACCATCGCGATTGATCAGTACCATCACCCGCAGATTGCCATACAAACCTTGGCGGCGTGCTTCTTCTGGGTAATTGAGATTACCAATGCGCTCGACTTTTTTGCGCCAGGCATCGCGGTACCAAGCGCTGATATCGCGCTTACTGGTGGCTTGATGGTGGCGGCTAATCCGTGGCCCTTGGTTCGGTTGTTGTCGAGCAAAAGCTTTGTCTGTTTGGATTCCAGCCAGACTGGCGGAGAGCTGATCACGGCCGAAGGCCAGCGGCTGGCGGGCTGTATTGGGCTGCGCTGCAGTTTTCGGCGGGCTGGTCGCTGGCTTAGGCTTTTGCACCTGAGGTTTGGGCTTGGGCTGCGGCTGCGGCTGCGGCTTAGGTGCCGGATCTGGCTGTGCTTTTACCACAGGTTCAGGTTCTGGCTCAGGCTTGGCGGCTGCTTTAGACTCTGCTTTTGGCTTAGCAGGTGTTGCGGGTTCTGCTTGAGCAGCTGCAGTAGGCTTAGATGGTGGCGTGCTGGTCGCGGGCGTACTAGACACTGTCGGCGCGCTTGGCGCGATAACTGCTGCGCTGGGCGTTGGCTCGTTGCTGTCTGCAGGCGCTGGGCTATCAGTGCTGGCTGGCGGAGAAGTCGGTTCTACTGGTTTAGTGGCTGCCGTTGTTGGGTCGCTTGTTGTTGTGGGTGTGGCGTTATTGTCGCCCGTCAATGGACGATCTACATTGGGTACATTGTCGTCAGACTCTGTGCCCTTGGCTTGGTCGTCTGTTGTTGCTGTGCCCGTTGCCGCTCCACTGCTAAAAGACACTAGGGTGACGTCGAGGCTTTGGCTCAATTCAGGCGTTTGCTTAAGCTTCCAGTCCCAACTGAAAATCACTGCTAGATGCACCATGACGGCAATCAACAAGGCTAAAGCTAAGCGCTTCGCGATGGGATTGGCAGGTTGCGGCCGGGCAAAAGGATTATCAGCAGAAAATTTCATAGGTGTTTTAAGGCGCTCGCTAGCGGCTGCAGTGGAGCTGCCAAACCGCGCTGGCTGGGTTGTCTCAATAGAGCCTGCCTATCGACAGGCTCTGCACTCGGGTTTAGGCCGCTTAACTGCGCTCAGCGAGCTGCTTGGCAATGGCCTCCATAATCTGATCGCCAATTTTGGTATCAAAGGCATCATCAATTTCACGGATACAGGTTGGGCTGGTGACGTTGATTTCAGTCAGGTGTTCACCAATCACATCCAAGCCGACAAAGAGTAGGCCGCGCTTACGCAACTCTGGGCCGATTTGTGCGGCAATCCAGCGGTCTTTTTCGGTTAAGGGTTGTGCCACACCGCGGCCACCGGCAGCAATATTACCGCGGGTTTCACCAGCGGCTGGGATGCGCGCGAGGCTATAAGGCACAGGCTCACCGTCAATCATTAAGATGCGCTTGTCCCCGTCTTTAATGGCTGGCAAGAATTTTTGCGCCATAATTTGTTGGCTGCCATGGTCGGTGAGGGTTTCTAAAATCACCGATAAGTTGGGGTCGCCTTTCAGGTGGCGGAAAATCGATGAGCCGCCCATACCGTCCAGCGGTTTCAGAATAATGTCACCGTGCTCGTCAGCAAATTCGCGCAGAATATCGGCGCGGCGGCTGACCACTGTTGGCGGGGTGCATTGTGGGAACAGCGTGGCAAATAATTTCTCGTTGCAGTCGCGCAGGCTTTGCGGACGGTTGACCACTAGGCTGCCAGCCGCTTCGGCTTGTTCGAGTAAGTAGGTGCTGTATAAGAACTCGCTATCAAAGGGCGGGTCTTTGCGCATTAAAATAACATTGAGGTGGCCCAACGCCTCATCCATTTCATCGCCAAGCTCAAACCAGGCATCTGGATCATTAAATACTTTTAACGGACGCATCCGTGCGCGGGCTTCACCACTGCGCTGATACAGGTCCTGAGGTTCCATATAAAACAAAGACCAGCCACGGGCTTGGGCCGACAATAACATGGCTAATGAGCTGTCTTTCTTAAATGAAATATCCTTAATAGGATCCATTATGACGCCAAGACGAACCTGCATGATAGAGCTCCAATTCAAATTAAGTTGCTTATAGTGCACTCTAGTCTGACTGAATAACAGTGCTAGGGCGACTTGAGTTGATATCCCCCAGCGGAAAGAACTGGGGCGACTAGGGCTTGGCGACTCTGCCTGAGCGCGCAAGTGCTAGTGCTGCTGTTAGCTTACGGAGGTCAGTGACATGACTGCCGCTGCACGTCCATTTTTCATGTGTAGACCCTTGGGCCGCACATTGAAGGTCTGTTGTTGTGCGCGCTGGTTGTGAGTGGCTGCGCGCTGATTAATCGCCTGATTTTGAATATCGATGTTGTCGGCAGTGTGCAGCAGGGGTTTTAAGGTTGTGTTGCGGCTGGCTGCGGCACTTTTCGTGACTCGGGAAGAATAATATCCATGGACACCGGTAAGTGATCCGAAATGGGGATCGGCAGCACGGACATATTATCGATTTCCAGATCTGTACTGATCAAAATATGATCCAAACAGCGTTGCGGTTTCCAACTGGGGAAGGTGGCGCAAATTTGCGGTGCGTGCAGATCCAGACCGCTGAGGGGCGAATTAACCAGCAGGTTTTCCGCGTCGGTATTCATATCACCCATTAACACCACATGCTTATAATCGCTGACCATCTCACGGATATACCCCAGCTGCAGGTTGCGCGCACGGGTGCCTAAAGCTAAGTGCATGGAGACCACCGCAATGGCATCGGCACCCTGACCAATTTGCGCCAAAATCGCTCCGCGACCAGCAGGACCGGGCAGCGGATGATCTTCTAAACGTTGTGGCTCAACCCGGGTTAGCAAGCCATTACTGTGCTGGGCAAAAGGGCCTAGATCGCGGTTACGCTGCTGATACCAGTAGGGAAAATTACCCAACTGGGCCAGTTTTTGTACTTGGTTGATATTGCCTGAGCGCAAACTTCCGCCATCGGCTTCTTGCAGGGCGACAATGTCGTAGTCACCCAGTAAAAAGCCGATTTTTTCCAGATTACGATAACGCTCTTGGTGCGGTATTAAGTGTTTCCAACTGCGGGTAACATAGTGTCGATAAGCGCTGGTACTGATACCCACTTGAATATTGAAACTCAGCAGGCGAATGCGCTGCTCATTACGGGGCAGTAAATCGGCGCTACTGAGCTCATTGTAGTTGGCATCACATAAGATGATTGAGCGTTCTTTGCTTAAGCGACGAGGTATCAGCACGGCAATATCCTATTCAGCTTGACGTTCTTGTTCGATCAGAGCATCGGCAACATCTACGGTTTCTTGGAGACCACCGGCCATACCAATATCAAAGCGGTACTTACCGTTAATCACCATGGCAGGTACACCAGTGATTTGATAGGCAATGGCTTGTTGCTTGGCTTTTTCCATTTTGCTTTTCACGCTAAAAGAATCCCAAGTTTTTAAGAAGAGTTCTTTATCCACGCCTTGTTCAGCAACGAAGTTGGCAATTTCAGTGGCGCTGGCTAATTTGCGGCCTGAGTTATGCAGGGCATTGAAAATACTGTCATGCACTTGGCGATCGGCTTGCATGGTTTCTAAGGTGTAAAACAGTTGGCCATGCAGGTTCCAAATACCACCAAACATCGCCGGTACGCGGACAAAGTTAACGTCTTCAGGCAATGTTTCGGACCAAGCTTTTAAGGTTGGTTCGAGTTGATAGCAATGTGGGCAGCCATACCAAAACAAGGCTGCAGCTTCGACTTTTTCAGGCTGTGCGGTCGGGACTGGGCTGGTTAAAGTAATGTAGTTGCTGCCTTCCACCAATTCCTGCGCAAGCACAGTAGACCCAAATAGGCTAGCGCCGACTAATACAGCTGACATAAGCAAATTGCGCATTGTGAAACTCCGTTAGGTTTTTTATAAGCGAGTAAATGTATTGATTATTAGACTACTGGACAATCTGTCAGTTCCTAGCAAGCCCTTGCAGTGCCAGCTGGCAAAGCTTAAGTAATCTTTCTAGTTCTATTGTAGCTTAGCCAGCGTCCATAGGTCGCCCGTAATTGTTAGCATTTGCGTTGTAGCTGAATTGGCCCAAATGTAGGTCGTCGAAATAGCCCAAACAACGCCCAAAGGTAGGTCGTCCCTTTAGGCCGACAAATCTTCCAAGCAACGTCTTTGCCTCAGAAAGCCTGTTAGGTCGTCCCTTTAGTGCGACACGTCCCTCAGCCAGCGTTTTTGCATTGGGGTATTTGCAATACCCATGTCGGGCTGAAGCCGCGACCTACAGGGGTGTGCAGCATGTTTTTAATGTAGGTCGCGCCTTTAGGCCGACAAATCTTCCAAGCAACGTCTTTGCCTCAGAAAGCCTGTTAGGTCGTCCCTTTAGTGCGACACGTCCCTCAGCCAGCGTTTTTGCATTGGGGTATTTGCAATACCCATGTCGGGCTGAAGCCGCGACCTACAGGGGTGTGCAGTATGTTTTTAATGTA
>CAZEZR010000092.1:0-8786 GCA_964516465.1 uncultured Thiopseudomonas sp. | reverse complement strand
GCCATACGAGCAATTTCGTCGTCAACATTTTGTGTGCTGGCTTGAAAATCTGCTGCTTCTGGCAACAAATATCCAATTTCTTGCAGAAACGCTTTATAAGCAACTGCATCATGAGCTTGGCCCTTACGTGCAAGGTGCCACTCATCTATTTGTGCTTGTAAGGCATCACGTTTATCGAGCAGGGCACGGTTTTTCGGTGCGAGGTCTTTGAGCACCTGCGTGGCACCTTCCCAGAACTGCTCTGAAGTCAGGCCTGTGCCTGGAATAGCTTGGGTATTAACGAAGTCATATAGAACTTTGGCGACCTGCAAGCCACCGACTTGAACGCGATCAGTCATTTTTGCCTCACTCTGCTTGGAAAAGCCTCAAATAGAACGGCCATTAGGCCATGTAGTGCATACAGATAAATACTACATGAATATTTTTAAAAAAGCAGAGGGAAATAACCAATGTCACTTTATACAGCACTTTCTGATCGGCAAAAAAAACTCCGAATCTCGCCGGGGAAAGCGAGATTCGGAGTATAAATCCGAACAGTTAGGGAAAGTTCGGATGTCTGTCTACATAAAACACATCAAGGAGCGTTAACAATGAATGACTGTATGCGCCATTCATATACTCTGACTACCGCAATTGGCAGATAGTTCAACACTATTTAAAAAATAATTTAATGGGCCTCATCCCAATTGTCACCTACCCCTGCTTCAACAATTAACGGCACATCTAATGCTGCACCTGCACTCATCAAGGGCAGCAACCCAGCACGCAACTCATCCACCTGATCTTCACGCACTTCCAGAACCAGTTCATCATGCACTTGTAGAATAACCCGTGCATCCAGCCTGGACTCAGCCAGCCACTGATCCACGGTTATCATCGCCCGTTTGATAATGTCTGCAGCACTGCCCTGCATCGGTGCGTTAATGGCGGTGCGTTCAGCACCTTTACGAACATTGGCATTGCGCGCTTTAATTTCCGGCAAATATAAACGACGACCAAATAAGGTTTCCACATAACCCTGCTCACGGGCTTGTTCGCGGGTGCGCTCCATATAGTCTTGCACCCCTGGATAGCGGGCAAAATACCGATCCATATACATTTGCGCTTCACCGCGCTCACAACCAATTTGTTTAGCTAAGCCGTGGGCGCTCATGCCGTAAATCAAACCAAAGTTAATTGCCTTTGCATTGCGTCGCTGATCACTGCTTACCGCATCTAGTTCCACCCCAAACACTTCCGAAGCTGTGGCTTTGTGCACATCACGGTCATTGCGGAATGCATCCAGCAAACCGGGGTCTTGAGCCAGGTGCGCCATAATCCGCAATTCAATTTGCGAATAGTCCGCAGCCAGGAGTTTGTAACCTTTTGGAGCAATAAAGGCTTGGCGAATACGCCGACCTTCCGCAGTACGAATAGGAATATTTTGCAAGTTAGGGTTACTGGAGGATAACCGCCCAGTGGCAGTAACCGCCTGATGATAACTGGTGTGAATACGACCCGTTAGCGGATTGATTTGCTCAGGCAAACGGTCGGTATAGGTGCTTTTCAGCTTACTCAGACTGCGATACTCCATCAGCAAAACAGGTAGCTCATGGCCTTGCTCGGCCAATCCAGACAAAACTGCTTCTGCGGTACTGGGCTGGCCTTTGGCGGTTTTTGCCAGCACGGGCAAACCGAGCTTTTCATACAAAATAACCCCCAGCTGCTTAGGTGAGGCCAAATTAAACTCTTCGCCGGCAATGGCAAAGGTCTGGCGCTCCAGCTCAGTCAGTTTTTCAGTTAACTCAAGGCTTTGCTGGCCTAATAGATGAGCATCAACCAGTGCGCCATAGCGTTCAATGCGCGCCAACACGGGCATTAACGGTATCTCAATATCCTCCAGCACCTTAAGTAAGGGCGGGATACCCTGTAACTCTTTAATTAAGCGATTGTGCAAACACAAAGTGATTTCAGCATCTTCCGCTGCATAAGGGCCGGCAATCTCCAACGCCACTTGGTCGAAGGTCAGCTGCTTAGCACCCTTACCTGCCACATCCTCAAAGCGGATGGTGGGGCGATTTAAATAACGTAATGCCAAGCTGTCCATATCGTGGCGCGTCGCCGTAGAGTTCAGCACATAGGACTCCAGCATGGTATCGAACAGCACACCCTGCACCGCAATACCGTAGCGAGCCAGCACATTAATATCGTATTTACCGTTCTGGCATACTTTAATCACCGCCGGATCTTCTAATAAGGGCCGCAAAGCATCCAGCACTTGGTCCTTATCCAACTGCTCAGGCACCCCCATATAACTGTGCGCTAAAGGCACATACGCCCCTTCACCTTCCGCCACTGAAAATGAAATCCCCACCAAGCGTGCTTGTTGAGCATCGACACTGGTGGTTTCTGTATCGAAGGCAAATAAAGGAGCGTTGGTTAAGCGCTGCAGCCAGTTAGAAAAAGCTTCTTGGGTGAGAATGGTATGAAACTCGGCTGCATACTCAGGCTCTTCAGCGGCTGACACCAAATCCTCTGCTGCCGTTTGAGAGCTGTCTGCAACAGGCGTGGTCGAACTGGCCGCCGCATCAGTGCGGCGGAGAATTTCATCTTGCCAACTTTTAAACTCTAAACGCTGATACAACTCCAGCAAGATATCGTCTTGCGGTGGTTGCATCTGCATACTGTCGATATCCAGCTCTAACTCAACATCGGTTTTAATTGTGGCTAACTTGCGTGAGAGGTAGGCTGTTTCACGGTGTTCGAGCAACTTAGCGCCTAAGGTTCGTGCTCCACGAATCGGCAAAGTAGCAACTTGGTCGATATTGTCATAAATCGCATCCATATCACCGAGCCCCTGCAATAAGCCCAGCGCGGTCTTTTCACCCACCCCTGGCACCCCAGGAATATTGTCAGATTTATCGCCCATCAAAGCTAAGTAATCAATAATCAACTCAGGGCCAACCCCAAATCTTTCTACCACCCCTTCACTGTCCAGCTTAGTGTTGTACATGGTATTGACTAAGCTGACATGACCATTGACCAACTGCGCCATATCTTTATCACCGGTAGAAATCACCACTGGACGCTCAGCTAAGGTACTGCTCTGCGATAAGGTGCCAATCACATCATCCGCCTCAACCCCCTCCACACATAAGAATGGAAAACCCATCGCCTTGACGCACTCATGCAGGGGCTCAATCTGCACCCGTAAGTCATCCGGCATCGGTGGTCTTTGCGCTTTGTATTCAGTAAAGAGCTCGTCACGGAACGTCGGCCCTTTGGCATCAAAAATGACCGTAATCACGCTGCCGGGATATTGCCGTTGCAGGCTACGCAGCATATTTAACACACCTTTTATCGCGCCAGTGGGGATACCGGTACTGGTCATCAATGGAGGCAATGCGTGAAACGCTCGATATAAATAGGATGAGCCATCAACCAAAACTAAAGGAGCCTGAGACATGCGAATAATCAACCTTAATGAGAGCTATTGAATAAGTAACAGGATACAGACAAACGCTGCAAGCGCCCAATCTACAAGGCTGCCAACCTGTAATAGATAACTAATTTTGTTAACATGACGCACCGTGACCACTGCAGCTAAGCAGATCAATACTGCTAGCTGTGCAACGCAATACGGTTAACCTGCGGTCAAAGTATGCTGAATATGAGGCAAAGACCGCCCAAGCACCTACTGGAGTTATTAAATGAGCGAGAAATTGAATAGCGATGCCCTACACGCACTAAAAATTGCCTTTAGCTATATGCCTAATGCCATTGAAGTGACAAAGTACGAATACGGTGATCACTATAAAGTTGTCCTTGAGCATATAGAAACTGTTAAGGAAACGCTCCTGCTCAATGATGTCGATCCTGATGAAGTGCATGGCGAAATTCATCCAGAAAGCACGCCGCATTCCTCTTACTAAAGCACTATTCTTGCGTTAAGTTAAGATTTTCTCACGCCGATTTGTCGCCTAAAACAGCTTCTGGCAGAGTGTTTTTAATGCTGTTGCCTTGTGTACACAGCATTAAATGCCATCAAGGTGGTGCATTATAAACCACAAGAAGAAAGGTACTGCTATGACCGATACTTGGCTGCCGACACTCACCACAGCTACACCTCAAGAAGGCTTTGAACTGGCCATTGCGATGAGCCGCCGTGGGGTGAAGTACACTCAACCGAATATGGAAACCTTGCAAGCCCTGCGGACCGACTATGCTGAATCTGCTGATGGTCTGACCGCCGCTTCGCAAGTCATCGCCATTAATTTTCAAACCGTAGCTGCAGCAAATAATTACTGGCGCAGCTAATCTGTAACCAGCGACAGCTTGCCGCCACCTTTGCGTCTGCACACAGATCTAAGTAACAGCTCAGGTGTTTGTAAAGCATTGAACATGGCGGCAGCTTTTCTAGAGTACAGTCTTGGTGCGACAGAGCTTAGCTGCTTTACTTCACTTGCTGCTTTATCTCAGCCAGCACTTTGTCATCCAGCACGCCAAGATCAAACTGGGCTTGGGCGATCCATTCAAAAGCGCGCTGGTTCAGCGCAGAAATTGCCCGTGGTCCCTCGCCTTCAGCATACATCGCTGGACCAATGACCACTTCAATAAGGCCTGGCTTTTTGCCCCAACCCACTTTTGGCCAAAATAGGCCAGCATTATGGGCAATGGGCAGCACAGGTAAACCTGCATTCACCGCTAAAGACGCACCACCACGGGAAAACTTACCGATCTCCCCCACCGGCATGCGTGTTCCTTCAGGAAAAATCAGCACCCAACAATTCTGCTCAAGTCGCTCAGCGCCTTGTGTCGCCAGTTGTTTAAACGCTTGCTTGGGATTACTGCGATCTATGGCGATCGGCTTCAGCATCGCCATGGCCCAGCCAAAAACCGGCACATAGAACAATTCTTTTTTAAGCACTTGGCTCAGCGGCTGAAAGAGAGTCGATAAGAAAAAGGTTTCCCAGGTGCTTTGATGCTTGGCTAAAATAACACAGCGTTCACTGGGTATATTTTCAGCACCGGTCACACGATAATCCAGACCAATTAAGTGTTTCGCCAAGCCTACGGCAAAGCGACACCAATACACATTGATAAAGCGATAACGGGCTGGAAAAGACAGAAAAGGCCCTATCACTAAACAGAATGGGAACCAAAACAACGCGCTCAAACTCAACAAGGTATAGAACAACACCACGCGTAATCTGTAGAAAATACCCATAATCTTGTCTTTAACTCAGTAAATGATCTGCAACCGCTGATAAATCAGCAAATATTTTGGTATTTTCCGGCACAGCGTACTGACGCGTTTGTTCACCATTGCCCGTACACACCAGGACTGGCTGAGCATTGCACGCCACAGCTGCCTCTAAATCGCGCAAACTGTCGCCGACAAACCACACCCCATCCAACGAAGTTTGGTAATGCTTAGCCACCTGTTCAAGCAGACCTGGCAAGGGTTTACGGCAATCACAGCCATCCTCTGGGCCATGTGGACAGTAGGCGATCAAACCCATAGAGCCACCATACTGCTCGACCCCGTCACGCAATACTTGATGCATCGATTCTAAGGTGGGCACGCTATAGTAGCCGCGGGCTAAACCGGACTGATTAGTTGCCACTGCCACCACCCAACCCGCTCGGCTTAAGCGGGCAATCGCTTGCAGCGCTCCGGGCAACGAAATCCATTCATCAACCGTTTTAATATAATCTTTTGATTCGTAATTAATCACGCCATCACGATCAAGAATAATCAGCTTCATAGGCACTCCTTTAAGCCGCGCGAGCCAAGCCTAGCTGACTCTCGCGGCATGACGCGGTTTTTAGTCCAACAGAGAAATATCTGCTACACCTAAGAACAAACCACGCAACTGCGCCAGCAAGGCAAGGCGGTTACTGCGGATATCTTCATCGTCAACATTAACCAGTACCGCGGTAAAGAAGGCATCAACCGGCTCATGCAAACTGGCTAAACGGGTCAAGATTGCCGTGTATTGCCGCTCCGCTGCTAAAGGTTCAACAGCCTGTAGTGCTTGCTGTAAAGCAGCGTATAAAGCGAACTCTGCTGGGCTATCAAAATACCGCGCTTGCACTGCAGTCTCCTGCGCAACGCTACTTTTACCCAGTAAATTCAACACGCGCTTATTCACTGCTGCCAGCGCTTGCGCTTCAGGTAAAGCACGGAAAGCTTGCACCGCTTGCACCCGCTGATCAAAGTCCAGCGGTGACATGGGGTGCAACGCACGTACTGCTTGGTACACAGCCACATCAATACCGGCATCTTCATAACGTGCCCGTAAACGATCAAAGATAAACTCTTGCACCTGCTCAGCAAGGCCTTTGCTGTCGATTTTATCGCCATACTGAGCAATTGCTATGGCCACTAACTCGGCAATATCTACATCCAAATGCTTTTCAATCAGAATACGCAACACCCCTAGAGCAGCGCGGCGTAATGCATAAGGATCGCGACTGCCAGTTGGCGGCATGCCAATACCGAAAATCCCCACTAAGGTATCCAGCTTATCAGCGACTGCCACCGCAGCACCGGTTAAAGTGCTCGGCAGCTCAGCACCCGCACCTCGCGGCATATATTGCTCATTCAAAGCTAAAGCAATTTCACCCGCTTCGTTATCATTCTTAGCATAGTAATAGCCAGCAATACCCTGCATTTCTGGGAATTCGCCCACCATTTCCGTGGCTAAGTCACACTTGGAGAGCAGTCCAGCACGCTCAGCCTGATGTGGATTGCTGCCAATCTTTTCTGCAATAAAAGCCGCCAATGTCGACACACGCACGGCTTTATCGTAAACGCTGCCCAACTGCGCTTGGAATACAACATTTTTCAAACGCTCGTTAAAGGCTGCCAGCGGCTGTTTCTGGTCCTGCAAATAGAAAAACTCAGCATCAGTTAGGCGCGGACGCACCACTTTTTCGTTGCCAGAAATCACTTGTTGTGGATCTTTACTGTCAATATTGGCCACGGTAATAAAACGCGGCAATAGCGCACCATTGCTATCGAGCAAACAGAAATACTTCTGATTGTCCTGCATGGTGATAATCAAAGCTTCTTGCGGCACATCTAAAAAGTGCTCCTCGAATGAGCAGACTAAGGGCACCGGCCACTCCACTAAAGCGGTCACCTCATCGAGCAAGTAGGCGGGCACAATTGCGCTACCTTGCTGCTCAGTCGCCAGTTCTTCCACACGTTTTTGAATCAGCGTGCGACGCTCATTAAAATCAACCAACACATAGGCTTTACGCAGCGCTTCCACATAGTCTTTGGGCTGACTCAGCACGACGTCGCTGTTGTGATGGAAACGATGGCCACGGGAAGCACGTCCCGCTGTTTGTGCCAAAATTGTGCAGTCGACAATATCCTCACCAAATAGCATCACTAACCACTGAGTAGGGCGGACAAACTCAACTTTGCGTGCACCCCAGCGCATGCGCTTAGGAATAGGTAAGGCATTTAATGAGTCTTCGACAATCCCCGGTAACAACCCCACCGTATCCTGCCCTGGAATATGCTGCTCGAAACGTAATTTAGCGCCGCTGCGATCAATCTCACTGATATCCACACCACAGCGACGGGCAAAGCCCAGTGCCGCTTTAGTGGGTTCATCTTGCTCATCAAAAGCCACCTGTACCGGTGGACCGTCCATTATCTGGGTGCGGTCTTCTTGGCGCTCAATCAAGCGCTCAACCATCACCGCCAAGCGTCGCGGTGCCGCATACACTTGCACATTGCCATGGCTTAAACCAGCATCCTCTAAGCCTTTAACAATGCCATCGCGAAACGCACTGGCCAAAGTTTTTAGAGCTCCAGGTGGTAATTCCTCGGTACCCAGCTCCACTAAAAAATCACGTGCACTCATTGTTCAGTCTCCAGCTTGGCCAATACTTCATCACGTAGCGCTTGCGGTGCCATAGGAAAGCCTAACTTAGCGCGAGCCTCTAAATAACTTTGCGCAACCGCACGGGCTAACGTGCGCACGCGTAAAATATAACGCTGACGCTCAGTCACCGAAATCGCCCGGCGCGCATCCAGTAAGTTAAAGGTATGCGAGGCTTTCAACACCATTTCATAGCTGGGCAATGGCAGGTTTAACAAACTTAAACGACTGGCTTCGCTTTCATAAAAATCAAACTGTTCAAACAGTTTTTCAACGTTAGCCTGCTCAAAGTTATAAATGGATTGCTCCACCTCATTTTGGTGGAACACATCACCATAGGTCACTTGACCAAAGGGGCCATCAGCCCAAATAAGATCATAAACAGAATCAACGCCCTGGATATACATGGCCAAACGCTCAAGACCATAAGTGATCTCGCCAGTGACTGGATAGCACTCAATCCCACCCACTTGTTGGAAGTAAGTGAACTGGGTGACCTCCATGCCATTGAGCCAGATTTCCCAGCCCAGCCCCCATGCGCCTAAGGTTGGCGACTCCCAGTTGTCTTCAACAAAACGAATATCGTGCACCAAAGGATCAATCCCAATATGGCGCAAGGACTCTAAGTAGAGCTCCTGGATATTGTCTGGGTTAGGTTTGAGCACCACTTGAAACTGATAGTAATGTTGCAAGCGGTTGGGGTTATCACCATAGCGGCCATCGGTTGGACGGCGTGATGGCTGTACATAAGCGGCGTTCCAAGTCTCTGGGCCTAAAGAACGCATAAAAGTTGCAGTATGGAAGGTGCCAGCGCCCACTTCCATATCATAAGGTTGCAGTACCACACAGCCTTGCTCAGCCCAAAAGCTCTGCAAGGCGAGAATCAGATCTTGGAAGGTACGCACG
>CAZEZR010000091.1:0-8898 GCA_964516465.1 uncultured Thiopseudomonas sp. | reverse complement strand
ATTCAACATGCCAAAGATGAAAACGAAAAGTGGCGCTAAAAAGCGCTTTAAAGCGACAGCGAATGGTTTTAAACATAAGCACGCTTTCAAGAGTCACATCTTGACCAAAATGACCACCAAGCGTAAGCGTCAGCTGCGCGGTACATCCATGGTTCATCCCAGTGATGTTGCACGTGTTGAACGCATGTTGCGTGTTCGTTAATTAGGTCTGGATAATAAAGGTAATATTTTATGGCTCGAGTAAAACGTGGCGTTATCGTTCGCCGTCGTCACAAAAAGATTTTAAAACTTGCTAAAGGTTACTATGGCGCGCGTTCGCGTAGCTTCCGTGTAGCCAAGCAAGCGGTTATTAAAGCTGGTCAGTACGCGTACCGTGACCGTCGTCAGCGTAAGCGTCAATTCCGCGCATTGTGGATTGCACGTATCAACGCTGGTGCACGTATCAATGGTCTGTCCTACAGCCGTTTCATTGCAGGCTTGAAAAAGTCTTCAATTGAAATCGACCGTAAAGTACTGGCTGACTTAGCAGTAAACGAAAAAGCAGCATTTGCGGCAATTGTTGAAAAAGCTAAGTCCTCTTTGGCCTAAGTTTTAAGGCATTGCAACATGCGGTTTTGATAAGGGAAGGGCTCAGGCTCTTCCCTTATTTCGTCTAGCACCCTTATTTTATAAGTTATAGCAAGAGCACCTTGCAAAGCGCGTGCGCTGTGTTTTGCAAGGTCCTCTGGAGTATTGTATGGATAATCTTGATGCGCTGGTGACACAAGCTTTAGCGACAGTAGCAAAAAGCGATGATGCACACGCCTTAGAGCAGTTACGGGTTCATTATCTCGGCAAAAAAGGCGAGATCACTCAGTTGATGAAACAGCTGGGTAAATTGTCAGCTGAAGAGCGCCCCAAAGCAGGTGCTTTAATCAATGCTGCCAGAGAGCAGGTGCAAACAGCCCTAGCCGAGCGTAAGCAGTTTCTGGATACTATTGCCCTCGAAGCAAAGCTGGCTGCGGAAACCTTAGATGTCACTTTAGCTGGTCGTGGCCAGCAAAGTGGTGGTTTGCATCCAGTGACTCGCACCCTAGAGCGCATCGAGCAATTCTTTACCAAGATTGGTTATGGCATTGCTGAAGGCCCTGAAGTTGAAGATGATTATCACAACTTTGAAGCCCTTAACATCCCAGGGCATCACCCCGCGCGAGCGATGCATGACACGTTTTACTTCAATGCCAACATGTTATTACGTACCCATACGTCACCGGTTCAGGTGCGTACCATGGAAGCGCAGCGCCCCCCGATTCGCATTGTCTGCCCAGGTCGCGTGTACCGCTGTGACTCTGATCTCACCCACTCGCCGATGTTCCATCAAGTGGAAGGCCTATTGATTGATCAAGACATCAGCTTCGCTGACCTAAAAGGCACCATTGAAGAGTTTTTACGGGTGTTCTTTGAGAAAGACTTGGGCGTGCGTTTCCGTCCATCGTTCTTCCCCTTTACTGAGCCGTCCGCTGAAGTGGATATGCAGTGTGTGATGTGCAATGGCGAAGGTTGCCGCGTGTGTCAGCACACCGGTTGGTTGGAAGTCATGGGCTGCGGCATGGTGCACCCTAATGTGCTGCGCATGTCGGGTATTGATCCAGAAGAATTTCAAGGCTTTGCCTTTGGTATGGGCGTTGAGCGCCTCGCTATGTTGCGTTATGGCGTCAATGATTTGCGACTGTTCTTCGATAACGACCTACGGTTTTTAAGTCAGTTTAACTAGGTCGAGACCCTTTAGAATTTAGGAGAACAGCATGAATTTCAGTGAACAATGGTTACGCAGTTTAGTTGATCCACAGGTGTCCCGTGATGAACTGGTGGCACGTTTATCCATGGCCGGCTTAGAAGTGGAGGCGGTCACCCCAGTTGCCGGAGCATTCAGCGGTGTGGTAGTGGGTGAGGTGCTCAACGTTGAACAGCATCCAGATGCAGACAAACTAAAAGTCTGCCAAGTGACCGATGGTGAGCAGACAGTACAAATTGTCTGCGGTGCGCCGAATGTGCGCGACGGTTTAAAAATTCCTTTTGCCCGTGTTGGTGCGGTATTACCGGGCGATTTTAAAATTAAAAAAGCCAAGCTGCGTGGGGTTGAATCATTCGGCATGCTCTGTTCAGCCAGCGAATTACAGATCAGCGAAGAAGATGCCGGCTTGTTAGAACTTCCGGCAGAAGCTGTAGTGGGTCAATGTATTCGTGACAGTCTAAATCTCAATGATGTCAGTATTGAAGTGGATCTCACTCCAAACCGTGGTGACTGCTTATCGCTGCAAGGTTTAGCCCGTGAAGTGGGCGCTTTGTATAATGTACCTGTGCAGTTACCTGAGATTACTGCAGTGGCAGCCAGCCACGAGCAGACTGTGGCGGTTGAGTTGGCTGCAGCAGAAGCCTGCCCGCGCTATGCCGGTCGCGTGATCACTGGGGTTGATCTAACTCAGCCGACACCGGCGTGGATGGTTCAGCGTCTAGAGCGCAGTGATGTTCGCAGCATTGATCCAGTGGTGGATGTTACCAACTATGTGATGTTGGAACTGGGTCAGCCGTTGCATGCCTTTGATTTGGCGCACATCAACGGTGGTATTTGCGTACGCATGGCACAAGACAATGAGCAGATCACTTTGCTCGATGGACAGAAAATCACTTTAAAAAGCACTACATTAGTGATTGCTGACCAACAGCGCGCATTGGCCATAGCTGGTGTGATGGGCGGTGAAGACAGCGGCGTGGAAGAGGGCAAAACCACGGATATTTTCCTTGAAAGTGCGTTTTTTGAGCCGATCGCCATTGCCGGCAAAGCCCGTTCCTATGGTTTGCATACCGATGCTTCGCACCGCTTTGAGCGCGGGGTGGACTGGCAGCTACCGGCACCAGCCATTGAGCGCGCTACCGAGTTACTGCTCAGCATTGTTGGCGGCAGTGCAGGTCCAGTGGTGGTGACTGAAGATGCGCAGCATTTACCTAAAACTGAACCGGTGATATTGCGTGCAGAGCGGGTTAAACAAATGTTTGGCTTAAGTTTGAGCGAAACTGAGATTGAAACCTTACTGGCGCCATTGGGCTTAAAGCTCACGGCGCAAAGTGCTGGCGTATGGTCTGTGGCAGTGCCCAGTCACCGCTTTGATATCAGTATTGAAGTGGACTTGCTGGAAGAGATTGGCCGCTTATACGGCTATGACAAACTGCCGGTACGTTACCCAGCAGCACGCTTAGCACCGCAAGCTGAGTCGGAAGCGCAAGCCCGTCTGCCGGTATTGCGTCGTTTGCTAGCTGCCCGTGGTTATCAAGAAGCTATTACCTATAGCTTTATTGCCCCTGAGTTGTTTGCTGCATTTCATCCAGAGCTTAAGCCTTTGGCGCTGGCCAATCCGATTTCTGCTGAACTGTCGGTGATGCGTGCTTCGCTGTTGCCGGGCTTATTAAAAGCGCTGCAACATAACTTAAATCGTCAGCAAGAACGCATTCGCTTATTTGAAAGCGGCTTACGCTTTGTCGGCCAATTAGACGATTTAAAGCAAGAGCGTATGTTAGCCGGCGTTATTACCGGTTTACGCTTGCCGGAAGTCTGGACGCATGGCAAAGAAACAGTCGACTTTTATGACATTAAAGGCGATGTGGAAGCTTTATTAGCCGCCGCTGGTGCGGGTGACAGCTACACCTTTGTTGCCTGTCAGCAGCATGCTTTCCATCCGGGCCAGTGTGCACGCATTGAGCGCAATGGTGCAGTGGTTGGTTATGTTGGTACTTTGCACCCGCAGTTGGCCGCAGAGCTGGATATTGATCAGCCAACCTTGATGTTTGAAGTGCAACTGGATGCCATCAGCGCTGGTCGCTTACCGGCCTTTAGCGAACTGTCGCGCTTTCCAGAAGTGCGTCGTGACTTGGCTCTAGTGGTCAATGCTGACGTGCCAGCACAACAGCTAATGGATGCCATGCGCAGTGCTGCTGGCGAGTGGCTGACACAAATCCGCTTATTTGATGTCTATCAAGGCAAGGGGGTAGACGAAGGTTGCAAAAGTTTAGCGGTTGGCTTGACCTGGCAACATCCTTCGCGCACTCTTACTGATGATGAGGTGAGTGCAGCAACGGACGCGATCCTGAGCTTATTGTCAGATAAATTTGCGGCAATCCTGAGGAAGTGAGTGTATGGGGGCTTTAACGAAAGCTGAAATGGCCGAGCATCTTTTTACTGAAATCGGCCTGAATAAACGCGAAGCCAAAGAACTGGTTGATACCTTCTTTGAAGAAATTCGTTTAGCCCTCGAACATAACGAGCCGGTCAAGCTGTCTGGTTTTGGTAACTTTGAGTTGCGGGACAAAGCACAGCGACCGGGGCGTAATCCTAAAACAGGTGAAGAAGTGGCCATTAGTGCCCGTCGGGTGGTGACTTTTCGCCCGGGTCAAAAACTGCGTGATCGAGTAGAAGGCTATGTTGGAAGCGAGTCATAATAACGAATTACCAGCCATTCCGAATAAGCGTCATTTCACCATCGGCGAGGCCAGCGAACTGTGCGCTGTTAAGCCTCATGTGTTGCGCTATTGGGAGCAAGAGTTCGAGCAGTTAGCGGATATTAAGCGCCGTGGTAACCGTCGTTATTACCAGCGCCACGATCTCTTGATGATTCGACAGATCCGCAGCTTGCTGTATGACCATGGTTTTACCATTGGCGGTGCGCGTTTGCGTCTGTCCAGCAGTGAAGTGCGTGACGAAGGCAGCCAAGTTAAACAAATCATCCGCCAGATGATTGCAGAGCTGGAAGATGTGCTTAAATTGTTGCGCAGCTAAAAATACGTCTGAGTGAATTGCACCAATCCCTGGAATGAGTTTTGCTGCACGAAAGGGCTTAAACAAGTCTATTTGCCGGTGTTGCTCGCAAACTGTTTGCCAGTTAATTGCGCGCAGATATTTAAATCCCGCCTTAAGTTTATCAATTTCTTGCCATAGAGCACTGTTCCTGACTATTCTGGACGAATCAGTCAGTTGAGTGGTTTTTACAAAAAAGCCTAATCGGGCACCTCAACTGAAAACTCTTAGGCAATGAGGTTTTTATGAGTTTAATTCTATACGGAGCGTCCTTATCGCCATTTGTGCGTAAAGTCAGAGCTTGTTTGCTAGAAAAACAATTGGATTACTCCATGGAGTTAATTATTCCCTGGAGTCAACCCGATTGGTTTTATCAAATCAGTCCCTTAGGGCGCATTCCAGCACTGCGTGATGGTGAGTTGGATCTCTGTGATTCATCGATTATCTGTAGTTATTTAGAAGATAAATATCCAGAAAGCCTTGCCCTGGGTGGGCAGACGCCAGAAGATGTTGCGCGCATTCGTTGGTTTGAGAAATATGCTGATTACGAGATCGCACCTTTGGCCACCTTTGCTGTGTTCTTTAACCGAGCTTTAGCCAAAAGCATGGGCTTGCCCTGCGATGAAGATGTGGTGCAAAAAGCGTTGCAATCACTGGTTAAACACTGCGACTACTTAGAGCAGCAGTTGGCTGATAATCAGTATTTTGTAGGCAATCAGTTCAGCTTGGCCGATATCGCTATTGTGACCCATTGGGTGAATTTGTCTTATGGCCAGGAAAAACTCGATACGGCGCGCTGGCCGAATCTAGTGGCGCACAAAAAGCGTATCTTAGCGCGCGATTCAATGCAGACACTCTTGGCAGATGAGACCGCAATGTTGGCCAAGTTAAGCTAAACATTAGACGAATCACAGACTGTATTTGGCCAAGTAGCAATAGAGATGACTGCCTGAATCTGCTGCGTCACTTTAGAGCGTGTCAAACAACAGTGCATTTTTTATGAATAGAGTCATAATAGGACTCTATTTATTGACTGGGTAGTTCAGCATGCAAAAAGAGTCCAGAAAGGTTCGTGAGTTTCGTCGCCGTGAGCAAGAGATCCTAGATACTGCGCTTAAGTTGTTTCTTGAACATGGTGAAGACTCGGTCACGGTGGAGATGATTGCTGATGCAGTTGGCATTGGCAAAGGTACAATTTATAAGCACTTTAAATCCAAAGCAGAAATCTATTTACGTTTAATGCTGGATTATGAGCGAGAGCTCAGTGAGTTGTTTCATTCCGACACTGTAGCCAGTGATAAAGAAGCGTTATCGCGAGCATATTTCTCATTTCGTATGAGTGACCCGCAGCGTTATCGTTTATTTGACCGTCTCGAAGAGAAAGTGCAAAAGGGTCGGCAAGTGCCGGAAATGATTGAGCAGTTGCATAGTATTCGTGCGTCCAACTTTGAGCGTTTAACCCGTTTGATCGAAGGGCGTATCGCAGAAGGCAAGCTGGAAGATGTTCCGCCGTACTTCCATTACTGCGCAGCTTGGGCGCTGGTCCATGGTGCTGTTGCTTTATACCATTCGCCGTTTTGGAGCAACGTGTTAGAAGACCAAGATGGTTTTTTCCAGTTCTTAATGGATATCGGTGTACGTATGGGTAATAAGCGCCCAAAGCGTGATGAGGCCAGCGCCGATGCCAATGCACCAGTAGAAATTGCTGATGATACGTTATAGAGGTTGAGTTTATGCCGATTGAATACATTGAACCGGTGTTTCGTCCACCCAGTGAAGCGCACTCATTGATACTGCCAGTCACCAACGGCTGTTCATGGAATAATTGTACGTTTTGCGATTAGTACCATCTTTAATAGGTACTAGAACATAAGGTGAAGGGTGAGTAAAAGAGAGTTTCTTTCTTTTAGTTTCCTTTACCCTCTGGCATAGTGAGTCCTTTAAAGTACTGAAGTACTAGATCTATGACTCCTGTTAAAATAAATGCCAAGGTTCGTTTAGATAATACTGGTGTGGCTATAGAGTTCCCTGCGATTCTCACAGAGGGGGGTGTCCTCAAGAGCCATATTCAGTATTTGACTCATTACCGGAGCCGTTCAAAGAGTTGGGCTGATCGCAGTGCTTTTGCTGTCTGCTTGCTGCTTGAGTATTGGGAAGCAAACGGGGATGCGATAACTGATCCAAAACGAATGTTTCGAGAGTTTGCGTTATCGCTTTACACAGGAACAGTTGGAGAAGAAGGGGAGGATCCATCACATTTAAGATGGACTCCTCGCAAGGAAGCGGATGCTCGACAATTGATAGGTCACATCACCCACTATTGTGATTGGCTGGCTGAGATCAATGAAGACGAAAGATTGAGGATCAATCCGAAAGTGAAGCCAGACAGCGTGGGAGAACGGATGAACCTCGCTGCTCATTACCATCGAAAGCGTAATGCGTTTCTTACTCACCTTTTTGCTAAGACGCCCACGAATCACCAACGATGGGTGAACCTACCTCACGCTCAAACAGTTCACAATAGAGAAAGCGTCAAGTTTTTTCCGGAAGGCCGGATGGGCGAACTGCTTTCGGAAGGTTTTGTTCGCAGGGGGGGCTCAGGGTCTACCAACATTGCGGAGCGCATTAATTTGAGGGATGTGCTCGTTACTATGTTGATGTATTACGGTGGTATCAGAATTAGCGAATGCTTTCATATTTGGCTGCATGACATCACGATTATCGATGGCCATTGTATCGTAAAAGTTCATCATCCAAGTCAAGGGATAGCGCCCGATGGCAGTAGTATTCGTGCTAAGTTTCTCAAGGAAAATTACGGGCTACGTCCGCGAGATGAGTACCCTAAAAATCACATTCTCCACGCTGGCTGGAAAGATTCCGCATTGTCGAGCAGTACCGGAAAATACTTCATCGTGAACTGGTTTCCTCTGGAGGCAGGTGATCGCTTCAGACAACTTTGGGTAACTTATTTGGAGACGCAATATCAACCGCCTTCCAAGTATGGGAAAAAGCACCCCTATGCCTTCACAACACAGTCTGGAAGCCCGTATTCAATCAAAGCTTATACAGGCAACAGAAAGCGGGCAGTGGAGCGGGTTGGGCTGACGTTTTCCAAAAAAGCTGGCACCACTTCTCACGCAGACCGACATTCCTATGGGCAAGCCCTGAGGAAGGCGGGTATTAGGCCCGAGTTCATTCAAAAAGCAATGCACCATAAAAGCCCAGACTCTCAAGCGGTCTACACTGAACCGACAGAACAAGAAATTCGCCAAGCCTTTGCTGATGCAGAAAAGAAGGCTAACCAAAATGCTTTCTCTGATCTCAAAAGGATTTCATAAGCCATGAAGAAATCCATACAAAGCCGTTTATACCCAACCTTAGAAGAAGCCTCTCACGCGGCTCAGGCGCTGGGTATCATGGTGAAGACTGAATACAACAAGCGCTACAAAGAAGACCCACGTTTGCCGAGTGATCCACTGCGTACATACGTCGATAAATGGCAAAGCTGGCCGATTTTTTTGGGGCAATATGAGCGCATCAAAAACTTCTACTCCACCTTGGAAGAAGCCGCCCACGCGGCTCAAACGTTGAATATCACGACACGGACTGAGTACAACAAGCGCTACAAAGAAGATCCACGTTTGCTGAGTTCCCCACAGCGTAGGTACTCTGATAAATGGCAAAGCTGGTCGTTATTTTTGGGTACCGTAAAACCTTTTTACCCAACCTTGGAAGAGGCTTCGCGCGCTGCTCAAACGTTGAATATCACGACACGGACTGAGTACAACAAGCGCTACAAAGAAGATCCACGTTTATCGAGTGATCCACAGCGTATATACGTCGACGAATGGCAGGGCTGGCCGTTGTTTTTGGGGCAATATGAGCGCATCAAAAAGTTCTACCCCACCTTGGAAGAAGCTTCCCAAGCGGCTCAAGCGCTCGGTATCACAAGAATAACTGAATACAAAAAGCGCTATAGAGAAGACCCACGTTTGCCGAGTAACCCACTGCGTATATACGTCGATAAATGGCAAAGCTGGCCGATTTTTTTGGCGCAATATGACCGCATC
>CAZEZR010000090.1:0-8939 GCA_964516465.1 uncultured Thiopseudomonas sp. | reverse complement strand
GTCGATGAACCCGTCCAGGGTTCAACTCCGGCGCTACGCCATCCTTGGCTACGCTCACCACTCCACCCCGAAGTACTCGTTAATCATTTATACGGTCTGGATTAGTGCAGTGGCGGTCGGGCGCAGCGAAGCACGGTAAACATAACAGCTATGGGCTTGATAAAATTACCAACCCACTCCAACGCCAATCACATAGCGTCGATCATTCAGGTCGCCGTACTTACTGGAAACCTTATCCCACTCAGCTCTTAACGTGATAGCCGCCCAACTGTTGAGCTTGTAACGCATACCAGCTTCACCATCAAAAACATAATCAATATCACCGATAAACGGCGCGCCGAACTCGCCCTTAGTGTACAGCTCAAAGGATTTACCACTGAGGTAACGATTATAATTCCACGACACAGTACTGGCGTTAAAACTCTGCTGCTCGCCAGTGTCAAACTTAAACTTATTGTGATTTAACAACGCAGAGACCGCCAAACCACCAAGCTCGTTATCCCAGAACTGGAAACCAGGGCCAGTACCATAGACATATTGCCGACGTAACTCCTCCAAATGATCATGGGTATATTTAGCCTTGTTTTTCCAGAACCAACGCTCAGTAATAAAACGGTCTAAGGCATAGCTGGCTTCAAAACGCTCAGTTTTCTTAGCACTATTCTTCGTTTCATAATCGTATTCAGTATCAACCGAATGACGCCAGAGGCCATGACGCAGCTCAGTACTTACATCTAAACCATAATCATCAGAGTTATTTTCACGCCGCTTATAATCTGCAGAAAAACTGACATTACCCTTCCAGCGCAAGTCCTCGATAACTGGCCGCGGCACCATCAGCTGCTGAATATCAGCAAGGGCGATGGTTTGCTCCGGGCCGCCATTTTGCAAACGCACACTGCCATCAGGTGCCGGCCGCAAAGCTTTGCTGGTCTGGGTCGTAAAATTATCTAGCTTAACTAATAAGTGTTGCTCCGACTCCAAAGTAGCTATCTTCTTGATATCTAAGTTTATAGTGCCAGCGTAATCAGTTTTTAATAGCAGTTGATTAGCGTCTAACACCAAAATAGTCCCCGTCAGGCGATCGCCGTTTTTCAGCCATACCGTATCTGCCTGTGCTGATAGAGAAAAAAATAGACTTAACACAATTACAAACAGATTGAAAAAACGCATTATTGACCAACTCGAAAGAAGTAGAAGCAGGAAATGTTGTACAGTGCATAGTTTAATGCACTTGGCATAACAGACACACAGTAAAAATTAGGGTTCCGCAATGGAGAGCGAAAATAAACAGCAAATGCGGATCGTCTTGTACATGTTGCTGTCCAAAATTCCACCAGGACGCTTGGTCACCTATGGGCAGTTGGCTAAAATGGCCGGTTATCCAGGGTTGGCGCGCTGGGTAGGGCGAGTGTTAAGCCAACTGCCAGATGATACCCAGTTACCTTGGCACCGTGTTGTCGCCGCGGGCGGGCGTTTAAGTTTGCCGCAAAACAGCCGTGCTGGTGATGAACAGCGTCAGCGTTTACGTCTAGAAGGGATCTTCGTTGCACAAGATCGTGTAAAATTAGCCGATTATCAGTGGCAGCCCAATGCTGTCAGCGAGTAGAGTACGTGATTTGCCAATGAAAGCAGTAGACCATGCCCCAAAATAGTTGGCGGACCGCCCTCAAGACCTACTCGAGTCCCGCTGTCTTAGCCTTATTGTTATTGGGCTTTGCTGCAGGCTTGCCGTACATGCTGGTCTTTTCGACACTGTCTGTTTGGCTGCGTGAAGCCGGTGTTGCCCGTGAAACCATCGGTTATGCCAGTTTGATTGGCCTGGCTTATGCCTTTAAATGGGTGTGGTCCCCCTTACTTGACCAATGGCGCCTACCTATTTTAGGCCGCTTAGGCCGCCGTCGTTCGTGGCTGGTCTTTTCACAGTTACTGATTGCCACAGGTCTTGCGGGTATGGCCTTGAGCAATCCGCAAAGTCATTTGGCCGTCTTAATTGCTTTAGCTGTATTGGTGGCGTTTGCTTCGGCCACGCAAGACATTGCCGTGGATGCTTACCGCTTAGAAATTCTCGATAACAGTCGCCAAGCGGCATTGGCGGCCAGTTATATGGCGGGTTACCGTGTGGCTGCGCTATTGGCTACGGCTGGTGCACTGTATTTTGCCGAGTGGTTTGGCTCCACGGGTGTACAGTATCGGCATGCGGCGTGGGCCAGTACCTATTTGTTATTTGCATTATTAATGCTGCCGGGCTTGCTCACCACGCTGTGGATGAAAGAACCTAAATTGCCCGCAGCCTCTGCGCAAATTATCAACCGTTACAAGCTCAGCCATCAATTGATTTCTGTCTTGGTGTTGATGGTTTTATTGGTTTCTGTACCGGCCATGATGACGCAGTACTATCAAACTGATTTCGAATCTTTAGTGTCTGGCCGTGCTGGTTTAGATGATTTACTGTTTAGCGACCGCGCTTTTTTACGCGCTTTGCTGTACACCATTTTAACCATCTTTTGCTTATCCTCGATTGGTCGTAAAGGGTTGGCGCCGGTGCTCACCCCAGTCAGTGACTTTGTCGTGCGCTACCGCTGGCAGGCGCTATTGTTACTAGGGTTGGTGGCAACTTATCGCATGTCGGATACGGTGATGGGGGTGATGGCCAATGTGTTTTATATCGATCAGGGTTTCAGTAAAGATCAAATTGCTGGGGTCAGTAAAGTCTTTGGTTTGATTATGACGTTGCTGGGTGCCGGCATTGGTGGTTTGTTAATTGTGCGCTTTGGCATCATGCCGATACTCTTGATTGGCGGTATCGCGTCGGCAGCAACTAACCTGATGTTCGTCCTGCTCGCCGGTATGGGAGCGGATTTAAACATGCTCATTGTGACCATTTCTTGTGATAACTTCAGTGCAGGGATGGCTACCGCAGCTTTCGTGGCTTATTTATCCAGCCTCACTAATCTGCAGTTTTCTGCTACCCAATATGCCTTATTGAGTTCCATTATGTTGCTGTTGCCACGCCTAATTGGAGGCTATTCAGGAGTGTTAGTGGATAAGTATGGTTATGAGAATTTCTTTTTGATTACCGCTCTACTGGGTGTGCCGACCATCTTCTTTATTCTTTGGCAGTGGCGTAACGATAGGCGCAAAACAGCGGTGGATCGGCAAAACGCAGGCAGCTTAGAAGAGCTGTGAGGTATTTTGTTACATGATCTAAAGCGTGCAGCCCTTGAGATTTTCTCGGCTGGGGCGCATTAATTAAGTATCTAGATGGTTAAGGTGGGCTTGATGCGAATTTTTTTCTTATTGTTTTTAGTTTTCCCGCTGCTTGAGTTATTTGTTTTGATTCGGGTCGGTGCCAGTATTGGCGCGTCGGCCACATTGCTGTTGGTGTTAGCCAGTGGCGTGTTGGGGATCTTCTGTATTCGCATTGCGGGGTTTACCACTGCGCTAAAAGTTCGTCAGCGTATGGCGGCAGGGGAAGTGCCGAATACGGAAATGCTCAATGGCTTTTTGTTAGTCATTGCCGGTGGCTTATTAATACTGCCCGGTTTTATCAGTGACGCCATAGGCTTGCTGCTGATGTTGCCAATCACCCGCAGCATTATGATTAAGCGCATTGCCTTGCATATGACGCAAAGCGCAGCCCAAGCTCGGCAGTACCAGTCCCAGCAATATTATGGGCAAAGCCGCACGCATTCTGAGCAGGGTGAGAGATCACAGCCACGCCAAGCGCAAATTATTGAAGGTGAATTTGAGCGTGAAGACCCTTAAAACCTTATCTTTAGGTATTTATTGAGAAATTTTCAGGCTCAGCCCTTGAAATCTTTGTACCTGCCCACATATATAAGACACCAAAAGATTCTGCCTTGTGCAGATCACTCTGCGTGCTGTGTTTCGCACAGTGCGCCCCGGCTTGCCGGACTTAATAAACGTACCGATGAGTGTCATCGGTTGATGTAACTAACCCGTTGGGAGAGATCGACAATGAAGCTTCGTCCTCTGCATGACCGTGTGGTAATCCGCCGCAGCGAAGAAGAAACCAAAACCGCTGGCGGCATTGTGCTACCAGGCTCAGCGGCTGAAAAACCAAACCAAGGCGAAATTGTTGCCGTAGGTACTGGTCGCGTTTTAGACAATGGTGATGTACGTGCACTCGCTGTAAAAGTGGGTGACAAAGTAGTCTTTGGCCCTTATTCCGGCAGCAACGCTATTAAAGTTGATGGTGAAGAATTGCTGGTAATGAGCGAAAGCGAAATTCTCGCGGTTGTTGAAGCTTAATTTATCCCCTTGCGTAACTGACACAGAATTGAGGAACAGATTTCATGGCTGCTAAAGAAGTAAAATTCGGCGATTCAGGCCGTAAAAAAATGCTCGCTGGCGTCAACGTTTTAGCTGACGCAGTAAAAGCGACTTTAGGACCAAAAGGTCGTCACGTCGTTTTAGAAAGAAGCTACGGTGCGCCATCCATCACTAAAGATGGTGTATCAGTTGCTAAAGAAATTGAGTTGCAAGACCGCTTTGAAAACATGGGCGCACAGCTGGTGAAAGACGTTGCTTCAAAAGCCAACGACGAAGCCGGTGACGGTACCACCACTGCTACTGTTCTAGCACAAGCTATCGTCAACGAAGGCTTGAAAGCAGTTGCTGCGGGCATGAATCCAATGGATCTTAAGCGCGGTATTGATAAGGCGACCATCGCAATTGTTGAGCAGATCAAGCAACTGGCTAAGCCATGCTCTGACAACAAAGCTATCGCTCAGGTGGGTACTATTTCCGCCAACGCTGACGCTTCTATCGGTGAAATCATTGCTAAGGCAATGGAAAAAGTCGGTAAGGAAGGCGTTATTACTGTTGAAGAAGGTTCAGGTCTAGATAACGAGCTGTCTGTGGTTGAAGGCATGCAGTTTGATCGTGGTTACCTGTCACCGTATTTCATCAACAAGCCAGACACCATGGTAGCTGAGCTGGAAAACCCATTGCTGCTGTTAGTGGATAAGAAAATCTCTAACATCCGTGAACTGTTGCCCGTTCTGGAAGCTGTAGCGAAGTCCGGTCGTCCATTGTTGATTATTGCTGAAGATGTTGAAGGCGAAGCCTTGGCAACTCTGGTTGTCAACAACATGCGCGGTATCGTTAAAGTGGCTGCAGTTAAAGCACCAGGCTTTGGCGATCGTCGTAAAGCAATGCTGCAAGATATCGGCATCTTGACTGGCGGTACGGTTATTTCTGAAGAAGTGGGTCTGAGCCTTGATACCACTACTTTAGAGCACCTCGGTGACGCGAAACGCGTTGTCCTGAGCAAAGACAACACCACTATTATTGATGGTGCTGGTCAGCAGGTTGATATCGAAGCGCGTGTCTTACAGATCCGTAAGCAAATCGAAGAAACCACTTCAGATTACGACAAAGAGAAGCTGCAAGAGCGTCTGGCTAAATTAGCTGGCGGTGTTGCGGTGATTAAAGTGGGTGCTGCCACTGAAGTTGAAATGAAAGAGAAGAAAGCCCGCGTTGAAGACGCGCTGCACGCAACCCGTGCTGCCGTTGAAGAAGGCGTGGTACCTGGCGGTGGTGTTGCACTGGTGCGTGCACTGCAAGCCATTGCTGATCTGAAAGGCGACAACGAAGACCAGAATGTGGGTATTGCTCTGCTGCGTCGTGCGGTTGAAGCACCACTGCGTCAGATCGTGGCTAACTCAGGCGACGAGCCAAGTGTTGTGGTTGATAAAGTTAAGCAAGGCGAAGGTAACTTCGGTTACAACGCAGCTTCTGGCGAGTACGGCGATATGATTGCGATGGGTATTTTGGACCCAGCAAAAGTAACCCGTTCAGCGCTACAAGCGGCAGCGTCAATTGCTGGCTTGATGGTCACCACTGAAGCGATGATCGCTGAAATCAAAGATGACAGCGCCCCAGCAATGCCTGATATGGGCGGCATGGGTGGAATGGGTGGGATGATGTAGTGCGACGAGAGTCGCGCAGGTAGCTAGCCTGGCTGGGTTACACCAAGCAAGTGGCCTCTTTTAGAGGTCACTTTTCCAGCAGAAAATAGCAAATTAAAAAACCGATATTCGGGTTTAATTCATGCCCGAATATCGGTCTCCTAATTGGAGCCTAATATCTCAGGTATGGGTGAAAGCCTGTATCCCCGCGCAAGCGAATGAGTTATATGATAAGCGTATAGGGCTAGTTAAGCTAGTCAGTATCCGTTGCTCATGTAACCCTACAGTACACGTTGAAGCAGCTCTTTTAAATAAGGGTTGTCATGTAACGCGAATACTCGTGTCTATTAATCGGCTATAGCACCTGCCGGTGTGAAGCTGTGTCTGATGATTGTTCTACGCCAATACAAAGCAAAAGTAACTTGCTCGGTATAGGTGATAGAACCTGTTGTACAACCAACAGTAGCCTAGGGATAGTGCGTCGCTGGTAACGGCGAGGTTCGAAGCTTCCTAACAATGTACTCCCTGAAAAGGTCTAACTTTGCCGCGAGGTGATTTTAGGGAATCTGCTAATAGCATGCAGGTGAGAGGCTAGGCTGTGTCATAGGGTTAACATATGTGAACTGCTGTAAGCACCGTCACCCTCAATGAGCGCAAGCTATTGACGCGCTCTGACCAAAAGGTACAAGGCTGGTTATCCTTTTTACATCTGGGGATACGTTGTCATCAAGCCTTCGGTGTATAAGCAGAACCTAAGTGATACATGTCATCGACATGGAACTCGGTAATCCCGTATTTCTGCCCAAGGGCAGGCGAAGAGCAATCGACGCTGTTGGGAATGCGGGCTTGGGAGGTCGGAAAAAGCGAATGCCACTTTGTAATGAAGTGGATAGGGGGTTAAATGTTCCTCCACTGGAAACAGTGCCCACTTTCGACTGGTCTTTAATCGTGTGAAGGCGTGTAAAGCGCTTTACTAAAAAGTGACATTAATACAAGTGGTAACGAACTGGGTTCGCCTAGACCGTCACCGCGCCCTTGCGGGAGCAGATACTTCCCGCAAGGGGTTAATGTATCTGTTTCTTCAAGGTGTATTGATTGCACTTGGAGAGCAGCAAGATGAGTACAGTACTAACTGTACCTGCGTTCTCCCACCCGCCTCAAGGTTGGCATTCCATTGATTGGATTGTCATTAACAGGCAGGTGAGAGGGCTACAGGTTCGGATCGCGAAGGCAACAAAGGAGCAGCGCTGGCGCAAGGTGAAAATGTTGCAAAGGCTGCTGACCCGCTCGTTTGCCGCCAAAGCTTTGGCGGTCAGGCGAGTCACCGAAAATCGTGGCAGGCAAACGCCTGGCATTGACGGGGAGTTATGGAGTACACCTTTGGCAAAATGGAAGGCAATTGGCAGATTGCAGCGGACGGGCTACCGTCCAAAGCCGTTAAGACGTGTTTATATACCTAAAGCGAATGGCTCACGCCGACCGCTGGGTATACCGACTATGCTGGATCGAGCCATGCAGGCGTTATACCTGCTAGCACTTGAACCCGTATCGGAAACACGGGCCGACCGTAACAGCTATGGTTTTCGACCACACCGTTCGACAGCGGACGCAATTGAGCAATGCTTTGTCAATCTCAGTCGCAAAAGTTCTGCACAGTGGACGATGGAAGGAGACATTAAAGGGTGCTTCGATAACATCAGTCACGACTGGTTACTGGCCAACATTCCGTTGGATAAACAAGTACTCAGAAAGTGGCTGAAAGCGGGCTATATGGAGTCCAATAGGTTGTTTGCCACAGAGGCAGGTACACCGCAAGGCGGCATTATCTCGCCTGTGTTGGCAAACATGGCCTTAGATGGGTTGGAAGACGTGTTGCAGAGCCATTTTGGGCGCAAAAACACAAAAGCCAGCTATAAAACTAAGGTTAATTATGTGCGATATGCGGATGATTTTATCATCACTGGTATCTCGAAAGAGTTGTTAGAAGACAAGGTCAAACCCATTGTTGAAGCCTTTATGGCGGAGCGTGGGCTAGAACTGTCACCAGAGAAAACGCTGATTACACACATAACTGAAGGGTTTGATTTTCTTGGGCAGAATTTACGTAAATACAACGGCAAAATGCTGATTAAGCCAAGCCGTAAAAGTTTACGCGCTCATTTGCAGAAAATTAAATCAATAGTCAGGTCTAACCGTACTGCCGAGCAAGGCAACTTGATTGTTCAGCTTAACCCTGTGATTCGGGGTTGGGCGAACTATCATCGCCATGTGGTGGCTAAGGAAACATTTGGCTATGTGGACTACAGAGTCTGGAAACTACTCTGGCGCTGGAGTTGCCGTAGGCACAAAAACCGCTATAAACGCTGGGTGAGAAGCAAGTATTTTCACACAGTGGGCGGGGAGCGCTGGGTATTCCAGAGTGTGGATGTGTCTGGCAAGCCGAAACGCTTGTTCAAAAGCAAAAGCACTCCGATAAAACGGCACATCAAGATTAAAGCAGAAGCGAATCCATACGATCGTAACTTTGAGTTGTACTTCGAACAGCGGCTAATTAAGAGCTGGAAGGAGAAACAGTTACACCGCGGTAAATTGCGGATGATCTGGATGCGTCAAAAGCATAGGTGTCTGATCTGTAAGCAACTGTTCAAGGATCATAATGATTGGGATATCCATCATGTGGTGCGTAGGACAGATGGCGGAGGAGACGAGATCGACAACTTGGTCATGCTGCACGTCAATTGTCATAGGCAGCTGCACTCACTACAAGGTGATAAAGTAGCTGGTCTGCTGCAGCGCAGTTGACTTATAAAGGCTTGAGCCGTATGCGGGGAAACTCGCACGTACGGTTCTTAGGGGGCGGCGGTGCAGTAATGCACTGCTGCTACCCGACGGGTTTTTTACCTTACTGATTCGCTCTAAAGCATCAAAAAAACGGCTACCCAGTGATGGGTAGCCGTTTTTTATTGGGCGGGATAAAAGGTCGGTTAACTTATAAAGGGTAGT
>CAZEZR010000089.1:0-9186 GCA_964516465.1 uncultured Thiopseudomonas sp. | reverse complement strand
TAACGCCAGCTGAGAGGCTAAACGAGATAGTTGCACTGACCGGTTGAACCCACCCGTCTGACCTTTGCATTAGCGTTTGAGCTGGACCTAAAGCGCCAAATAACATTTGTGAAAACTTCTAGCCTTGGTTAAGAAAACCCATGTTTTTAAGTTTGAATTAAGGCAGCGTCTGTAACCTTAGCCTTGTAGACACACAATATCGTTGTGTTACAGCAACCCAGACAAGGAAATAACTATGAAAACTTTAACTGCATTGTGTGTGTCCGTTGCTTTAATGATGGGCACAGGTTTAGCTCAAGCTGATGTCAGCCCAGCTAAAACAGTTGAGCTAAGCACTTCAGGTTCGATTTTAGCCTTTGATAAACTTGATCAAGCAGCCTTAGCGCAACATGCAAATGCCACTGTATTGGACACAGAGCTTGAAGAGTCGTACGGCCGTTATATTTACCAGGTGGACCTGCGTGATGATAAAGGCCAGAAATGGGAAATTGAAATGGATGCCGCTACTGGCGAGATTTTGAAAAACCGTCAGGATGATTAATTCTTAAAGAAGCCTGCAAACAGAACTCCGTAACTCCCCCTGATGGTAATCTTCTTTAAAAGAATACCACCAGGGGTATGCTCGTTAACCCTGAATAAGTTAAAACCATGCAGAGCTCGTGTCGCGCTCACCTAGTGTTATTAAACCTTATAAAATCAATATATTAGGCTTACCGATTGAGCCTGCTAAATGCAGAGTTTTAATCCATAGAGGCTAGACTTGTAGTGATTGCTGCAGCACTTATTAAGTCGAATCAAACCCCTCTCTACTGCAACTAAATGAGATCTTTATGCACTTAAAGGCTACAAAACGGCTTGGACGTTTGATACAAGCTCGCATCTGGCTGTGGGTAATCTTGTGCTTGGTGGTGGTTGCTGGGTTCCAGTTGCATACCCAGCGTCTTGATGACCGCTTGTATTACTGGGTGAAAACTCATATCCATGCGGATGATTGGCAGGATCGCGCAGTATGGTTGCCGAGCTATCGGGTCGAGATCGACGCTAAGCCCATCATAGGCATAAACAACAACCTTTCTGGCCTGACCTATGACCGCGATCGAGGCATGCTCTGGGCTGTTATCAATGGTCCTAACGAGTTGCTTGCTTTAAGTCGAGACGGTGAGGTACAGGCGCGTTATAGCCTTGAGGGGTTCGATGACGTAGAGGCGGTGACTTATATTGGTAATGGACAATTGGTGGTTGCGGAGGAGCGCAAACAAAACTTAGTTATCCTAGATATTCCAATGAGTGCTGATGGCACGTTACTGACCAGTGGATCTCTGAGTCAGCACAAATATCCATCTCTAAAACTTGCATTCTGGAATGAGGACAATAAAGGCTTAGAAAGCCTTACCTACGACCTTAAAAATGATCGCCTGTATGTGGCTAAAGAGCGCGACCCTATTCAATTACTTGAGGTCAGTGGCCTGCGTAAAAGCTTAGGTGAAGGTGGGTCTATGAGCGTGCGCAATCTATCAGGCTGGATAAAAAATAAGGTATTCGCGACTGATGTATCGTCGGCCACTTACGATGAAAAGAGCGGCCATTTGATTTTGTTAAGTGATGAGTCAAAGCTGCTGATCGAAATAACCACTGAAGGGAAAGTGATTAGTTTTCGCTCCCTAGCCAGAGGTTTTGCCGGTTTGAAAAAAGGTATTCCACAGGCTGAAGGGGTAAACATTGACGAAGATGGCTACTTGTACGTGGTCAGTGAGCCCAACCTGTTCTATCGTTTTACCCGCGAGTCCAAGTAATCCTAGCCAGCTAGATACTTTGTTAGTCTGCAAGCGCAGAGCAGTTTCTACTCTGTGCTGTTCAGTGCATTAGATCAGCAAGTTCTCTACAGGAATAATTCGGGAGTCTAGGATTTATCTGAAGTGACGCTGCTGCCACTAGGCTTTATAAGACTGGAAAAGACTTAAGCGGTAAGGCCAGAGCAAGAGACTGCGTTTGCTTAAACGCAGTGAAAAAGAGCTGAGTAGCTTTAGCCAATTCATTATTCGAAAGTGCTTAGTGTCCAGACATGAAAAAGCCCACTCTTGTGAAGTGGGCTAAGTCATTGTTTTATATGGTCGGGACGGAGTGATTCGAACACTCGACCCCTTGCACCCCATGCGCGTGTTTAGGTGTAAAACGGTGTAATTGTGAGTTGATCTATAGCACCTAAAACCATGCTCAAGGCCGCGTATTCATTGAGTTGTAGCCATTTATATGTATCATAGCGTAACAGCGCGTATTACTAGGGATTTAGTACCCATTTAGTACCCAGTTAGTACCCAGCGCCAGCAAACAGCTATGAGGCATATAAAATGAAAGACCTGAGATTGGTATTTTCGACAGGTAAAGCAAGCAGCGCTGAGACTGCGACCAAGGTAATTGAAGATCACTTAAAAGAGCGCCGTAAAGATCCTGAGCAGTTCACCGGTATCAGGACAGTGTTCACCTGCGACATAACTGGCGGCCTAGAGTTGCGCATTGGTGTTCGGACGGTGTGGTCTTTGTCTTACAACATAAAGCGCGGCAGCAAATGGAGTAAGCGTCGGTATGTGATGGGCTTCTACCCAGCTCTATCGGTGGCCGCCGCGCGTACTCAAGCGAACGCACTAAAAGGCGATATTGCCCAAGGCATAGATCCAGCACAGGCTAAAAAGGAAATAGCAGAGCAGCGTCAGAAAGCGATTGATGAGGCTTGCACTGTTACTGAGCTGTTTAATCAGTGGATCTGTTCTCCTGTTATGACCAGTCGCAAGCTTGGCACTGATGAGCCGGCGCGCATGATGAAAAAAGACGTGTTACCCGTTATTGGCAAGCGTGATGTTAAGGATGTTACTGCGCGGCATCTTGCCAGTATCAATAACCGAGTGGCAGAGCGCGGCAATCGTGCTGCAAATATATTGCTGGCGCTAATTCGTCAGATGATGGGCTACGCACTGGATCAGGGGATCATTGAGACCTTGCCTCGCTTTCCAAGGAAGCTAGAGGAAAATGCGCCGCGTGATCGTGTGCTGAGTATTCCTGAGCTTGTGGAGCTGTTCGACAAATTGCCAAGTGCAAAACTTATCAACACAACCGAACTGGCGATAAAAATACAGTTAGCCACCGCTTGCCGCATTGGTGAGTTACTGCGCGCCAAGTGGTCGGACGTATGCCTTGATGCCGGTGAGTGGGTTATTCCTGCTGAGAACAGCAAGAACGGCGACCCAATAAAGATCTATTTAAGTCAGTATGCGCAAGGTTTATTTAAGCAGTTAAAAGACATTGGTGCTGATGCTGATTATATCGTGTCGAGTGTTACCGGCGCTGGCGCTATCGACCAGAAGGCAGTCACTAAACAAGTGCGAGATCGTCAGCGTGGAGTGCAGATTGCAGGCCGTACAAAGCTGTTTGATACGTTGATTCTATCGGGTGGTACTTGGACACCGCACGACCTGAGGCGCACCGCAGCAAGCTCTATGCAAAGCCTACAGATCAACCCATACATTATCGAGCGATGCTTAAACCATAAGCCAGACAAGATCACGGCCACCTATATTCCGCAAGATCCAGAACTTGAGATGTATGAGGCGTGGGAGGCATTAGGTCGGGTGCTGGCAGTAGCAGACAGTGCGCAAGGTGCTGAGCTTGCCGCTCTATACACAGCCAATGCTAAACAGCCCATTACTAGACGCAAGCGTCTCACTGAGCTTATGCGCCAGCTCAAGGGTAACGTGGTTCAGTTGCATAAAATGGCTTGATTCAAAGAATCCGATGAACGGTCGTTTTTACTATAAAAATTGTAAAACCATACAAAATACTACCAACGTAGTCATAAAAAACTGTCAATTTTAAATACTTCAAGCACAAGATGTTGTGTTTTTTCGCATGTTTAACCACTGAATATTGTGTTCGCCTGTGGATAACTTTGAAAAAGCTGTTTAGTATTCCCCCATCGACCGGCAAACACTGCGTTTATACACAGCTTTACAGGTCGGTAAGACAAAAAAGCCCCACCAGCAATGCGGGCAGGGCTTTCAAGTGAGAATCAAAGGTATTGGCGTACCAGATTCTCTTAATCAAGTTTAGAGCTTGATTGGTTCTTACATTCGAAGTCTTTCGACAGTGTTAATATACGTAACACCGCGTACTAACGCAAAGGTATTTTAGTAAATATTTATTAATTTGCCGGTGATATAGACACAGAAAAACCTATCAAGCTCAAGGAGTAATTCCATGAGCGACAAAGTAAACATGCCGCAAACAGCGCCAGCATTCAGCAATAAGAAGTTTGGACGCTACTCTGATTTAGTTGAAGCGTTACAAGTCACGCGCCAGACAATTCACCGGTGGTCTGTAAACGACCCAACCTTTCCGAAGCCAATCAAGCGCGGAAACACCGTGCTTTTTAATATGTCAGCAGTCGAGGCATGGTTAAACGGGGAGGGCGTATAAATGAAAACGCCCGATCAAACCGAAGTTAAACCGAGCGCTTTAGATGATGCCTTAGTCAGCATTGCCATTGTAGCAAGCAGCCCATCCACTCAACAAGCTATTGGCCTGCTGGCGCTGATGCTGTTCACTTTGCGTGAGGTGATGGTATGAATACGGATATTCAGCCCTATTATTCAGTTGCGCACTGGCAGAGCGAGGTAGATCGGCTCGAGTTAGTATTTGCTACAGCAAACGAGGCCGTAAACTCATTTACTAAGCCAGAGGATGCAGCACTTGCCGTCGATGCCGCCCAGTATGCAAACGGAATTGAGGCAGAATTAAAAAAAGCGCGCCAGCAACTCAAGGCCACAATAGCTGAGCAAGCGCCGCAACCCTTGCCGTTGATGCCCGATATTAGTAAACCGCACCCGTACCCAGTCGATGAGTTACCGCCAATTATCCGTGATGCAACCTATGCTATTGCGGAAAAGGTGAAAGCACCTATAGCTCTAGCCGGTCAGTGTGTTATTGGCGCAGCGATCTATTTGGCACTAACCCGCGCTGATGCTAAGGACTCGATAGGCGACCAGATGCCGGTCAGTACAGCCATGCTATCGCTGGCAGATTCAGGCGACCGCAAAAGCTCATGCCACAAGCTCGCATTTTTACCTATTGGCAACCAACAGCAAGACCTTGCACGCGAACAGGCGCGCCAGCTAAAAGAATATAACGAGGGCATGAAAGGCTTGAAGGGCAAGGAACTAAAAGAATATCAGGACTCGAACAGCGTACCGCCAGATACGACCACTATTTATTCAGATGTAACATTTGAGCGAATAGCGGGCGATCTTATAGCCGGTAAGCCGGTAGTGTTTTGGGATACTGATGAGGGCGGCCAGATGCTTGGCGGTGCATCCTTAAAAGCAGATACCAGAGTGGCGACCATTGGGGGCATGACTAAGCTATTAGATGATGGCAGCGTTTCAAGGATGAGATCACGCAGCAATGCTGAGGTATCGGGCAGCGCTTTTAATCGCCGGTTTACCATTCACTTGATGGCGCAAGAGATTGCGGTACAGGAGGCGTTACGCGATCCGTTGCTAAGAGGCCAAGGTTTTTTGCCTAGGTTTTTACTTACAGCCCCAGAAAGCCTTAAAGGTAGGCGAACGCTAACATGGGAGGAGTACCAGAAACAGCAGCAGCGAGGTAATGACGACATAAGGTTGAAACGATATTGGGCGCGTGCCAGCGAGATAATGGAAACAAAAGAATATATAGACCCAGATACCAGCGAAGTAGCCCCGCCAATGTATGAGCTAACACGAGAAGCAGACCGCCTATGGTGGGAGTTTTTCAACGCAACCGAGAAAGAGTCTGGCCGGTTTGGTGAGCTAGGTCAGGTCAGCGTGTTTGTTAGTCGCGTAGGAGATCAGGCGCGCAAGATTGCAACAGCGCTGGCAGTGTTTGAAAAGCTAGACCATGTTGACGCTGATTGCATGAAGTCAGCTATTGCGCTGGTAAAGCATTCTATTAGCGAGTGGCTAAGGCATACCGCTGGCGCAACAGTCGACAAAGACTTGCAAGATGCCGCAACGGTAATGGATTGGCTAACAGCCCCAGAGCGTGCGCAGCGGTGGGCAGAGTTCGACCGTGACCAGTTCGGTAAGTCAGGGTTTAAACCATTCAGGCCAGCCAAGAAGCGAGATCCGGTACTGGCTACCCTAGTGAAAAACCACCACCTGCTAACGACTGATGGCCGCACCTTTATAATTAACCCGCGCATAAACCAGCGCCAAGATAGTGCGGAAAGTGCGGAAAGTGCGGAAACCCAGCAAACACGCGGCTATGCAAGTGCGGAGACAGTGCGGACAAGTGCGGAATTATCAAACACTGAAACAAAATCCGCACCTATCCGCAGCGTATCCGCACCTAGCAACCCAGTAGATGCAAGGGTATCCGCACAATCCGCACAATCCGCACCTGCTGAGCCATGGGAGGCAACTATATGAATGCTTCCATGATTATTGAGCAAGCGTTACTCAATGGCGTGATGCTTAGCACTGATGGGCAGAATATAAAGCTCGCAGCCAGTAGGCAGCCAAGCGCTGAATTGCTGGATTCGCTCAAGCACTCAAAGCAACAGGTCATCGGTGAACTGGAACGACTGCAACGTCAGTGGCTTGAGCGGGTAGCACATGCCCTGCACAGGCCGCCTGAGTGGCTTTTGCAGCACGGCATTATTGAAGCGCATGATATGCGTGAGCTGTGGCATACCGAGCCAAGGGAAGCAGCCAAGACAGCTAAGACCGGCATTAACTGGCACTTAGCTAATCACTAACCAACAGCCCCACCTAGTCGTGGGGTTTTTTATATCTGTTGCAATCCACAGCCCAAAAGGTGGCAATGCCAAAGCAATACGAAAACTTTTCGTAAACCGAAACCCAACAATGCCCGAGCAGTAATTCATGCTTAGAGATAACCCACAGATTGTGGTTAGGATTGCCGCCCTAGTATGCAAAACTATTGCACACCCTAACTGGCGGTATTCAGCAATTAGAATGTGGGGTTACTCCGTATTCACGGTCAGCCCCACTACAAAGCTTTTACAGTGGCGCGATTACTAATCACCTGAGCAGCCTGCGATCAGCAAGGTTTATGGTTCGACCTACGGCTAAAGCGTAGGTTTTATCGAAGTCACTACGCGAGCAATAGGCCTCTTATATTGAATACGCTATATTCAATAGAGTGTTATAATTGAGCCATATATTCAACGGGTTTAATTCAATGGCACGACCTAAAACAATCACGGATCAGCAGCGCGCCCAAGTGCTGGAATTGAAGCGTAAACACTCTTACACCGAGGTGGCTGCAATCACCGGTCTACCACTTGGCACGGTGCGCACGATCGTAAGGCGTTCGGGTGCGTTATCGGACAACCCAAAGCATCGGCTGATGTTTACCTTGCCTGTAATCAAACACAGCGCCAGCACCCAGCTAGCAGCCTTTGTTATGCCGCCACAGCGCACCGTAACAGGTGATAAAGAAATTGATGCTGTGCTATGGCTTAGGGAAGTTATCGCTACAGGCGACCCGCTGGCAATCGACAGGGCGCTAGCAGCAGTGGCTAACATTAAAACGCCATTGGCTGAGATTGAAAAACGCTATACAGACCACTTAATCAGGCACAGCAACGGCAATATGTTCTCGACCTTTGCGTCATTCAATTTTGCAGACATTGAAGGCCATGTGAAGAAGTCCAAAACAACAGCACTGCGTAAGGCTGAGGCGGCGGCGAGGTTTGGTGATGATCCGGACATTATGACCGAGGCCGAGCGGTGGGCTATTCGTGTGCTGGATGGTGTCGACGTTGGATTGATGAACAAAAGCCAAGCAGAGATTGCAGACAGGTTTAAACAGCATCCCGAGCTGATGCCGCACACCTTGGCAGATTGCCTGTATGAGCTTAACTTCTGGAATGACTTGTATTGCCTCAAGATGGCCGCTGATGCCGGTGAGCCAGCCCAAGAGTGTTATGAGCGTGAACACTTTGTATTCGAACTAATGGCTGAGATCAGGCCTCGCAGTCGTGATGAGGCTACCGCCGTGCTGCAATACATTATCGACAACGAACGCAAAGACGACTGTAGCGCCGATGCCGTTTTATTTAATTTGGTGAGCTGATGAACAATAAACAACCGGCTCAAATACTGAGCAACCCAGTTGGGCGGCCTGCTGGCAGTAAAAACAAGCGTACGTTGATTCGTGAGGCGCTCGCAGAGACGTTTGATGGTGGTGAGCAAGGCTTCTGGCTCGCTGTAGCAACTCAAGCTAAGGATGGCGATACCCAAGCAATGGCCATGCTCGCCAATCGGCTTGTACCGGCGCTAAAGCCACAGAGTGAAGCCGTAGTATTACCTGAGCCTTTGCAGGGCACTAGCGCAGACATGGCGCGGCAGTTGATCCAGTTTGCAGGTGCTGGCGCTATATCCACAAGCACCGCTCAAGAGTTATTGAGTGCCTTGGCTGATGTGCTAAAGATCGTAGAAATCACTGAGCTGGAAAAGCGTTTAAGCCAGCTAGAGCAATTACAGGACATGAAGAAATGAAACCGACAACCAAGCGAAGCGTTAAATTATACCAAGGCTTATCTGCTAAGCAGTTGGCTATCTTAAATTTTGAGTCAGCAGCGGATCAGAACGCGGACGAGATCGATAAGATCAGATCAGCCGTTCCGTGGAAGCAATACAATTGCATTGATGCTGAGTTTACCGATTGGCGCGATGCTTGGCATAGCGTGGTTATGGTTTGGGCTTGTGAGACGTGGCGGCAGTTGTTCCTGTATTCGTCACTGGTGAACCGCTTGCAAGGCCAGCAGGACGATAGCGTCACCTTAGATGGCAGTGATGCCTTTGATACCACTATCGGCCATTTGCATGTGCAACGGGAGCGGCAGGCGGCATTGTCGAGAGTGATGTACGACCTTTGCAATCAGCATGGCGTGGATTATGACGCGGTGATTAAATTTACAGCCGTACCTGATCGCCACAATCCGCTTGACGAGATAGATGAGCAGTTCTATCGGCGGTGGCTGGATGACCTAAACCAGTGCTTGCCTGATAACTAGCAATACCGCTGGTCAGATCGTTAAATCTAAAAAAGATTTAGTACCCATTTAGTACCCAACCCCCAGAAATGAAAAAGGCCACCTTTGAAAAGTGGCCTAAGTCATTGATTTATATG
>CAZEZR010000088.1:2042-9233 GCA_964516465.1 uncultured Thiopseudomonas sp. | reverse complement strand
TAGTATATTTTTTGTTGGTGGGTTGTTAGTTGCTATCAGTATTCTGGTCAGCTCACTGTCTTCACGCGTCGGTATCCCCATCCTCGTGATTTTTATGGGTGTGGGCATGATGGCCGGCACCGATGGTATCGGTGGGATTGTCTTTAACGATTATTCACTGACTTATCTGGTCAGTAACCTCGCCCTTGCGGTGATTCTCCTTGATGGTGGCATGCGTACTCGGGTAGCCACTTTCCGCGTGGCACTGTGGCCAGCCCTATCATTAGCCACCTTTGGCGTTATTCTAACTGCCGGCTTAACCGGTTTGGCCGCCGCGTGGTTATTTAATCTAACCTTGCTTGAAGGCCTGCTGATTGGCTCCATTGTCGGCTCTACTGACGCCGCCGCAGTGTTTAATCTGCTCAATGGTAAAGGCCTTAACGAGCGGGTCGGTTCGACTTTGGAAATTGAGTCGGGCAGTAATGATCCCATGGCCATGTTCCTTACCGTCACTTTAATTGCCATGTTGGTGGCGGGAGAAACCAGTTTCAGTCTGGACTTCTTTGGCAGTCTGGCGCGCCAGTTTGGCTTGGGTACGGTACTGGGCTTGGGCGGTGGCTGGTTACTGCTGCAAATTATCAACCGCATCCAAGTGGTGGATGGCCTTTATCCGCTGCTTGCGGTGAGCGGCAGTATTATGATTTACGCCTTCTCCGGCGAAGTGGGCGGCAGTGGCATTTTAGCGGTGTATATCTGCGGCATGGTGTTGGGTAACCGCCCGATTCGCAACCGTCATGGTATTTTGCATATGTTTGATGGGCTGGCTTGGCTCAGTCAAATCGGCATGTTCTTAGTGTTAGGTCTACTACTGACGCCACATGAATTGCTGCCCATCGCGGTACCGGCATTATTACTGTCATTGTGGATGATCCTATTTGCCCGTCCACTGTCAGTGTTTCTCGGCTTATTACCGTTTCGCGGCTTTAATCTGCGCGAGCGGGTGTTTATTTCCTGGATTGGTTTGCGCGGTGCGGTACCGGTTATTTTGGCGGTGTTCCCGCTGGTGGCAGGCCTGCCCAATGCTCAGCTATTCTTTAACGTAGCCTTCTTTATTGTACTGGTGTCACTGCTGTTACAAGGCTCCACACTGTCCTGGGCGGCGCGCAAAGCCCGAGTGGATTTACCACCGGAACCAGCACCTATTTCTCGGGTCGGACTGGAAATTCACCCCACCAGTCAATGGGAGCTGTTTGTTTACAGTCTCGGCAGTCAGAAATGGTGCATTGGTGCCCAGTTGCGTGAGCTTAAAATGCCCGCAGGAACACGGATTGCCGCACTCTTTCGTAATCGTGAATTGCTGCACCCCAGTGGTAGTACGCGGCTTGAGGCGGATGATGTGCTGTGCGTGATTGGTCACGAAGATAACTTGCCAGCACTGGGCCGACTGTTCAGTAAAGCGCCGCAGCGCGGCTTGGATATGCGTTTCTTTGGTGACTTTGTGTTGGAAGGCAATGCGCAGTTGGGCGCGGTGGCCGATGTCTATGGTCTGAAACTGGGCGAACTGAATCCGCGATTGACCTTGGCTGAATTTGTCACCCAGGCCGTGGGTGGCGAAGCGGTGTTAGGTGACCATATTGAATGGCAAGGTTTAACCTGGGCGGTAGCGGTGATGGAAGGGAATAAAGTCAGTAAGGTCGGGGTCAGGTTTCCAGACAGTAAGCGCCCAGAAGCGCCCTTCTTTTAAGCTGGCGCACGCCACCGAAAACTGCTCAGAAGTGAGCGACTGCAGGTATTGCTTGGACTCATTAAATAGGTTGTTGGCTAATGAAATATAGACTGTTACTGCTGTTGCTGGTCTGCCTCGCTGGCTTACCAATGAGTGCCAGTGCCATTCCTCTTAACTTGGTGGATATGCGCAAAGCATTGGTTGATTTACCCACCCGTAAATTACCTGAAGCTGAACAGCAGGCCGCCCAACAATCCATAGAACAGAGCATCACTTGGCTGGAAACCGTTGAACGCACTGAATTAGCGCAGGAGCAATTGCAGGAACAACTGGCCTCTGCACCCAAACAGATTGCTGAAGCGCAGGCCGCCTTGCAAAGTTTGCTGGATGCCGCACAAGATGATCCCAGCAAGCGCTTGGCCAATGCCTCAGTTAAAGAGCTGGAAGACTTACTGGCCGAGCAAAATAGTAAATTAAGAACGCTGCAAAAAGACTTTAATGACACCAATGCCTTGATCGTTAGTGCGCAAACCCGTCCAGAGCGTGCGCAAGCAGAAATCAGCAGTAATCAGGCCCGTATCCAAGAAATTAATAACTTACTGAAAACGGCTAAAGACAGCGATAAGCTGCTCAACAGTGAAAAGCTTGATGCCTTGCGCGCAGAGTTACTGGCCCTTGAAAGCAAAAGCAATTTACGCCGCGCCGAACTCTCGGGCAACAGCGTATTGCAGGAGCTGGCCAGCAGTCGTCGCGATTTGTTACTGACCCAAGTGGGCCGTCAAGAACATGAAATTCTTATTCTGCAGTCCTTATTAAATGAAAAGCGCCAAGCAGATTCAGAACAGACCGTAGCTGAGTTGTCCTTAGAGGTCAGTAAAGCCGGTACCGATAGCTTATTGCTGCGCGAAAGCAGTCTAAACTTAAAACTGTCCGATTATTTATTGACCGTCACCGAGCGTCGTAATCAGCTGACTCAGCGTAATTTAGTGGTGCGCCAGCAATTGGATAGCGTGCAACAAAGCGATCAAGCCCTGGATGAGCAAATCAACGTGTTGCAAGGCAGTTTATTGCTGGCCAAAATCCTCTATGAGCAAAAACGGGCTTTACCGCAGGTGAGTTTTGAGCGCAATCTCGCTGATCAAATTGCCGATACACGGCTGTATCAATTTGAATTGCGCCAGTTGCGCGATACCGTTAGTCGCCCCAATGAATATGTGGATAAATCGTTAAAAAACACACCGCCCGGTGATGAGAAAGTTGCTTTACGCAGCAGTTTGGTGGATCTGATTCGCTCTCGAGCGGATTTATTGGACCGGATTAACCGCGAGTTGAATGCTTATTTAAGTGAAGCCATTACCCTGCAACTCAATCAAAAGCAGCTGCAAAGTATCACCGCAAGTTTGCGCGCCACGCTGGATGAGCAAATGTTTTGGATTCCCAGCAATAAGCCATTGGATTGGGATTGGTTGAAAAATGCACCGGACCGACTGCAGTACCAACTGAGTGTGGTGCTGTTCAAAACCGATCTGCAGCAAATCGGTCAAAGCATTGTGCAGCGTGCCGAATGGCTGGTGTCTCTATTTATAATGTTATTGCTTGCCGCTTGGAAACGGCCTGCAGTTCTGCGCAAACTCGGGAAGTTGCATGCGGATATTGGCCACTTTCGCCGAGACAGTCAGTTACATACCCTGCGCGCGCTGTTCCTAAACTTTATACTGGCGCTGCCGGGTGCGGTGCTGCTGGCCAGTCTCGGCATTATGTTGCAGTCCGATGGCCAAGGTCATAACCCTGAGATTGGGCGCGCATTATTGGGCATGGCCCAGGTTTGGCTGGTATTTTATTTTATGTATCGTGTTTTAGCACCCAACGGTATGGCGGTTAACCATTTCCGTTGGCCGCGGGTGCAAGTGCTGTTCTTACAGCAGCGTATTCGAGTTATCGGCTTCACTGCGTTATTACTTACCGCGGTGGTAACCATTGCTGAAGCGCAGCCAGCAGCATTGAGTGAAGATGTGGTCGGCATTGTCTTGCTACTGATCTGCTTATTGCTGCTGACGTGGAACATTGCGCGCCTGGTGTTCCACCGCTATAGCGACGCCAACACTTCGGTCTTGCGGCGTTTAATCGGCGTCATGGTAACGCTGATGCCGTTGATATTTGCCGCAGCATTAGTGTCGGGCTATTACTACACCGCGCTGAAGCTCAGTGGTCGCTTGCTGGATACCTTATCGCTGCTATTGCTCTGGGTTTTACTGGAGGCAGTATTGGTGCGCAGCTTGGCCTTAGCGGCGCGACGCTTAGCTTGGCAGCGCGCACAAGATGCCAAGCAGAGCCAGTCTAAAGAGGGTGTTGAAGGCGAGGTGGCGACCGACGATATGCTGTTAGATATTTCGCAAATCAACGAGCAGTCCTTGCGTTTAGCCCGACTGACTTTACTGGGTGTGTTTGTTGTGAGCCTGTACTGGGTGTGGTCAGATTTACTGTCGCTCTTTACCTATTTAGACACTATCACCCTGTACGAAAATATCAGTAGCGTTGGTACTGTGCTGCCGGTCAGTTTGCGTGATGTGCTGGATGCTGGAGTGATTATAGTGGTGAGCATTGCCTTAGCGCGTAATATGCCAGGCTTGCTGGAAGTGCTGTTTTTATCCCGTTTAAAATTAGCCCAAGGCAGTGCCTATGCCACCACCACACTTTTATCCTATGCCATTTCAGCCACCGGTTTTGTTGCTACCTTGTCGGCACTGGGAGTCAGTTGGGACAAACTGCAATGGCTGGTGGCCGCACTGTCGGTGGGTTTAGGTTTTGGTTTGCAAGAAATTTTCGCCAACTTTGTTTCCGGTTTAATTATTCTCTTTGAGCGCCCAGTGCGCATTGGTGACGTGGTGACCATTGGTAATTTATCCGGCACAGTCAGCCGTATCCGCATTCGCGCCACCACTATTACTGACTTTGATCGCAAAGAAATTATTGTGCCCAATAAAGTGTTTGTTACTGATCAGCTGGTGAACTGGTCCTTGAGCGACACCGTAACCCGAGTGGTGATTCGCATCGGTGTGGCCTATGAAACGGATATGGATTTAGCGCGCAAACTGATGATGCAGGCCATGCAAGAGAACCCACGAGTGCTGCGGGATCCAGCGCCGGCGGTATTGTTTTTGCAGATCAGCACCAGCACCTTTGATCATGAGTTACGTTTTCACGTGGGTGAGCTGGGCGATCGCAACCCCTCTATTGATGAGGTGTTAAACCGTATTGTGATCAGTTTCCGTGAGCATGATATTGATATGGCCTTTAATCAGTTGGATGTCACGATTAAGAACCGCGACGGTCATGAGCAGCAGTTGTTGCACAGCACCAACGATCCGCTTGTGCAGAATCCAGCGCCGACAGTTTAAGGCTGGCGTACCGATGCTGCGCCAATTTTCTTGCTGCTCTATGTTACGGGGTACAATGCGGCTATATCTTGCACTATTAAAAGCAATGCTGGACTATAAATGCGCTCACGCAGGTATTGTTTTTAAGAAAGTCAACGAGGCATACACCACCCAAACCTGTTCGAGTTGTGGCACTTTTCCAGAATCGAGGCCGAAAGGTATCGCAGGACTTGGAATAAGAGAATGGACGTGTGAGTGCGGTGTCACTCACGACCGCGATGTTAATGCGGCACAAAACATTCTCGCGGTCGGGCATGGCCGTCTAGCAGTAGGAGTCACCGCCTCCTTTAGGGCGGAGAGGTAATCTTTATCCAAGAGTAAGTACAGGTTGCTTGCTCCTGCATCTGAGTCCAACGTAAAATCTGCTCACTAATAAATAAGCACCGACAATTTGAAAAATTGTGCAGTGCTGGAGTGCCTATCCAATGAAAAGCCTAGACACCCTCAAGTTTGATCCGCGCTTTGCGCGCTTAGGAAATGCATTTTCTGCGGCCATTAAGCCCACTGCGGTTGAGCACGCCAAAATGGTGATTTGCAGCACTGACGCCTTAGCGCTGCTGGATTTGCCAGCGAGCACTGCCGAAGATCCACAGTTTTTGCAGCTGGCCAGCGGTGGCTGGCATTGGCCTGAAGTGACGCCACGGGCCATGGTCTATTCAGGCCACCAGTTTGGCGGTTACACGCCGCGCTTAGGCGATGGGCGCGGTCTTTTATTGGCTGAAGTGGTGAATGAGGCCGGTGAGCATTGGGATGTGCACCTTAAAGGCGCAGGCCAGACGCCGTTTTCTCGTAGCGGGGATGGCCGTGCGGTGCTGCGCAGCAGTATCCGTGAGTTTCTCGCCAGTGAGTATTTGCATACTCTAGGCGTTCCCACTTCGCGGGCGTTGTCGGTGACAGACTCGGATACCACTGTCTGGCGTGAGCAGCGTGAAACCGCCGCTATGTTAATTCGTCTGGCGCCCAGCCATATCCGCTTTGGTCATTTTGAATACTTTTATTACAACAAACAGTATGCCGAGCTGGAGCAGCTGCATGCCCATGTGCTCAATGATTTGTATCCTCAGTGTTTAAGCGCCGATGAGCCATTGGCCGCGATGCTCAGTGAAGTGGTGAAGCGCACCGCCGAGACCATTGCCTTATGGCAGGTGTATGGGTTTTGCCATGGGGTGATGAATACCGACAATATGTCGATCTTGGGCATCACCTTTGATTTTGGTCCCTATGGCTTTTTAGATGACTTTAAACAGGCACATATCTGCAACCTCTCCGATCACCACGGCCGTTATGCCTATGACCAGCAAGTGGCAGTCGGCCACTGGAACCTAACTGCACTGGCAGAAACCCTCACCCGCTACTTACCCATTGAACGTTTGCAAAACATTCTCGATGGCTATGCCGATATCCAACAGCAAGCCTACTTAACTGGTATGCGCGCACGGCTGGGTTTAATCGATGGGCAAGATGACGATGCCTTGTTAATTGATAAGTTGTTGGTGCAACTCAATCACAGCGCAGTGGATTACACCTTATTCTTCCGCCGCCTCGGAGACTTGCCGGTGGCAGAAGCGCTGGCCGCCATGGCTGATGAGTTTATTAACCAAGCAGCCTTTACTGAGTGGTGTGAGGAGTTTATTGCACGCAATGCTAATGACACTCGCAGCCAAGCAGAGCGCCGTGAGCAAATGCACAGCGTTAATCCCTTGTATATGCTGCGCAACTACTTAATCCAAGAAGTCATCGATGAAGCCGAAGACGGCAATTATGCGCCGCTGCATAAATTCTACCAGGTGCTGAGCAATCCTTTTACCGAGCAAGCAGGCTGCGAAGCCTATGCACAGCGCCCACCAGAATGGGGCAAACACTTGGCCCTGAGCTGTTCTTCATAGCCTTTTGTTGGCTTTTTTAAGGTCGACAACGTTGGGTTGCACGATTTTATTGTCGCCCATAAATGGACGACCTATATTTCAGCTGCGCATTGATACACCCGTTTCGGATGCGCTTGTTTTTGCTTTTGTAGGTCGCGGCTTTAGCCCGACAGGGGCGTTGTAA
>CAZEZR010000088.1:0-1942 GCA_964516465.1 uncultured Thiopseudomonas sp. | reverse complement strand
GGCGTTGTAAACGCCCTCTGAGGCTCGCATTGCGAGCAATAATTCGGGTTCGGGACTGATGATTTTGTCGCCCTAAAGGGACGACCTACATTTTAGCTGCGCATTGATACTACCATTTCGGGTGCGCTTGTTTTTGCTTTTGTAGGTCGCGGCTTTAGCCCGACAGGGGCGTTGTAAACGCCCTCTGAGGCTCGCATTGCGAGCAATAATTCGGGTTCGGGATTGATAAATTTGTCGCCCTAAAAGGACGACCTACATTTTCCTGAGTTTTCTGTAGGTCGATCTTTTAAGGTCGACAACGATGGCTGCACAATTTTTATTGTCGACTATAAATGGACAACCTACAGGTGGGGATTAGGGTTTGCAGGGCGGATCTGTCGTCCATAAATGGACGACCTACTGAAAACAAAAAGCAGCGCTGATAATTCAGGGCTGCCTTTTTTTATACGTGACGATTTACCAGCTGAAAATTTCCCACGAAGGGATACGCATTTCTGGTTTGTCGGCACGAATAAAATTGCCTTCACTGCCATCGGCGCGCACTAAAAAGTAGGGCTTACCGACTTTTGGTGTCACTTTTACCGCATATAAAAAACCATTTACCCGGTATTCTTCAACGGTTCTATCACCTTTCTGGACAATGGTGACATCAGGCTCACCATCAATTGGCTCTTCAGCAAAACCAAGCAGTGGGCAACCGATTAAAACACCGGCCAGTGTTAAGCGCTTTAGAGTATTTCGCATAGTTTTATCCTTGATTAACGCAAGTGCGTGGTAATGACTCTAGTCTAGCAAGAGCTTTGCGCAGATGTTAAGAGTATTTTCAGGTGTCTGGAGTTGAGACTTATTCATAGACACAATCTCCCTCCTACTATAAATACGTTATCAGTTTTGCGCGAAAGACTCCGTACTTTTAGTGCCGGGATGGATAGCGCGGGAAGCGCTGCTTCCTCTTGGTCTTAGTATATAAAGCTGGCAATATATACAGTATGAATAAGCAGACTAAAACATTAAAAGTCCGAGTGCGAGACAGGCATTGTGCCCTACTCAACAGCATGGCTAAAAGTGTTAATTTCGCTTGGAACTACGTCAACGAGTTAAGCCACCGCTCAATCAAAGAGCGGGGTGTGTTTTTGTCTGCTTATGATATGCACCCTTACACAAAAGGTGCAAGTAAAGAGCTGGGGCTGCACAGTCAGACTCTACAAAGTATCGCGGCTGAATATGTTACGCGCCGCAAGCAGTTCAAAAAAGCCCGACTTAATTGGCGCAAGTCAGGCGGCGTTAGGCGCTCACTGGGCTGGATTCCTGTTAACACAGGTGCCGCGCAATGGAAAAACGGACAGGTCTATCACAATGGCCACTATTTTAAAGTGTGGGACAGCTACGGCTTGAGCCAATACAAATTCCGTTCAGCCAGTTTCAATGAAGATGCCCGTGGCCGCTGGTACTTCAATGTCGTGGTGGATGTCGAGGTCGAGCCAACCAAAGGCCAAGAACGTATTGGTATTGATCTTGGTTTGGCCGATACGGCCACCTGTTCAGACGGTACAAAACTGGAAGCGGGTCGCTTCTATCGCGGGCTTGAGGAAAAATTAGCCGTAGCACAACGGGCTAGGAACAAAACTCAAGTCAAAACCCTTCACGCCAAAATAGCCAATCGTAGAAAGGATGCATTGCACAAGTTCAGCCGCACGCTGGTCAATCGCTGCGGTGAAATCTATGTGGGCAATGTCAGTAGCTTAAAACTCGTTAAAACCAAGATGGCCAAGTCAGTGTTGGATGCTGGCTGGGGCCAATTAAAAACAATGCTGGACTATAAATGCGCTCACGCAGGCATTGTTTTTAAGGAAGTTAACGAGGCATACACCACCCAAACCTGTAGCTGTTGTGGCGCTTTGCCCGAATCGAGGCCGAAAGGTATCGCAGGGCTTGGAATAAG
>CAZEZR010000087.1:0-9460 GCA_964516465.1 uncultured Thiopseudomonas sp. | reverse complement strand
TTCGCCCCTCAGGGATATAACTTGCAATACTGCGTATGCCAATCATCGTGCATCTTCCACGTTAAAAGTCGCTCCAGATGACCGCCAACCCAGTAGCCGACTTCAGAGTCACTGGTAGACAAAAAAATACGCACACTGCTGCACGTTTTTACTGGCGATCAAACTTTAAAATTCTGTACCTGCTATGACGCCATACCATAGCTTGACGACACATTACCTGCCATAGGCCAAAGGCCGTAAGCGGTAAAATAACCTAAGTAAATAGTGCCATACCTCTGCACAATCTGCAGCTGAGTCAGCAAGCGCGTATATTCTACTTACTATATACACTTATCGGCAGTTTTGACCATGACAGTTTTAACTCACAACATAGCGCTACCCAGAGACTACTCGCTGGCTGAGTTTTTAAGTTTTCACCAGCGCGACAGCCAGCAACTGGCAGAGCGTGTCACTATAGACACCCTAGAGAAAGGCTTTATTTGGCAGGGTCGGCCTGCTCATCTCAGCATTCAATTCAGCCCCACACAGGCTCTGGGGCAGATCACCCTTGACCCTGTCCAGCTTGATACAACCAATAATTGTGCTCATTGGCCAGCCTGGCTTGAACACTTCCTTAGCCTGACCCAAGCAACGGCTGAGTTTATCCAGCAACACCAGCACCATCCTGAACTCGGTGCTGTGCTGCGTCGGCAGCCGGGCTTACGCATTGCACAAACCAGCAGTCCATTTGAAGCGGTCAGCTGGGCTATTATTGGCCAGCAAATAAGCGTTGCCGCGGCATTAAATATACGCCGACGCTTTATTGAATTAGCTGGTGTGCAGCACTCCTCTGGCCTCTACTGTTACCCCAGCGCAGAACAGGTAGCAGAGCTTTCCATGGAACAACTGCGCAGTGTGGGTTTATCACTGAATAAAGCCAAGGCTATACGCCAGGTGAGCCAATTACTGAGCAACCAATCGCTAACCTTCCCCGAGCACCTCACTGCGGATACTGTTGCACAGCTACGCACTGAGTTGCTGGCTATTTCAGGCATCGGCCCTTGGACTGTCAACTATACCTTGATGCGTGGTTTTGCCTGGTTGGATGCCTCCTTGCATGGTGATGCTGCTGTGCGCCGCTATTTACAGGTGTTACTCAATCAAGAGCAACTGAGTGTCAAACAAACTGAGCAATGGCTGCAACAGTTTTCCCCTTGGCGCTCACTGGTGGCAGCACACCTATGGCAATCTCAAGGTTTTAGCGGCTAAGCAGGCCGCATTTTATAGCGCAGGGTATGGCATAATGGCTTTCTTTTTTACTTATTAATATCCATGACCAACAACCCTGACCGCCTCTTTACCACACCCCTGGCACAAGTACCTGACTTCACTTTTAATGAAGATGTGGTGCGGGTGTTTCCCGATATGATTAAACGCTCGGTACCCGGCTACCCCACTATTGTGGAAAATACTGGGGTGCTGGCTGCACAATTTGCCCAGAGCAACAGCACTTTATATGACTTAGGCTGCTCTCTCGGTGCCGTGACCCAAGCCATGCGCCGCCACGTCAGCCACAGCGGCTGTAAGGTGATCGCCGTGGATAACTCTGCTGCCATGGTTCAGCGCTGCCGTGAACACCTCAATGCACAAGATGCGATGTTCCAAGAGTTGTTACCGGTGGATGTGATTGAAGCCGATATTCTCAGCTTGCCGCTGGAACCGACCTCATTGGTAGCGCTTAATTTTACTCTGCAATTTATTGCCCCCGAACAGCGTTTGCAGCTGTTGCAGAAGATCCGTCATGCGTTACTGCCGAACGGTGCTTTAATTCTCTCGGAAAAGCTGCGTTTTAATGACTCAGTCGAGCATGAATTGCTCAATGACTTGCACTTAGCTTTTAAGCGCGCCAATGGCTATAGCGAATTAGAAATCGCGCAAAAGCGCCGCGCCATTGAAAAAGTTATGCTACCTGACAGCCTTGAAGAACACCGTGAACGTTTATATAGCGCAGGCTTCAACCAAGTTGTGGTGTGGTTCCAGTGTTTTAATTTTGCCTCGTTGATTGCCCGCCCATGATTGATTTTACTTCGCTCGTTCACCAGCTGGCCCGCACACCACTAAAAGAGTGGTCACGCAGCATTCAACCACAGTTTGATCAGTTGTATGCCATCGGCCATGGTGATTTGCCGCGCTGGAGCGCTGCAGTGGATGCCTTGCCTGCACTGACGCCGGCCACCACTGAGATCAGCACCGAATTTCGCTTAGACGGCCCTTGCAGCGCTACTGAGCGCGAACAATTACACAGTGCTTTACAAGGTTTGATCCCTTGGCGTAAAGGCCCTTTCCATCTGTTTGATGTGCATGTCGATACCGAGTGGCGCTCAGACTGGAAGTGGGATCGGGTCAGCCCGCATTTGGATTTAACCGATAAACGCATTTTAGATGTGGGTTGCGGCAACGGTTATTATATGTGGCGCATGCTCGGCGCCGGAGCAAAAACGGTGGTGGGCATTGATCCCAACTGGTTGTTCTTCTGCCAATTCCAAGCCATGCGGCGCTTTTTTAATGCTCCCCCCGTGTGGCATTTACCCTTTGCTTTAGAAGACTTACCGCCCAAGTTAGAAGGCTTTGACACGGTATTTTCCATGGGTGTGCTCTACCACCGGCGCTCACCCATTGATCATCTATTGGAACTGAAAGATTGCTTGGTCAGTGGCGGCGAGTTGGTTTTGGAAACCTTAGTGATTGAAGGCGACTGCAACCAGGTACTGGTACCGGAAGATCGTTATGCGAAGATGCGTAATGTGTGGTTTTTACCTTCAGTTGCTGCGCTGGAGCTGTGGCTACGCCGCGCCGGTTTTCAAGATGTACGCTGCGTCGATGTCAGCCACACCTCGATCGATGAACAACGCTCCACCGACTGGATGAAATACCACTCATTAAACGAGTTTTTAGACCCTGAAGATCCCAGTAAAACTGTAGAAGGCCTGCCGGCACCGATGCGGGCAGTGCTGGTTGCCCGCAAGCCCTAAGCATTTACTCTGGTAGACATATGCCTAGCGTATCTCATGATTCAAGCTGCAAAAGTGCAAACAACGCAAAAAGTCAATGAGTGCTTCGGGGTGGGTGTGATAAGCGAAGCCAAGGATGGCGCAGCGCCGGCATTGAACCCAGGATGGGTTCATCGCCGGATAAACACCTACCCCGAAGCACGGCATGCGCAACTCGTTCAATATTTATGCTCAATAACTGAGAAATTTATACGCCTGATGCACCTCATGATTCATCTGGCAAAGATGCAAACAACACAAAAGGTCAATGAGTGCTTCGGGGTCGGTGTGACAAGCGAAGCCAAGGATGGCGCAGCGCCGGCATTGAACCCCGGACGGGTTCATCGACGGACAAGCACCTATCCCGAAGCACGACATGCATATGACATGCACCATGACTTTAACTGATTATTGGTTTAGCTGGCGTGTACCCGCGCCAATGGAAATAAGCGTTTAAAGTTTTCAGTGGTTTGCGCAGCAAAGGCTTCATATTCTACGCCGCGCAACTCAGCGACAAACTTCGCTACATCCACCACATACTCAGGGAAGTTCGGCCGGCCACGGTGCGGCACTGGGGCCAAATAGGGTGAGTCAGTTTCCACTAAAATCCGATCACTGGGCACCTGCAACGCCACTTCCCGCAAGGCTTCGGCATTACGAAACGTCACAATCCCAGAAAACGAAATGTAATAGCCCAAATCCAATGCAGCTTTTGCCATTGGCCAGTCTTCAGTAAAACAATGCATCACCCCTGCTTGCGCTAATGCCGCTTCGCGCAGCAAATCCAAAGTGTCTTGTTTAGCTTCACGGGTGTGCACTATCACTGGTTTGCCGCACTTTCGCGCCGCAGCTAAATGCAAACGAAACGAATCCTGCTGCATCTCTGCAGTTTCCGACTGATAGTGATAATCCAAACCCGTTTCACCCACAGCCACAACACCAGGATGATCCAACTCATCCAGCAACCATTGCATGGTGGGCTCACTGCCGCGACTTAAATCTAATGGGTGCACACCCACTGAACAATCCACATCCGGATAACGCTCAGCCAAGGCGCGCATAACTGGTGCATTGTCCACGCTGATGCCGATAGATAAAAAATGCCCGACTCCGCGCTCACGGGCAGCTTGTAAAGCGCTATCAAGGCAGCCGTTATAAGCGGTTAAATCAAGACGGTCGAGGTGACAATGTGAATCAATAAGCATAAATACAGCCATTATTAAAATATGTGGGTAAAGCATGGACGGCTAAATATCAGCAACAACCAGAACACAGCTAGAAGGCTGCAAGCTCAATCCATCTGTATAAGAATACAGAACAGCAGTGCTGACTGCCAGAACCGCAGAGACGCGCGCTTAGCGTGGCAGTAAGGCTTGCCAGCGCACCAATAAGCTTTCTAACAATAAATCCGCACGCAGTGGCACGCGGCGCAAGACTTTCTGCCGATGCTCAAGCAACCAATCTTGCGTCTCCAGCAAGCGTTGCAGCGGGGCTCTGGGCGCCACATGCTTGAGCACAATGCTCATATCTGCCAAACCCAGCTGGCTTTCATCTTCAGTCATCTTATAACGCAGCAGCAACTGCGCCCACTGACAAAACCAATCAAACAGTAACTCTTGCGGCATTTTAGCCCAAGCGACGGCTAAATCACTGGGGGTACTTTGCTGCTTAAACAGTTGCTTAACTCCACTCACCACTTGTTCACGAATGGCTAACACATCATTGCCTAGTAACGTCTGCGCATTTAAGGGTGAACCTGAAGCCAGTGCCACCAATGTTTGGCATTGCTCAGTGGTTAACTCAGGCTGCTGCTGTTGCAACCATTGTACGCTTTCTTGCTCTGTCGGCAGTGGGCAGACTTGCAATACACAACGGCTTTTAATGGTTGGCAATAGAAAACTAAACTGATGACTGATTAAAATAAATACAGTTGAGCCAGCGGGTTCTTCAAGGCTTTTTAATAAAGCATTGGCCGAACCTGTGGTCATTGCTTCAGCAGGCTCGACGATCACCACTTTACGGCCGCCCTGCTGCGAGGTTTGCAAAATTCTTGCCACCAAGTCACGCACACTGGCAATTAAAATGCCCTTGCCCGCCTCTTCCGGCTCCAGCCGCATCAAATCTGGGTGAGTGTCGGCGGCAAACAATTTACACGCCGAACAGTGCCCGCAGGGTTGCTGCTGCAGCGGCGCTTTGCAGAGCAAAAACGCCGCAAAATGTTCCGCCAGCTCGCGCTTACCGCTACCAGCTGGGCCATGCAATAAATAAGCATGGGCTTGCTGGCTGCGCCCCGCTAAAGTGTGCCAGAGACTGTCTTGCCACGGCAGCAGCTTACTGCTCACTGGCGCGCTCCATAATTTCTAGCAGATAGGGCTCAAGGCTTTTTTGCACATCAGCCAACCCTTGCTGGGCATTGACCAAACGGAAGCGCTCGGGGTCTGCTTGCGCACGCTGCAAATAGCTGTGCCGTACCGCTTCAAAAAAATCTTGCTGCTCTTGCTCAAAGCGATCCAGCTTGCCCCGCGCTTCAGCTCGAGCCATGCCAGCGGCCACGGGCAAATCAAATAACAACGTCATATCTGGGCGCAAATCACCTTGAACAAACTGCTCTAGCTGCGCAATGCGCGAGCAATCCAAACCACGACCACCGCCTTGGTAAGCATAGGTTGCATCGGTAAAACGGTCGCATATGACAATTTTACCTGCCTCTAGAGCAGGTAAAATCACTTGCGCCAAATGCTGAGCACGAGCGGCAAACATCAACAGCAGCTCAGTGTCCACTGCCATCGTTTCCTCATGCTCTGCCAGCAAAATATTGCGAATTTGTTCGGCTAAAGCAGTGCCCCCGGGCTCGCGAGTCAATACCATCTGAAAGCCCTGTGCCTGCAAGCGCTCAGCCAAATAGGCTCGATTAGTGGTTTTCCCGCCACCCTCTGGGCCTTCTAAGGTAATAAATAATCCACGCATGTTAAATCCTTATTGAGCTGTGCTGGGTGCTGGACTGGAGCGGTAATCAGCGCGGCGTTTTAGTTGATATTCACGCACTGCTTTATTGTGTTCAGACAATGTATTAGAAAACACATGGCTGCCATCGCCACGGGCAACAAAGTATAAACTTTTACCGGGCTTGGGATGCAACGCAGCATAAATGGCTTCACGCCCCACCATGGCAATTGGCGTCGGCGGTAAGCCTGAAATCACATAAGTGTTGTACGGGGTTGGCCGGCGCAAGTCAGCTCGAGTGATTTTGCCAGTATAGCTGTCACCCATGCCGTAAATAACCGTAGGATCGGTCTGCAATAACATGCCAATATTTAACCGCCGCATAAACACCCCAGCAATTTCTTCGCGCTCATGGGCCACACCGGTTTCTTTTTCGATAATGGAGGCCATAATCAAGGCTTGATCAGGAGTGTTATAAGGTAAGTCTGCAGCGCGCTCAGCCCACTCTTCAGCCAGCACTTTCTGCAAACGCTGATTGGCCTGACGTAAAATATCCAAATCGGTTTGGCCACGGACAAAATTATAGGTGTCAGGAAAAAACCGACCTTCTGGATGCACCTTGGCTTGGTCAAGTATAGCCATCAGTTCGCTATCACTGACTTCAGCTAAGGTTTGTTCTAATTTCTCGTGCTGGGCTAAAGCAGCACGAACTTGGCGAAAGTTCCAACCCTCAACCAAAGTGAAGCGATACTGCACGACATCACCGGTGCGCCATTTTTCTAAGAGTTGGGACACATTCATGCCGGGGGTCAATTGATACTCACCACTGTGCAAAGGCTGCACATACCTTTGTAAACGCCAGCCTAAGCGCAACCATAATGCACCATGCAAGATCCCATCACGCTCCAATTGGGCCAATAAAGCATTCGGCGTAGTGCCTGCAGGTGCATTTAGAATCTGCTCATTTTCAAGTTGCAAAGACTGTTCAAGCACTTCCTTTTGCTTCCAAGATAACAGCACAACTGCAATTGCTAGAATTAAGCAGCCGCTGATAAAAGTAACCAATAACTTACGCAACACGGCTATTTATCCACCAAGTCTGTAATAAGGTGCTGCAACTGACGAGTCAAAGGACCAACCGGCCATTGCTGTGCAGCATAGCCACGTACAGGCCAAATACCGTACAAGCTATTACTGGTAAAGACCTCGTCAGCCTGCAACATATCTTGCAGTAGAATATCCTGCACTTGTACATCAATACCTGCCAGCTGAGCACGCGCCATCAGCTCCGCACGCATCACCCCAGCAACACCACAACGGTTTAATGCTGGGGTAATAAGCTGCTGCTGGCGAACGATAAAAATATTACTGAAGACACAATCAATCACCCGATTGTGTTCATCCAACAACAAGCCTTCTGCGTAAGCAGGGTCCGACCACTCAGCACGGGCCAGCACTTGCTCTAAGCGATTCAAATGTTTTAAACCGGCCAGAATCGGCTGGGTTGAAAGACGCAATTGGCAACTGAACAACTGAATGCCCTGCTGCCCATAAGCATCTGGCCATTGCGGCAGGCCCGAAGCTTGTAAAATACGTTGTGGGTGAGCGGGTTCAGGCAAAGTATAACCACGCTGACCCACACCACGGGTCACCAACAACTTGCACACCCCGTTACCCAGCTGCTGCATATACGCCAGCAACTCGCTGCGCAAGACCGGCATATCGCAAGGGATCATTAAGCGTTGGCAGCCATCTGCTAGACGCGCCAGATGCCGCTCGAGTAAAGCTGCCCGGCCTGCACGAACTTTTATGGTCTCAAACAGACCATCGCCATAAGCCAAGCCACGGTCAGCTACTGCAATACAGTCCGCTGGCTGACCGTTAATCCAGGCTTGCACCTTTAGCTGTACCTGCGCAGTAGCAGCGAACCATTGGTGCCACCAAAACCAAAGGAGTTGGACAGCACCGCATCAATTTTCATCGGCTGTGCCTGGTTCGGCACAAAATTCAGATCACACCCTTCACCCGGCCGCTCCAAGTTAATCGTTGGCGGTGCCACTTGATCGCGAATGGCTAAAATACTGAAAATAGCCTCAACAGCACCGGCAGCACCCAGCAAATGACCCGTCATTGATTTAGTTGAGCTCACTGCAAGCCTCTGCGCATGTTCTTTAAACACGCTTTTAATCGCATTTACTTCAGCTAAATCACCGGCCATGGTTGAAGTACCATGGGCGTTTACATACTGCACTTCATCGGGGTTCATTCCCGCGTCACGCAATGCACTGGTCATACAACGGGCCGCACCATCACCTTGTTCAGGGGGCGACGTCATATGATAAGCATCAGCGCCCATACCAAAACCGGCTACTTCGGCGTAGATGGTCGCGCCACGTGCTTTAGCATGCTCCAACTCTTCCAATACCACAGTACCTGCACCATCGGACAAGACAAAACCATCACGATCTGCGTCCCATGGACGGCTGGCGCCCTGCGGATCATCATTACGTGTGGATAATGCACGTGATGCGGAAAACCCACCTAGGCCTAAACCACAAGCAGCCATTTCAGCACCGCCGGCTAACATCACATCGGCATCACCGTAAACAATATTACGCGCAGCCATACCAATGCAGTGCGTACCAGTAGTACAGGCCGTAGCAACAGCGTAATTGGGCCCTTGCAAACCCAGCTCGATTGATAGGATGCCGGAAATCATATTGATAATAGAACCGGGCACAAAAAATGGCGAAATACGCCGCGGTCCTTTTTCAAATAAAATTTCACAGGTGTTCTCAATATTGGTTAAACCACCAATACCTGAGCCCATGGCCACACCAATGCGATCACGGTTAGCATCGGTCACTTCTAAGCCTGAATCTTGAACGGCCTGTATCCCGGCAGCTAAACCATACTGAATAAACAAGTCTAAACGGCGGGCATCTTTGGCTGGCATATACTGCTCAACATCAAAGCCTTTAACTGAGCCGCCAAAACGCGTTGCAAAGGCTGCTACATCAAAATGCTCAATCGAACTGATACCGCTTTGACCAGCTAGGATGCCTGACCAGCTTTGCGCGACATCAACACCTAGTGGGGACAGCATGCCTATCCCGGTAACTACGACACGTCTACGCGACATGGCGACAACCTCTTGTTAATGCAAAATGTGCTGTACAAAAAAAAGCCGCACACTCATAAAAAGTCGCGCGGCTTTCACTGTTGCAAAGAAACCGTTTACATTACTGCGCGTGGGCGTTGATGTAGTCGATTGCTTCCTGAACAGTGGTGATTTTCTCAGCTTTTTCATCAGGGATTTCAGTCTCGAACTCTTCTTCAAGAGCCATAACCAACTCAACTGTATCCAATGAATCCGCGCCTAAATCATCAACAAAAGATGCGCTGTTAGTCACGTCTTCTGCTTTGGCACCCAACTGCTCAGCAACGATTTTTTTAACGCGTTCTTCAATAGTGCTCATACCGTGTAT
>CAZEZR010000086.1:0-9528 GCA_964516465.1 uncultured Thiopseudomonas sp. | reverse complement strand
AATCACCGGTGTTGACCGTGAAGTGATTGAGAAGTGGTTGTATGTGATTGTCGCTCTAGCGCTGATCTCCGGTATCTTGGGGACAGGTCACCACTATTTCTGGATTGGTGCGCCAACGGTGTGGTTGTGGGTCGGTTCGATCTTCTCAACATTAGAGCCGTTACCGTTCTTTGTGATGGTGCTATTTGCCTTCAATATGATCAACCGCCGCCGTCGTGAACACCCAAATAAAGCCGCTTCTTTATGGGCCATGGGTACGACTGTGACTGCGTTCTTAGGTGCGGGTGTTTGGGGTTTCTTGCATACTCTAGCGCCAGTCAACTACTACACGCACGGTACACAATTAACTGCTGCGCACGGTCACTTAGCTTTCTATGGTGCGTACGCCATGATTGTAATGACCTTAATCTCCTACGCGATGCCGAAACTACGTGGTCTTGGTGAAGCTGCTGATAATAAAGCGCAAGTACTGGAAATGTGGGGCTTTTGGCTAATGACCATCAGCATGATCTTTATCACGCTGTTCTTATCCGCCGCCGGTGTGGTACAAATCTGGCTGCAACGGATTCCCGAGGATGGAGCAGCATTAGGCTTTATGGCGACGCAGGATCAATTGTTTATCTTCTACTGGTTGCGTTTAGCTGCTGGGGTGGTGTTCTTGATCGGCTTGGTTAGTTATCTGTTGAGCTTCCGTCAACGTGGACGCGCAGAGTTAGTGACTGCAACGACCGTTGGGCATGCATAATTACGTCAGTTAACGTGATGATGTAACGATCTTCGGCCCGGCTTGTACAGCGGGCCGAAGTTGTTTTAGCGGTCTACTGGCAACAACTGCAGTAACCGTAAGTGAGGTTGAATATGGGTATTGGTGTAGAAGTTGAAGAATGGGCCGGTGAAATTTGGCATCGGTTTATTACCCGTCGCGCTGACCCAGGCTTTCCAGAGGCGCGGGTTGAGCTGGAGGATATGCAGCGCTCTTTAGCCGTGCTGTTTCGTGCGTTAGGCGGTGCGTCCGGAATTGCTGTCGAGGCCTCCAGTGCACGAAAAATGGTCTTGCGACGCTCATTAATTCAACAAGTGGCTGGCAGCAGTCAGCAATTAGCGGTGGCATGGGCTGATGCGGAAAACTTACGCTTGCCGGCCAGTTTGGCGGTGTACCCTGACCCGGATCTGAATCGAGATCTGTACCGTTGGCTGGCATTATTGGCAGCCACCTCGGATAAAATGCGCCACTGGGGGCGGGATAATCAGCGCTGGACCAAGCATTTGTTGGAACAGTACCCAGCCATGCGCTCACGTTATCAGCGCTTGCTTGAGGCACATTTGGCACTACGTCCAGAACCCAGTTCATTAAAGAAAAATGAAGCCGCTTTAGAGCGCGCTTTACGTCAAGCTCTGTTGGAGCCGGGTAGTGTGGTAGATTTTCCGGTCACTGAGCGCGCACCGTTTCCGTTGCCGCTGTGGTTGTACCCTGCGGAAAACCTCGGCTCTCCACAAGCCAGTGAGTTGGAAGAAGAGGAGGACGAAGGGGATCTGGTGGGTGGTGCGCAGGGTGAAGGCCGTGATGCGCGTAAACAGGCGTCACGAGTTGAAGATAACTCTGGCAAAGAAGGCTTATTGTTGTTTCGCTTAGAAAACCTGTTCAGTTGGTCAGAGCATATTGATGTTGATCGCTGTGGGGATGACAGCGAAGATCTTGATGCGGCACGGGTCGCCGATGATTTAGATGAAATTGCCTTATCCCGTAAGCGTAAGCGTAAAGGCGGTGGTTTAAAATTACATTTGGATTTACCACCGGCGGATATTGATGATATTCCGCTGGGGGAAGGGATTAAGCTGCCTGAGTGGGATTTCCGTAAAAATGCGTTGCAAGACGATTTTGTCAATGTGCAGATGATGCAGCCCCGTGATCAGGAGGCGGCTCCTTTACCGTTGCGCTTGAGTCAGTTAGCGCGGCGCATTCGTCGCCAGTTTGAGAATTTACGCAGTGAGCCACGCTGGTTGCATCAGCAGCCGCAAGGCGATGAGCTGGATTTGCAAGCCTGTTTGGATTTTCATGTGGAACGTCAGCACGGCCAGGTCGCTGAGCGCGGCTTATTTATGGAAAAACGTCAGCAGCAGCGTGATTTGTCATGCTTGTTGCTAGCGGATTTATCCATGTCAACGGACGCGCATATCAATGATGAGCGCCGAGTCATTGATGTGGTGGCGGATAGTATGTTGTTGTTTGGCGAAGCCTTATCCGCGGTGGGTGACGACTTCGCTCTGTATGGGTTTTCTTCGCTGCGTCGCCACCAAGTGCGTATGCAAGAAATTAAACGTTTTGATCAGCGCTATGAAGATACTGTGCGCGGCACCATTCAAGGTTTAAAGCCGGGTTACTATACTCGGATGGGGGCAGCAATTCGTCAGGCCAGTGCCTTGCTGAAAGACCGTCCGCATAAGCGCCGGGTTCTGCTGTTGGTGACCGATGGTAAGCCCAATGATTTAGATCTTTATGAAGGCCGTTATGGCGTTGAGGATACGCGTGAGGCAGTGTTGGAAGCGCAAAAGCTTGGCTTAGTGCCTTTTTGCATTACCATTGACCGTGAGGCCGCTGACTATCTACCCTATATGTTTGGTGCCAATGGTTACACGTTGATTCGTGAGCCCGAGCATTTACCGACACGTTTGCCGCAGCTCTACCGTCAGCTGACTCAGTAGCGAGCAAGGTACAGGGGCGCAAACCCCGTTAATTAAGAGGGGCTTGTAGTGCCACACAGCAGCGCTCAACAATCAGTAAAAAAGCGCAAAACACCTGCGAGCCGTTACTTGTTTCCACTGGCCGCTGCTTATGCCGCGCTAGTGATGCCTTGGTCGACTTTAGCGTTATTGCTAGGCATACCAGCGCCAGTTGGTTTATACAGTATCTTTGGCCATGCCCATGAATTGCTGATTGGCTATGGGATGCTGGTGGTGGCTGGATATTTACTCGGCCCCTTGGTAGGGCGCAAAGTCTTGCTATTAATTGTGGTTTGGCTGTTGGCACGGATTGGTTTTTTATTTTTTCCTGGAAGTTTTTTGGCTTGGGCTGCTGCCTTAGCGGTGGCGGGCTTAACTGCCACTTGGATTGTGCCGCGCTTTGCCCGTTCCGCAAAAAAATGGCGCAATAAAACTATTGCGCCCTTAGTGGTGATTTTATGTCTGTTGCTGGTTTTTGCTGCGCAACCCAGCTGGCAAGGCCACACCCTAGTGGTTGAGTTATTGCTGGGTTTAGCCTTGTTGATGTTCTTTATGGGCGGGCGCATTATTGCGCCGGCAGTGGCTGGCCACTTATTGCGTCAAAAACGTACCTTGCAGGCACGGGTGCAACCCAATATTGAAGGGGCTGTGCTTATCCTGCTCTTTGCTGCGCTGGCGCTGTATCCTTTGCCCAGCGTATTGAGTGAGCGATTGGCGGGTGGATTGGTGTTAGTCAGTGGCGTGTTAACCGCGCTACGCCTAGCGCGCTGGCAGTTATGGTATTGCCGTGATCGAGCTGATTTATTATTACTGGCTGCTGGCTATGCTTGGCTGGCCATAGGTTTGTGCTTGCTGGGTGCTGCGCTGCTGTTTAAACCGGCGCTACTCAGCGCAGGGGTGCATGCAATCACTGTTGGTGCTCTTGGTACTTTGACCTTAACGGTTATGGCACGCACCCAGTTGATCCAACGCTACCGTGATCCAAATGCACGGCCATTGAGTCACGTGGCTGGGGTGTTGGTTAACTGTGCAGCTGCATTGCGGGTTATCCCTGCGTTGCTAGGACAGCAGAGCAGTATGTGGCTATTAGGCGCGGCACTGCTGTGGAGCTTAAGTTTTATCGTGCTGCTGGCGGTGTTTTGGCAAAGTCGCAGCAGCCAAATAAAACCCAGCTAACCTCCAGCGGGATTACTGCGGGGTAACCAGACAATCATAATCGCGCAAAAAATAACTAAACCAATCACAAATAGCTTAAAGCGTAAAAGACGTTGCGCCTGATTACGCTCAGTATGTTCTGGCAGGTTCATGCCGCAGTTATCGCAGATGGATTGCTCAGCTGGATTATCATGTTGGCAGTACAAACAAGTAGGCATAATGAATACTCCTTTGTGCAAAGTCTGCCATACAGTGTGGGGCTGAACGCTTGATAGCTATCAAGGATGTTTTATTCGTAATTTTCCAGACGCTCACTATCCAAAATACAGATCAGGCGGCCTTCCACACGAATAATGCCTTGATCGCTCAAGTGATGAATAATACGCGAGAAGGTTTCTGGCTGAATGGATAAATGACCAGCAACCAGCCGCTTGGCCATGGGCAGTTCGAAGCTTTGCGTGTCACAGCGGCTGCATGCCTTTAAAGCTTGCGACAAAATATAACGAATGACTCGGTGGGTAGCGTTTTTTAAGGAGAGAATTTCAATCTCATTTAAACGCTGATGTAAACGTATGGATAACGCCCCTAACAGAGCCATACTGGTTTCAGTGTTTTCACGTAGCAAGCGAGTATAAGCGGCAGCAGACAACCATAATAATTGGGTTGGCAGCACCGCTTGTCCGGTGGCGACATAGTTGCCAGTGCCCATAAACATCATGGCTTCAGCAAAGGTGGCACGCTCACCGACCACATCAAAGACTTTCTCTTGCCCATCAGGTGTCAGTCGATAAATCTTTACACTGCCAGAAATAATAAAACCAAAATGACTGCAGGCCTCACCTTGACGAAAGACATAAGCGCCTTTTTCTAAATTGCGTAATTGACTTTCTTCTAACAATTGAGCCAACTGATGATCACTTAGAGCTGAAAACAGGTGATTTTCACGTAAAATCTTTTGATATAGGGGATGCGGTTCCATGATTATACTCCACTGATAAAGATGAGTGGACGGCTTTAATTGTGATAATTGTGGCCGTGTTTGGATAAACATCCTAGCATAGATTTTGCTTGCTATTACGGGTCATTGACCGGCTGCCAGTCACAAAAGCAACCCACGGCTAAAGTGTTCGCCGCTGCTACCGGACGCTGGTCTAGCAAGGCATCCAACACCGGCTCGATAAAACTATTGCTGGAGTTGCAGACAGCGCCTTCACTGTAAGGGCCAAAGTAGGCTAACTGTCCTGCCTGGTCCCAAATTGCGACAGCGGGGCTGGCCGGTAAGTCTTCTGCGCCGGGTAGGCCGCTAAGGTGGCGCATGCTGCGCAAGGCCTTAGGTAATTGACCACTGCTAGCGGGTTTTTGCAGATGAAAAAAATCAACCTGACCAGCATAACGCTCAAGCATTTCTACCAGATGCTGTTGATTGCCCACATTGCATGGGCAACTGGGATCCCAGAAATGTACAAAACGAATTTTACCAGCCCCCGCTAAACTGCTCGGCAAGCGTAATTGTTGGCCACTGAAAACCGCAGTGGTTTCGCTAAAAGGACGGATAAAGCGTGTTTTATACCACCACAAGCCAGTCACCATGGAGCCCAGCCAGAGGATCATAGCGATACCAATCAATATTTTTTTCACAGTCGTTCTATTCATAAATACCGCACGTACAAGGTAGTATAGAGTGCCATGGGATGCGCAAAATCTATATGTCACAGAATGTCGCAGCATCGGTGAACTAAGAGGTAAGTAGATGGCTGAATTTGATCACCATGCTTTACAGCGTATGTTACCCGCGCTGGAGACTCATAGTGTTGATCCAGAGCTGGCTCAAGCTTGGCGGCGCTTCTATCAAATTGATTTTGCTCAGCACAATAGCGATCTGGACTGTCGCTTGGGCGCGGTTGAAGTGTCGGGTTACCGCATTGCTATGCAAGTCTGTCGACCGGTACAAGCAGTAGCGAGCTTATTTGTGTTGCATGGTTATTACGATCATATGGGTTTATATGGCCATGTTTTTCAGTGGGCTTTGGCGCAAGGCTTTGCCGTGCTGGCTTGTGACTTGCCCGGGCATGGACTGTCCAGCGGTGCGCGCGCGAGCATCAATAGTTTTAGCGAATATCAACAGGTTTTGCAGGCAATGTTGGCTAAGGCTCAGGAGTTAGGCTTACCCAAACCTTGGCACATTCTTGGGCAAAGTACCGGTGGGGCGATTGCGTTAGATTACTTGCTGACCCAACAGCCGTTAAGTCAGTTAGGTGAAACTATTTTACTGGCGCCCTTAGTGCGGCCACGGGCTTGGCAGCAGTCAAAACTGCTTTATCAGCTGATTAAACCTTTTCGTAGCAGTATTCCGCGACGCTATTCAGAGAACTCCAGTGATGCGCAGTTTATCGAGTTTATCCGCCAGGACCCTTTGCAAGCGCAGGTATTGCCAACCGCATGGGTGGGGGCTTTGGCGCAATGGATTGAGTATATTGAACAAGCTAAGCCCAGTGGACGTAGCCCCATTATTATTCAAGGGGAAGGGGATAAAACCGTTGATTGGCAGCATAACCTAACAGTTCTAGAGGATAAGTTTGCTGCGCCAAGCATACTGCGTTTGCCTGCAGCTCGGCATCATTTGGTCAACGAGGATCTGGCGCTGCGTGAACAAATATTTAGTTTTTTAAGTGCGCGGCTGACCTGATCGGCTGCGCCGGCCAACTGATTTAAGTGTCACGCAAGCTGGCTTGGAGCATTTTTAAAGCGGTTTGATAATAGGCTTGTCCCGCTTCTGACTGGGCAAAGTTAACCAACTCCTCCAGCTCAGGGTCAGATAAATTGCGATAAACATGCAACAAAGTGTTATCCATATTGACGTCCATTTCTGTGACTAAACGCTGGCGTTGCGTGTTGAGTAAAGCTGTGGTTTGCGTAGAGCTCATCAGCCCGGGCAGCATTTGACTCAGGCTGTCAGCTGCTACACTGCCTAAGGCTAAAGTCACTTCAGCGCCGGCTTGACTGGCAGGTAGAGCATTGCTCAGGTGGCGCACCAGTAAGCGACGTGTTGCATTGGCCTCTATGTGGGGTAATCCAGCCGCGTAACGGTTAAGTTGTTGAGGATGTGAGGCAGCAACTTCAGCAGCAATGATTTTACGCCCACTCTCAGAGCTAAAAAAAGCTAAGGCTGCTTCTGGATTATGCAGTTGTTCACGTAAGATGCTTTGCGCGCGCTGATGCATGGCGTCCGCAGCAAAGCGTTTATTGCTATTATTGACTAAAGCTTGGTAAACAGCACTGGGCAAGGTGTCTTGATAACGCAGCTGAGTCTGTTTAACAGCGCTGGCAAAATGGGCTTGTTGCTGAGGCCAACCGGCTGTTTCATATAAATCGATATAAGCATCAGCGAAGATACTGGGGCTGCTGAGTAACACGCAAAAAAACAATAAAAATCGCATATAAATCCCCTAGAAAATAGTATTAAAAGTACCTGCTACGCCAATTCCACCGTCTTATATGCGGTGGCTGCAGGGTGATTGCATAAATACATATGTGGCCAACAAAAACTCAGCATATTATGCAGGCTTAATCGGCACTAAACAGCGTTGAAAGTACGTATCTTAAGCTTTTTATTTGGGAAAAATATGAATACATTAGCAATTGCACCATGGTCTGCGCGCATCATTGATGATTTGGCCACACAGGGCTGGTCACAACAGGCTTTTTTTATCCCTACAGATCTGACAACACAACTGGCTAAAGAGTGCCGCAAACGTGCGCAACGAGGACAATTAGAGTTCGCTGGTATTGGCCGTGGGGTGGCTAAAGTTGTTCATTCAGGCATCCGTGGCGATAAAATTCAATGGTTGGAAGCGGGGCAGAATAGCGTTATTGATCGTTATTTAGACATTATGGAGCAATTGCGCTTGGCGCTGAATCAAACGTTGTTTTTAGGTTTAACAGAGTTTGAAAGCCATTTTGCCATGTATCCGTCAGGCGCTTTTTATAAAAAACATCTAGATCGTTTTCGTGACGATGATCGCAGAGCAGTCAGTTGCGTGCTGTATTTAAATGAAGATTGGTTGCCCGAGTATGGCGGCGAGTTGCGTATGTATTTAGCTGATGAGTGTATCCACGATGTGCTGCCGCAAGCCGCTACGCTGGTAGTGTTTATGTCAGCGCAATGGCCCCATGAGGTGTTGCCAGCAACTCGCGATCGCTTATCCATGACCGGCTGGTTTTTACGCCGAGCTTAGCAGTCTTGAAGTTCGGCTCGGCCATCGACCGCATTGCAGACTGCAGGACAGGCGCATTTAGGCACATCAATTATCCAGAGCATTATGTTTCAAGGTCTTGCTGCTCAATCATCTGGATCAGTTGCGCTCGAGGCTGTTTTAATTTGCAGACATAAAAAAGGGAAGCCGCAGCTTCCCTTGGGTGACGCAAAATGCAGTGCTTAGTACAGAATACGGCAGCGCATAGTACCTTCAACTTCTTGCAGCTTGCTTAATGCCAGCTCAGAGTGTTCGGCATCAATATCAATTACCACATAACCAACGGTTTCGTCAGTGCGTAAGAACTGGCCGGAGACGTTGATTTTGTTATCAGCAAACACCTTGTTAATCGCGCCCATAACACCTGGGATATTCTGGTGAATATGCAGGATACGGTGCTTACCAGGGTGCGAAGGTAGCGACATCTCTGGGAAGTTAACTGAGGATACGGAGGTACCGTTATCACTGTACTTGACCAGTTTTTCAGCCACTTCTAGACCAATATTGGCCTGTGCTTCTTGGGTTGAGCCGCCAATGTGTGGGGTTAAAATCACATTATCCAAACCACGCAACGGGCTTTCAAACTCTTCGCCGTTGGAGCGCGGTTCAACTGGGAAGACATCAATGGCAGCACCAGACAGGTGGCGGTCTTTAATGGCTTCAGCTAAAGCATCAATAACTACGATAGTACCGCGGGCAGCATTCATTAAAATACTGCCTTTTTTCATCTTGCGAATTTCTTTCTCGCCAATCATCCACTCAGTGGAGGGCAGTTCTGGCACGTGCAAAGAAACCACGTCAGACATGGCCAGCAGCTCATCTAGGGTTGCTACTTGAGTCGCATTGCCTATGGGCAGCTTGGTGATGATGTCGTAGTAAAACACATCCATACCAAGGGCTTCAGCCAGCACTGAAAATTGCATACCAATTGAGCCATAGCCGATGATTCCGAGCTTTTTGCCGCGGATTTCAAAGGAGCCAGTAGCGCTTTTCATCCAGCCGCCATTGTGACAAGCAGCGCTGCGCTGTGGAATACCACGGATCAGCATAATAGCTTGCGCTAACACCAGCTCAGCCACCGAACGGGTGTTGGAGTAAGGTGCGTTAAACACAGCAATACCACGCTCGCGAGCGGCATTGAGGTCAACTTGGTTGGTACCGATGCAGAAACAACCCACTGCAATCAGTTTCTGTGCACACTCAAAAACGTCTTCAGTGAGTTGCGTGCGTGAGCGAATGCCAACAAAGTGGGCATCAGCGATTTTTTCTTTTAATTCTGCTTCTGGTAATGCGCCGGTAATATACTCAATATTGGTATATCCAGCCGCATTCAGTGTATCAATAGCGTTCTGGTGAACACCTTCAAGAAGAAGAAAACGAATTTTGCTTTTATCAAGCG